>DNGJ01000226.1:5041-13119 GCA_003486305.1 Cyanobacteria bacterium UBA11371
CGTTATCTGTGTCGGAGATATCTATGATGCCGTGTCCCTACGCAACGACAGATTGAAGTTTTTTTATTATGGGCAATTCAACCGAAATGATATGACATATCATGTCCTTAAGCAATGGTAGTGTATAGTAGGGGCGGGTTTTACGAGAGATATTTGCTAAGAGCGCTAGGTTTTAATAAACCCGCCCCGACAAAGGCTAGCGATGCCACCAGACATGATATTAGAGAAACAAGATCGGGTTATTGGGGCGATCGCATTGTCGGATGATGCGATCGCTAATAGCTTAATGTTTTGGATAAAAGTACAAATATCCTCGACTTCGAGCGAGAAGCCAGCCCGCCAGGGATTAAAATCCCACAGCGAGTAGCGAAAGTCCACTTAAGTGGACTAAAGAAATATGCGCGAGTCTATGACGTGGACTGCTAGAAAATATTAGTCCGTTTTAACGGACTTTGGCTATAAGAAAAGCGATTTGAATCGCAGGCGGCCTAACGCCGAAACTTATTTTGACCAACAGTTTCGCGATTGTGTGGTTCTAAAAGGTTTGTTATATCGGGACCAGAAGGAATAATCCCACCTGGATTCAAGGGAAACAAATTCCCATAATAATCTCGCTTAATGCTGTCTAAATCGCAAGTATCAGCAACGCAGGGAAGTTGATACAAATCCCGCAGATAAGCTCCCAAATTCTTATAGTCCTGAATTCGCTTGCGGTTGCACTTAAATAATCCGTAGTAAACAATATCAAAGCGAAACAAAGTAGTAAACAGACGCACATCTGCCAGCGTCACCTTGTCGCCACACAGATAGCGATTTGTTTCTAGTGCTGCTTCAATTTCTTCTAAAGTTGCAAACAGTTCGTCGCTGGCTTTATTGTACGCTGCTTGCGTTTGGGCAAAGCCGCAGCGATACACGCCGTTATTAACCGCGTGATAAATTTTTTCGTTCCAATAATCAATTTTTTCCCTCAGTTGTTCTGGATAAAGATCCAACTCAGGATGCAGGGCAAATTCGTTAAATTGTTCGTTCAGGATGACAATAATTTCTGAACTTTCATTATTAACAATCTTGTTTGTCTCGTTATCCCATAATACCGGCACTGTAGAGCGTCCTGTGTAACCGGGTTCTGCGAGTTGGTAAAGTTGAGCTAAACTGCGACAACCTTCTTCTGGTTGATTGAGTACCCACCCGCCTTCTTCTGGGGAAGGTGAAACAATCGAGACGGATATAGCATCAGAAAGTCCTTTTAACGCCCGCACAACCAGGGTCCGATGCGCCCAAGGACAACCCAGTCCAACGTAAAGTTTATAGCGTCCTGCGGCTGGTTGGTAAGGGTTGGAAGTTTCTTTTGAGATCGATTTGCGAAAAAAGCTATTGGGGCGAATGTACTCCCCTGCTTGATTGCGGGGTGCCATTTGCGACATCATTACCTGCCAAAGCGTTGTCCAGATAAATTTTCCCAAGCTGATTATCGCCTTGGGGGGAAGCGATTTACCCTTTTTTTTGGTTTCAATAAGCTTTGACATGAAATTCACCCCTTGAGTTGCTAATGGCTAATGGCTAATTGCTAATTGCTAATAGTTAATTGAGATCGCTACGGCAGTCTACTAATATAGCACTTTTCGAGCCATTAACCATTAGCCATTAGCCATTAGCCATTAGCCATTACGGGTTGTTATTCTTGTCGTTCAATGACTACGGTAGGATTTGCAACCAAAACCGCTATTGTTGCTACTACTGCTGCTACTGGAAATACTACTGCGCTTGCACCTAAACCTACAACCGCTACGGGTAGAGGAATTTCAATTATTCTTTCGCCTTGTTTGTTGAGAATCGCGATGCGCCGTATCTTACCTTTACGAATCAGATTTTTGATGAAGGTAACTAATGTATCTCGGTTAACTTTAAATTCTTCTACCCGCACTTTTTCTTCTGCGGGAATTTCCGATTGAACGGTTGTCGCGTCTACAACGACGGTTGTTACTGGTTCTTCAATTCGTCCGGTTTGTGCGTTCATTGTTCGCCATCCCAAAGTTCTATTAATTCAATTGTGCCTATCTCTATCAGGGAACAACCAGTCAGAAAACCCTACTTTTAGGTTGTATTTACCCTACTAAAACCGTTAATATCATGTCGGCTAGGCTTTGGGCATCCCACGGGCGGGGGCGGGTTTATCAACACAATTCGCTTAAAATCAAAGTGGGGGCACACTTTAACTTGCATATCTCGTGGTTCCACAGATTGGGCAGGTATTACCCACACCGTAGGTATTACCCGCCCCTACAAAACTGTTAACTGTGCGATCGCTCGCTCTCCCTCTAGGTACTCTTACTCAAGCAAATCCCCCATCTCCGACGAATGTTCCTCCTCAAGGAATATTTGCGATCGCTTGACCTTCACTAAGATCGGCAATGAACAGACCACCGATCAAACAGGAGGAACTGAAGCGGAATGAACATCAAAACAGCCTTTCCCACAATGATTCGTAACGTTGCGATCGCTCTATTAATCGGTACAATCTGGCTATTGGGTTTCCCTGCTTTCTCAGCTACAGCAGGTTCTTACGTGCCAAAAGATACCACTGTTAACCCGACCGCGAAGGATTCCAGCATCGCCAAAGCCGCGAAACAGCGCATCGAGTCGGTTGACGATTGCAGTAAATATTTAACCAATGGCGATAAAAATACTACCGCCCACTTAAATAAACCATTAGATAGATCCGGTTCGACAACGCTTCCCAGCACACTTAAAGTATCGGACAACCCCGCCCCAACCGTTGCAGAAGTCGAGTTTAAGCGCTGTCTCGAAGCAAAGGGAATCGCACCAAAACCCTGAATTACAGCAGCGACACGGCATCGATCGAGATATTTTACCAGTAGGGACACGGCATCGATCGATCTGTTTGACAACCCAAAGTGTAACTGATGCCGTGTCCCGACCAAGATGTTTCGCCAGTAGGGACACAGGATCGATCGAGATATTTCGCCAGTAGGGACACGGCATCGATCGATCTGTTTGACAACCCAAATTGTAACTGATGCCGTGTCCCGATCGAGATGTTTTACTCGCTGGCGAATCTTTGATATTTGCGCGAGAGTCTTTTATCCTCGTGGACGAGTCTTTTATTCTCAAGCACGAGTCTTTTATCCTCGCTGACGAGTCTTTGATACTCGCGTGAGAGTATTTTAAACTTGCAAACGAGTTTTTTATCCTCGCTGACGAGTCTTTTATTGTCAAGCGTGAGTCTTTTATCTTCGCGCACGAGGCTTTTAACCTCAATCGCCAATAACTAAACGAGGGGCAACTTAATAATAAACGTTGCGCCCTGACCAATTCCTTCGCTGTGTGCTTCTATAGTCCCGCCGTGCAATTGTATTAGATGTTGAGCGATCCCCAGCCCCAGTCCCAAGCCCCCTTGTTTACTCGCGCTGGAAGACTTTCACGACTTTGGCTAAAATTAGAGTATAATCTCAAACCCATGCATTGTTTTAATCAAAAGTCAAGTATATTGACTCAGATCTCCTGGGTCGCCCCTAAGCGAATCCCAGTCACCTAACCCCGCTCCAGGCTTGGTCTTGTATCCCAAGGTACATTGTTTTGCAGATTTAAGTTTTTGCAGATCCTCTCCAGGGTAGACGTAAGTACTTATGTTGTAATTAAATATTTGTCACAATAATATATATATCGTAATAATCGATTAATAAAAGCTCATTTTGGACAATTGGTCACCTACCCTCCAGGGGTAGGGCTAGACAAACAAAGCCTGCCTGTGCAGGCTTTAAACTGAGTAGGGTGATGGGGGATATTGCCGAGGGAGGAGAGCGATCGCATACAAACATTAAAACAGCGGATGATACAATAACCTCACGAAAAATCAGTTTAGTTACAGCAATATGGACGTAGCACAAGCACAAAAAATCTTAGGCGAATTTAGCTGCACCGAAACAAAAACATTAAACTCAGCCGAAGAAAAAGAACAACTGCGCCAAGCGGTTTTGCTTTTCAGTAATTTATCAGATTCCCAAAATCTTGGCATCTGCGCCAATACTGCTAGCGAAGGTTTCTTAACCTTGGAAACTTATTTAAAAGCTTTAGGCTACCCCTATCCTGACGATAAACCCGACATCACCTCAATTGTCGGCCCCGTTTATATAAAATATAACTCCATGCGGGGGTCATGGTATCTTGATTCTTACATAGGGCCGTATCGCGGCGTATTAGTATCCTGCCAATCTTCACAAGACGAATCAATTAACGGACTCTACGGACATTTACCCCTAGATTTATTTGTTTAATCGATGCTCAACTTTGCTTCTTGGGATGCACTTTTACGCCAATACGTAGATCCGCAAGGTCGCGTAGACTACTATAACTGGAAAAAAGAGCAACCCCAAGCAATAAACAACTGGCTAAAAAACTTAGAAAAACACATTCATCTGCCCAATCTTAATACAGATGAAAAATTAGCATTGTGGATAAACCTCTACAACGCCTTTACAATTTCCGGCATTTTAGAACGCTACCCGATTCAATCAATACAGCCTAAAATACTCGGTATACCCAACTGGCTGGCTTTCTTGTGGTTCTTCCTTTTTCCTGCCTATTCCTTCGCCGGAAAACGATACAGCCTCAATCAAATAGAACATAATATCCTGCGTCGAGAATTCCCAGAACCGCGCATACACTTTGCGCTTGTTTGTGCCTCCATTGGTTGTCCCTTATTGCGTAACAACGCTTACGACCCTGCAAGTATACATCAACAATTAGATGAAGAAGCCAGCCGTTTTATTAATAATCCCGATAAAGTCCGCTACGATTTAGAAACCGGAACCTTGTACTGTAGCAAGATTTTCAAATGGTATCGCCAAGACTTTCTACAAATCGCCCCTTCAGTTCCCGAATATATCCGCACTTACCTTAAAACCGATGCACAAATTAACTCTTCAACTCCTATCGCTTATTTACCCTACGACTGGAACTTAAACCAAAAGCCCAGAAAAAGCCCAAAAAAGGCCCAGAAATAAATTTCTGGCTGTAGAGACGTTACATGTAACGTCTCTACAGCTAAAACCCGTTAAAACGGGTTAGATACACCTGGGGAGGTAGAACCTCCCCTCACTCGTTCCCAGGCTGGAGCCTGGGAACGAGTAAGCGTGGGCTGCTGCCTCGCTTTCAGCGCATATCCTGATAAAACTTTTTTAAATAACTTGCAGGAACACCCAAACCCCACAAAATACCAATATAAAGATATATCCCAGTCGCCTTAAGAGAACCCCAACGAGCAACGCGACGATCTGAACTTTGTACAATGCGATTAACCTGACAAATACGTCCCCGCTGATTTAATTTTAAACATAAATCTGCCTCTTCCATAATCGACAAACTTTCATCAAAACCGCCACATTCCCAAAAATCAGAACGACGACAAAACATTACCTGATCGCCAAACAAAAGGCGCAAACCTTTAAAAAACAGACGAGGTTTAAAAATCAGCGGAGCGTAGTAAGTTTTGAGATAATTATGTAGGGATATGCCCCATCGAGTCGTCATCGAACCTGTCATCAGAGAAATAAAACCCCCGCAGGCGATAGTTTTATCTGCCAAAGTTTGCTCGATAACCGCTACAAGGTCATCCGGTACAATAGTATCAGCGTGGAGAAAGCAGAGAATATCCCCCGTTGCAGCTTCTGCACCCAAATTCATTTGAATTGAACGCCCTCGTTTTTCCGAGGAAACGACGCGCACCTCAAATGCCTTCGCTATAGCAATTGTCTCATCTTCACTTCCCCCATCAACCACCAAAACTTCACTAGCAGGGGGATCGAGTAGTTGAAGCAGACGCAGGGTGCGTCCTAGAGAAGTTGCCTCATTGAGAGTAGGAATGATTATACTAACCCGCGACATGATTTTAATTTTAGGACTTAGGCGCGAAGATCCTAGAAACCGGGTTTCTTTCTGCGATTTTTCATAGAAACCCGGTTTCTTTGTGCAAGTCCTGAATTTAAAACAGGATTTTAGGCGATCGCATCCTCCCTCCGTTTAAATTTTGCCGCGATATTGCGATCTCAGTAACTTCCCCCAAAGCCAATTATACGGATGCACCACGGTTGTGATTTGTTCATCTTTATACACCGTCCGCCCCTGATTAACCCATTGAAAAATACTACCCTCCAAATTGTAAACGCGAGAAAACCCTGCCTGTAATAGCTTAGAGGCAACCGCAGCACTACGATAGCCGACCGAACAATACACAACTAGCGGTGTTTCAAAAGATACATTTGATAACGCTGACAAATCAGGCGAGTCAGGATCGATGCGCCTTGCGTGGCAAAGATGACTCACATCATACTCCGCCTCGCTGCGGGCATCGAGCAGAACAGGCTGTATTTTAGACGGATCTTGGAGCCATTCTGCCAAAGCTTGAAGCGTTATCGACTCGACATTAGGAAACAAGCGGGTAATCAAGCGCTTGAGGAAGTGGAACGCGAGCGATCGCCAATTTAAACACCTATTCAAAACCACAATTTCAGACAGTTGAAAAACTGGATCACCCCTTCGGGTGTTCTCCGATTCAAACCCCTAATATAGCATACTATATAGCCCAATGATTGAGCTAATAATATCAAAAACTCAAACCTATTGGAAGGCGGAAAAACCTATGCAAAACCTAACCCCACAAAAAGACACAGCTGCCTGGATTATTCAAGTTTGGGCTTCTTTTATACTTTCCTTCGGTTCAACGGCGATGGGCATTGCTTACCTGCCCGTAGATGGCTGGGTAAAAGGCTTCATGGGCATGGGTTTAACCTTCACAGTTGGCTCCTCACTTACCCTAGCAAAAACCATCCGAGACAATCACGAAGCAACCAAAATAACAGCCCGAATCGATGAAGCCAAAGTCGAAAAATTGCTCAGCGAACACCATCCCCTCAAATAAACCTTTGACTACTGGTAATAGGTAATGGGTAATTGGTAATTGTATTCAATCCATCTGCCTTTTAATCCGATTACCAATTATATCATGTCCGGGTATATCGTTATCATATAATTTAAAGTGTTGTAGGGGCGGGTTGTAACAACAATCTTTGCCACCAACAGTAAGGGCGGGTTTAACGAAATATTTCATGGTTCCACTTAATTGTTGGTACAACCCGCCCCTACATAAACCCGCCCCGACCGATGCGATTCCGGAGCAACCGGACATGATATTACCTATTACCAATGACCAACGCCAAAGTCGCACCAAGAAACAAAGGTGATGGGCAACCCAAGCGTAAGTCCTGATTATTTTAAGCTTGTTTCTAGGATTGAAAGGCGCGGACAACGGTAATAACTACATTTTGCTTTTATTCCCAAACTGCGGACATTTTGAAGGTTAATAGACATCCTTTGTTTTGAACCTAATGTTACAGTATTGGTTTGTTTTAATTCGCCATTAACCCGCATCTCTACTGTTATACTTCTATTATCTACAGCCTGCGGATCGCGACTGTCCATTCCCACAACTAAGTTAAGCTGTTGAAATTTGGACTCAAGAATGCAGGAAACTTCAGCCTCACCAACAACAGGTAGGGAATCATACTTGCCGCTATAAAAATAACCAAGTTCAGGCATAACTTCTCCTGCGATAACAATATTTGGTGGTTCGCTATTTTTTACTAAAATGCTTTCATAACCAGGAGTAGCACTCAGACATTGGGTAGTGAAGATGGAAGATGCTGAATCTGGCGGGGAAGTTGGAGAAGGTGAAGCTGTTGGGGATGCTGACTCAGTTGGAGAAGGTGAAGTCGTTGGAGAAGGTGAAGCTGTTGGGGATGCTGAGTCATTTGGAGTGGATAATGCAGTTGGAGAAGGTGAAAGCGTTGGGTTGTTTAAAACGATTATACCTAGACGTTGAAGAACTATTACGGTGAGCGCAGATGAACTAATTGCGGTAATAATCATTATTCCGGCAACTAAGGAGATGATAGCCTTGACGTTTTTTTTATTTCCCCCTTGGGGATTTTGATTAGAATTAGATAAATTGTCTGATTTTTTTGAACTCATCTCTTTAACTCCATTTAAGTGGGATAAATATG
>DNGJ01000224.1:0-10000 GCA_003486305.1 Cyanobacteria bacterium UBA11371
CCTAGAATCATTGTGTCAGGGGTATTGATATCTTCGTCGCACTTGACGTAAAACGCTTGTTCCGGACTAGCACCAAACAATGCGCCTTCCCGCCAGAGGCGTTCCAAAAAGTTGCTGACTGTCCGGCGTACCCTTGCCCACAAATCTTGGTCGTTTGGCTCGAATACAACCCATTGAGTCCCTAATTCAATCGATTTTTCGATATAGCTCATCAAGCGACGGACGCTGATATAACGCCACTCGGTTTTTTCCGGTTCCACTAACGTTCTCGCGCCCCAAATCTTAATACCTCGATTCGGGAAGGTGCGGATGCAATTAATGCCTTTGGGGTTCAATAATTCTTGTTCCCGGAAGTTGCAATCGTAAGATAATCCAATCACCCCCCGTGGAGTTTCGTTTGCTGGTGCTTTGTAGACGCCCCGCGTTTCATCTGTGCGCGACCACACGCCCATCATGTGACCGGAAGGCGGAATTAAAATTGGTTTTCCAGCGTTGCGGGGATTGGGTACTTTAATCCAGGGATAGTAAAGCGCCGCAAACATCGAACGCCGGTTAAATTCCTGGTCTAACCAATTAACTACATGTTGCGGCTTAACGCAGTCGTGGGGGACATCCAAAACTACCATGCGGTTGGGGGGATTGGGTGCGGCGTTTTCGCACAGACTCACCATTAATTCCATCAGTCCGTGGAGTTGGTCGCGGTCGATTAAGCCTTGTTTGTGCGCCAGCATTAAATCCGGACAGGCGACCATTGTGATTTCGTCAATCTCAAACAGCCCTTGTATCCCGCTGCGGTCATCGCGTATCCCTTGCACGTATCGGTACAAGTTTTCCCGCGTCGGTAAAACGGGGGGAGGGCTGACTTCATATTGACCGTCTAGGGGGCGGCGGGCGAGGGGTAGTCCTCTTTGGTTCAGGTCTAAAACCGTGACGAACTGGGATGCTTCTTGAAGTTTGGTTACTGCATAGTCTCCCACTTCCGCTTGCACGTTCCTATCCATTGTCAGGTTTTCGTGCCTTTCCAGTTCTTGCCCCTCCCGTTTAATCACCACGGTGAAAAATTCAGCGGGGACGGGGGCTGGGACGTTGGGGTCTTCGGGGTAAGATTTTGGTTCGCTGGGATAAATTTCGACGTTGACCGCGCCGTTATCTGCTTCTTCCGGTTTGAGGAGAAATTGCAAAGATTCGCGCTTGCTGGAGGTTTTGACAGTCAGAGCATTTGCTTCTGGTCCGGGTTGAGTGGTATGTTCTGCGGGTTTGGGAAGTTGAGTACCGATACTAATAATCCAACAGCGAGCGCCTCCGTTTAAAAACCAGCCGTTGACGGCAAATGGTAAATAGGCGCCGAAATCTGTGAATCCATCGGAGTTTTCTTTAGCAAAGTATTCTAAATATTGATTCCAGCTCGTGACTAACATTGGTTTGCCAATTTCCGCGCCATTGCGGATTGCTTCGGTAAAGCCAATAAAGCCTGCGATGTTGGTTTGTACGCCTTCTATTGGGCGACTACCTCGGTCAATTTCTTCGACGTATACACCAGGGGCAAAGTAATCGAGTCTTGCCATAGAGAGTCTTCCTTGAGGAATTGGGCAACAGACAGACTGGGCTATAAAAGGCTACCAAGTATAACGCGGGACGTTTTGGTAGGGGACAAGAAAGACAAGGGAGACAAGGAGATAGCTGCTTTTTTCCTAAGTGTCCCGCTGCCAAGTGGTAGCCCTACAAAATTAATTTGATTGTGGTTTCTAAGGTAACCTGAAATTAGGTCGATGTCGTCAGCGATCGCAAGGTTAAATTAGTACCCTTCTCCAGTTGCATTTTACACGTAACTGGTTGCGTGTTTTGCTGGAGACACCATTACAAAAAGTTAAGCTAACGTTGTATAGCTGCCTTTTTGGTTGTCCAAATCGGTACTGTGGGAGTTTAGTCAAAAATGAATCAATCTCTACCCATATCGCCATTTCTCAGTCCTATTTTGCCTGCAACAATAGAATCGGTATAACTCGATGAGAAACCCAGTTTAAAATGGTAGATGCAATAATGGTTATAGTTTATACTGCCTGGTATTTTTGTCAAATAATCATTGTTGATTTTTGACTTTTTTTTAATAAAAAGTAACAAAAAGTTGCAATTAGCGCCAAAAGAGAGGTTATGAGTAATTATTTAGCGATCGCTACCGTCACCGCCACGCTGCAAAGGCTGTTGCAAACGGCGGTTCAACTCGATGTACCCGGAGCCAAGGTTACCACGGTGCGCCCGGAAGCAACTGGAGGTAAGACGCCAGAAATAGGAGTGAATATTTATCTGTATCAAGCGACACCGAATCCCGCTTGGCGGAATTACGACCTCCGCAACCGCCGCCCCAAGGGAGAATTAATCAAACACGCCCAAGCGGGATTAGATTTGTTCTACATCATGACGTTTTACGGCAACGAGCTGGAGTTGGAACCCCAACGCCTGTTGGGTAGCGCCGTGCGTACCATTGTTGACAACCCGATTTTAACGCCTGAGATGATTCGGGCGACGGTGAATAACCCGGATTTTAGCTATTTGGCAGATTCTACCTTGGAACAACAAATCGAGCGGGTGACGATCGTTCCCAGCCAGATGAATACCGAGGAACTGTCGAAAATTTGGTCAGTGTTTTTCCAGACGCCATATGTGCTATCTTTTGCTTGCCAAGGCGGGGCAGTACTGATTGAAGGCAACAAACAGAGCGGCAGAGCGTTACCAATACGGAGCGTACAATTTTACACAACACCCAGCCAGCCGATGGTCGATCAAGTAATATCGGAAGCGGGGGGAAATCAACCGATAGTAGCGGATAGTACGTTGATGATTCGCGGTCGGCGGTTGCAGGCAGATCTAGTACAGGTGAGAATCGGCGAGGCGAGGGTAACGCCGCAAGAAGTGAGCGAAAAAGAGATTCGGTTGAATTTATCCTCGCTACCACCGGAAGAAGCTCAAAGTTTGCGGGCGGGGGTACAGCAGTTGTGGGTGTTGCATCCGATAATGAAGCGATCGCCTTTCGAGCCAGATCGGGCGGTGGCGTCGAACGTGATGCCGTTTGTCTTGTGTCCGCAGATTGTAGCAGAGCCAGATGTATGGGATTTATGGAAAAACTCGGACGATCTGTATTCGGCAGAATTGCGGGTGGTGGTTGATTTAACCGTTGGTAGCGAGCAGAGGGTGCTATTGTTTTTGAACGAGCGGTCTTCTAACAATTCGGTGGGTTACATTTTTGCCGCCAAACCCCGCGATGAGGATACCGACGCGGTGGTGTTTCCGATTTTGGATGCGATCGCGGGAGAATATTTGGTACGGGTGCAGATCGATGGTGCCGAGAGTCCGCTGGACGTCGATGAGGATAATGGGTATGTTGGCCCAATAGTCGAGATTGGGTGAATTGGGTAACTGACTCAGTAGCTCGTCGATATCATAAGTTATGTTCCCGATCTCGGCTAAGATTAAGCTAATCCAGCCCATAATCTAACGAATGATTGGAAAAATTGATCGCTCTTAGTACCTCAGAAATATTGGGAGCGGGAGCATGATTAAATAGCCAAAAATTTAACTAAACTTAACCATACCGACTCGCAACGAGGAGGTATTTTTGTGATAAGTTAGACGGGTTGCCGAAAACCAAGGCACAAAAACCGCGAAACCTTTTTCGCACAACCTCAATTTTTTCTTGATATTCCGAGTACGCTTTTTGAGCGGAATTGACGCCTGTGAGTCATTTTGCGGGCGGTTAGCCGATTCAGGAGCGCCCGTTTCTGATGTTGGTTTGGCAGAGCTTCCTGACGGCAGATCTATCCTGAGCGATCGCCCTCACAGACAGATTAATTATGATGGTGTAAAGCAGAGCGTGAAAACAAAAACTAGGTGTAACCTAAACTGAGAGCTAACTAACTTATCTCTCTTCTTTAAAGTCACCTCTTTTTATTAAGATTTGTGATATTTACTTCGGTGTGGGGTAAAGCTAGTTTAAGACGCTCAATTTCTTTTCTATCTGTCTCGCATTCTAAAGCTAATCTCTGTAAAAATGGCATTTTAAATAAAACCTTTGGAATGTTTCCTTTTCTTAAAGTCCTCAAAGATAGCCATTGCAAGCTCGTTAACTGGTTGAGTGTTTCTGGCACATAGTTAATGCTTTCAGCACCAAAAATATGTAATTCTTTGAGATTTTGTAAATTGCCAATGCTGCTGGGTAAACCCTTCAGCTTATAACACTGCACGCTGAGATATTCTAGAGATGTTAATTCTCCTATTTCGCTCGGCAAACTATAAATATTACTTCCGGTAATTTTGAGTTCTTTTAATTTGTTCAACTGAGGATTCTTGAATTCTATTATAAATTCATGTTTTAATAATAAATTGCCAATTGTTAATTTTTTCAAATTTCTTAATTGACCAACTGGTTCTGGCAATTTTAAAAATCCACAATCGATGATGTTAAGCTCCTCAAGCGCCACCAAATTTGAAAAAGATGATGGTAAGTCTTTCAGGTTACACATATCTCTTAAACTCAAGCATTTTAAGTTTCTGAAACTCCCTATTTCGTTGGGTAATTTTTCCAATCCACCTACAGTTAGATCGCAGGACTGAAGATTCTCTAATTGGTAAAAATCTGCTGGTAAATACTTACTTATATGCCAATATAAATCGAGGCATTGAAGATTGTTTAATTGACCGAAATCTGATGATAAATGCTCAGTATCATGCAAACACAAAGTGAGAGATTGAAGATTGCTTAACTGGCTCAAACCTGTCGGTAGTGTTTCCAGCTTCGCCTGTATGATTAAATGAAGCTTTGTTTTTCCATCTTTAACAGTTAGCAATGAACGGCAAATTTGACTAAATCTTAAAGTCGTTTGACTCAAACACGCATCAACTGCTGCCTCATCAATCCAAATTAATGAGGCATAGCAAAAGGCATTCTTGTCTGTTTCTAAATTCCTTAAAGCTAACTCTATCCAATAATCGTCCTCGTAAACCTCGATGGGATCGTTTTGTGCATAATAATAACGCTCTTTTCTCTCCAGGTAAGTAGATCGCACTTTTTCTAATTGCTCTGGGCTGCCAGCTTTTTGGAGCAGCGCTTCTAGCCTGTGATGAAACTCAACAGCGTTGATTAAATCTGGTTTGTCTTCGTTATAAGTAGAGTCTTCATAAAACAAAAAAGCCGCCCATAAATCGGGCAACCACTGTTGTAGTTCTTCACTATCTTTTGCCTGTTCGCTGACTAATAAAAGGCTTTCACAGCGTTGTTTTCTTTCTAATTTGTCATTAGTCAATCCTAAATTAAGAGGTTGACCGTACCGTTCAAAGTAAGCGGTTCCCAGCGCAGTTGCTTCCCGATCGTAATCGCTATCTGGCAAATTACTGAGGTACTTCCATATAGAATACCATGTTAGTTGGGGCGCAGCATAATTCATACTAGGTTTCCTTGAGTTGGTGATTGGTTTTCTAATTCAGCAGAAGCATTATCAGCAAATTTTTCTACCTCTGCATTGGTGTTATTCTGTTTTGTAAAGCTTTGATGCGATCGCTCTGTTTGATCGCAGCGGTAAGCGCTCGTAATTGAATCGTAATTGAGGCGAGCGATCGCCCTCGCAATCTCGTAATTGAGGCGAGCGATCGCCCTCATCGATCGGAACACGAGCGCGATCGCCCTCTTCGATCGCCAACAAGCTCGCGATCGCTCTCTTTGATCGGAACACGAACGCGATCGCTTGTCAGTCTTTCCCAAACCTGCGATACTGTTGCATTGTCAGCAAATTTTTCTGCCTCTGCATTGGGTGTTATTCTGTTTTGTAAAGCTTTGATGCGATCGCTCTGTTTGATCGGAACAGGAGCGCGCTCGCGCAGGTATTGAAACTATCCTTCAAGTATTTTATAACTCTTCTAAGCGCCTGACCCATTCGGGAGGATCGGGTACAGGATGGTAGTCAGTATCGAGGCGAACTTTAAGTCCTTCTGGAAACGTCCAACATTCTAACTCTCGTAACCATAATTGATGTAAATGCTGTTGGGCTTCTTCAGGAACGATAAAAACGTAAGCAACTTTATCTACAGGTCGATCTTCACCAAGATCTTGAAAGTAACGTATCATACAACATTCAAGAAGTTCTCTTTCTGGTAGTTCGCGATCGATAAAGACAATTTCTAATTTACGTTCGCCTGGATTATAAAGACCTTGGGGGAAATGTTGATAGTTTAATTTAGCAAAGAGTTCGCCTCTTGTTACTTCTTGACCATCAGGAGAGACAACAACAGTCGCATCCTCTGATTGAGACTCTTGTAATTCAAGAATGTAATCGCGTCTGATAAATCCCCCCGTATCAGAAAATCCCATCTTTTCGTGACCCGGTTTGGCTTGTTCCAATGCCGTAGCGGGGTCGGCATTGAGGTCGTGGAATTGAACGAAACTAATATCGTTGGTTTCGTCTCGAAGTAAGCGCCAAGGACCAAATTCTAACCAGCGTCGTGAAACTAAACGGTTATGTCCTTCTCCTTTGAAGGCACAAGCCCAACCGTGAAGAAAGTGAAAACCTCCAAAACCAACAGGATAGTATTTGTTACCGGACTCATCACACCATTTAGGGTAAACTTTAGGGTACACTGCTAAAGTCCAGGGAAGATGAGCGATCGTTCCTATTAGACTTTGAACATCGGTTAGTTCAAAATCGCTAATTTGGAACTTAACACCACCTTCTTTAGGCTCATAAGTAATAAATCCCTCATAATATTCATCTTGCGACCAATTGCCCCATTCAGCCATAACACTATATCGGCAATTTGAAGTCCATTGGTCTATCCAATCTGAAGTACCTGGATACTCATCAAATGAATCCACTATAATTTTTGTTGGTGGTTTTAAGCAAAAAGGAGGTAATTGTGCTACCTGTCGTAACAATTCCAAAGAATTAATCCCGCTTAAACTCAGTTTGAGACCTATTTTTATAGTCATAGTTTTGAAAAAAGAGAATGATTGATTAACTCACTTTACAGCTAGAACGTTAATTGGAACTATTCAACCAATTAGTTAAAGTTTCTTCGCCTAATTGTTGAATGTCGCTAATATTTTCTATTGTTTTTCTCTCTCCTATTTTGTTAAAGATTTCAAAAGAGACAATATCTTCGTAATTTTGTATTTGTGCAATCATCCATTCCCTATTAGCCTTAACTCCATCTGGCAAAGTAAATACATATCTTACTTTTGTTATTTGTTGCTGAGTACCATCTTTTTTCGTGATTGTATACCTCTTTGTTGCTAATTCGATATTGTCCTTAAACTGATCTATTTCACTTCTACTATCTTTTCCTCCTGTTGCTAGTTTACCAGAAATAGTTTTAATTTCTACTATAGTATCCCCTTCAACTCGGTCAACGAATCTTTTTTCTGGAGCAATTAAAGTAATACCTTGTTTGGCAGCATCAGCAGTCGTGATTTCTACATGAGTCAAAGCATTAGGCTGTCCATGTATTACTTGATACCATGCTTCGGCTAAGTTTCCTTTATCTGCAGAATCTAAATTGTCTATAACGCGCCGCAAAGCTTGATATTGTTCTTGTTGATTAAGATTTGGGTCAGTAATTCGGTTGAGGAGCGTAGGTCGATAATGGTCTTTAAATTCACCACGGACATCACTTACAGCCCTTCCTTGGAATGGAATCTTTTTCAAGACTTCAATCATTTCTTGTTCGCTGCTAACAATACCTTCTTGAATTAACACGTTAGCGAACTTACGAGTAGAACTTTCTTGACCACTTTCGCGATCGCTTGTCAGTCTTTCCCAAACCTGCGATACCGTTGCATTGTCAGCAAATTTTTCTACCTCTGCATTGGTGTTATTCTGTTTTGTAAAGCTTTGATGCGATCGCTCTGTTTGATCGCAGCGGTAAGCGCTCGTAATTGAATCGTAATTGAGGCGAGCGATCGCCCTCGCAATCTCGTAATTGAGGCGAGACTTCGCCCTCATCGATCGAAACACGATCGCTCGCGCAAGTATTAAAACCATCCCTTAAGTATTTTCTAACTTTTCTAAGCGCCTGACCCATTCGGGAGGATTGGGTACGGGATGATAATCGGTATCGAGGCGCACTTCCACTCCTTGAGGAGTAAAGCCAGAACATTCTATTTCCCTTAACCAAAGGTCGTGTAAGTATGGTTGTGCTTCCTCTGCGACAATGAAGACGAATGAGAGCGTATCAAAAGGTTGGTTTTCAAAGGCTTGGAAGTGTCTTGCGGCGCAGTAGTCTGACATCTCGCTATAAGTAATTTGTTTACCTGCGGGAATGACGACTCTCATGTTACGTTCGCTCGGAACATAAAGCGCTCTGAGTTCGTTACTGAAAGGGTGAGTGTTGCCGATATAGCCCCCAACACCATAGATACTCATGGCTCGGTGTCCCACTTTAGCTTGTTCTAAGGCGGTAGCGGGGTCGGCTTTGAGGTCGTGGAATTGAATGAAGCTGATATCGTTTTCTTCATCTCTGAGTAGCCGCCACGGGCCATATTCTAGCCAACGACGGGATACCAGATGGTTGTGTCCTTCTCCTTTGAAGGCGCAAGCCCAACCGTGACCGCCATGACCGTCAATAAAACCAGGAGCAATATATTTATCCCAACCACTATTTTCACAATTATCAAAAATATCGTAAAAATTAGCTACTGTCCAGGGTAGAGGTGCAAATACCTCTATTATCTCTTCAGCATTAACTAATTCAAAATCGCTGATTTTGATAGCTACTACTTGTTCCCTAATATCATAATTAATAAATCCTTTATGCTCGATCATATCTCCCCAATACGCACCCACTGTACGCTCATAATTTGGTAATAATTTATTTATCCAATCTTTTGTGTCGGTATATTCATTATATCCATCTGTAACTAGCTCTGGTAATTGTTGATTAAACGGTTCCAAGCTATGACAAATAGCTTTTATTAATGATATTGCATCTGAACTGCTAAAGCTGATTATTAGATTGACTTTCTGACTCATTGTTTTAATCCTAATACAAAGTTAAGGGGCGTTAATAGAATTATTAGATGGTGTGAAATTAAGCCATTGGCTTAATTTTTGCTCTTCTAAATCACTTATATTGTTTTTATTAATTAGTTTTTTTTCTCCTTTACTGTTAATAATCTCAAAGGAAAGGATATCTCTGTTGCTTGGTCTGTTTAATTCTGCAATCATCCATTTTCTATTAGCTTTCACTCCTTCAGGAGTAGCAAAAGTATACATGACTTGCTTAGGTCTAAACTTTTTCCCATCTTTTTCAATAATCACGGGAGTATCTTGTGGACTTTTACTTAGTGGTTCGCCTCCAGCTATTTTCTCATCTATACGTCTGTTGTGCTGAACGATTTGAATATTGTCGTCAAACTGAGTAATTTGATCGGCACCGAGTTTACCTGATACGTGTTTGTGTTCGCGAATCGTAGCACTATTTTCAGAGCCAAAAACTTCGTCAAAACGTCGATTTTCTTTAGTCTCAAGCTCAATCCCATAATTTATTCTAGCATCTTCTACACTCAAAACAGCTTGAGTAGTATTAGGCACTTGTTTTCCTGAATTAGGATCTATTCTGCTGGGCGCAAACTCTTGTTGATACCAACTCTCTGAAAAGTCTCCTTGACTTTGAACGTCTAAACTTTCAGCAATCTGCCTCATTTTTTGGTACCTGAGTTCTGAAGTAGCTTGTGAGTTGATTAAATTCAATAATTCGGGTCGATAATGGTCTTTAAATTCGCGGCGCACATCACTCACAGCCCTTCCTTGGAATTTAAGAGTTCCCATAAAATCAATCATTTCTTGTTCGCTGCTAACAATCTTTTCTCGAATTAACACGTTAGCCCACTTACGAGTAGAACTTTCTTGACCATCTTCGCGCTCTCTTGTTAGTCTGTCCCAAACCTGCTCAACAGAAGCATTGTCAGCAAATTTTTCTACCTCTGCATTGGGTGTTATTCTGTTTTGTAAAGCTTTGA
>DNGJ01000224.1:10159-10396 GCA_003486305.1 Cyanobacteria bacterium UBA11371
TTGTAAAGCTTTGATGCGATCGCTCTCTTTGATCGGAGCGGTAAGCGCTCGTAATTGAATCGTAATTGAGGCGAGACTTCGCCCTCGCAATCTCGTAATTGTTGATGCGATCGCTCTCTTCGATCCCAACACGATCGCGATCGCTTGTTAGTCTTTCCCAAACCTGCTCAACAGAAGCATTGTCAGCAAATTTTTCAACCTCTGCACTGGGTGCTATTCTGTTTTGTAAAGCTTTGA
>DNGJ01000224.1:10656-17428 GCA_003486305.1 Cyanobacteria bacterium UBA11371
TTGTAAAGCTTTGATGCGATCGCCCTCTTTGATCGCAGCGGTAAGCGCTCGTAATTGAATCGTAATTGAGGCGATCGCTCGCCCTCGCAATCTCGTAATTGTTGATGCGATCGCTCTCTATTAATCAGACCGCGAGGGCGTGAGCGAGGCAATTATTAAAACCATCCTTTTAAGTATTTTCTGACTCTTCTAAGCGCCTCACCCATTCAGGAGGATGGGGAACTGGATGATAATCAGTATCGAGGCGAACTTCTACTCCTTGAGGGGTAAAGCCAGAACATTCGATTTCCCTTAACCAAAGGTCGTGTAAGTATGGTTGTGCTTCCTCTGCGACGATGAAGACAAACGAGAGCGTATCAAAAGGTTGATTTTCAAAGGCTTGAAAGTGTCTCGCCGCGCAGTAGTCTGACATCTCGCTATAAGTAATTTGTTTCCCTGCGGGAATGACTACTCTCATGTTACGCGCGCTCGGAACGTAAAGCGCTCTGAGGTCGTTACTGAAAGGGTGAGTTTTGCCAATATAGCCCCCGACACCATAAATGCTCATGGCGCGATGTCCCACTTTAGCTTGCTCTAAGGCGGTAGCGGGGTCAGCGTTGAGGTCGTGGAATTGAACGAAGCTGATATCGTTTTCTTCATCTCTGAGTAGCCGCCACGGGCCATATTCTAGCCAGCGACGAGATACTAGGTGGTTGTGTCCTTCTCCTTTGAAGGCGCAAGCCCAACCGTGTTGGAAGTGAAAATCGGCAAAACCGGGAGCGGGGTATTCTTTCCAACCACCTTGACGGGAAAGTTGACAAAAAGCGGCTACAGTCCAGGGCAGAGGAGCAAGCATTTTCATAACGCTTTCTGCATCAACTAATTCGTAGTCGCTGATTTGAATTTTAACAATTTGTTTGTTGATGTTGTAACTAATAAAACCTTCTTCATACTCGCCGATAAGACCATATCCCCAATAGGCTCTCGCAGAAAACTTGTAAGTTGGTAACAGTTTATCAATCCAGTCTTGTGTTTCAGTATGTTCTTCATATCCATCGGTAACTATACTTGGCAATTTCTGATTAAATGGTTTTAAGCTACGACAAATATCTTTCATCAATACCATCGGTTCTGGACTGCTAAAGCTAGTTTTTAGATTGACTTTCTGGCTCATAGTGTTGGCATTGGTAAAAACTTAAGGGTTGTTTTTGGAGTTATTGGTTGCGGGATAAAGCCATTGACTTAAGGCTGGTTCGTTTAACTCACTGATGTTATCAATATCAATTGTTTTAATCTCTCCTTTGCTGTTAATAATTTCAAAAGAAAGGTATTCTTGGTGATCTCCTAATTCTCCATACATCCACGATCTATTAGCTTTCACTCCCTTTGGCGTGGCAAATGTATACACTAGCTTGTTGGGTCTAAACTTCTTGCCATCTTTTTCAAGAATCACAGGAGTATCTTGTGGATTTTTACTTAGCGGTTCGCCTCCAGCTAGTTTATCATCTATACGTCGATTGTGCTGAACGATTTGAATATTATCCTCAAACTGAGTGATTTGCTCGGCACCCAGCTTACCAGATACGTGCTTGTGTTCGCGAATCGTGGCACTGTTTTCATCCCCAAAGAGTTCGTCAAAACGTCGATTCTCTTTGGTCTTTAGCTCAATTCCATATTGGGTTTTGGCATCTTGTGTTCCTAAAGTCGCTTGAGTAGTATTAGGAACTTTAGGCTCGACTCTCCGTCTGAACTCTTCTTGATACCAATCCTCAGAAATAGAACCTTGACTTTGTACGTCTAAACTCTCAGCAATCAGCTTCATTTTTTGGTACCTCAGTTCTGAGGTAGGTTGTGAGTAGATAAAATTCAATAATTGGGGTCTATAATGGTCTTTAAATTCACGACTGACATCGCTAACCAATCTTCCTTGGTATTTCATCTTTCCGAGAGTGGCAATAATTTCTGGTTCGCCGCCTTCAACAATTTTATGAGCGATTAACACGTTAACCAACTTTCTCGTCGAACTTTCATTACCATCCTCATGATTTCTTGTTAGTCTGTTCCAGACATCGTTAACCGAAGCGTTGTCAGCAAATTTTTCTACCTCTGCATTGGCTACTATTCTGTTTTTTAAAGTTTCAATGCGATCGATTTCTGCGCGCAGTCGATTTTTTTCTTCGTTAAGCTCTCTTATTTGTCTAGTGGTTTCTGGGTTTAAACCTCTAATCACTTGCGACCGTGCTTCATTATCCGATAGACCCCTTGCATTTCTTAGGTTGTTTATTCGGATTTCTATATCGTCATTCAGAGGCTTGAGCAGATCTTCAATTTGCTTTATTCTCTGTTTTCGTTGCTCGATTAATTTAGGTGCGACTTCATTTCTAATTTCAGTTAAGCCCTCCCGATCGATTTTCGCAAGACTGTACAAAAGATCGGAGTCTTGTGTAGCCAAATATGGAGTTAGCAACCAGTTTTCTTGTTGTTGTTGCATTTTGGCAGCATATGTTTTTTTGAATTCAGGAGAGAGTTCAATTAATTCCTGCGTAGCTGAAATATCTTCGTGCCATTTTTTGAGTTCTCTAAATCCATCATTTCCTAATCGGGTATTGTTGCTTGTTAATCCCGCTTCTAACTCTTTAAATAATTCGGCTTTTAATTGTTGGATATCGGCAGCTAATTGTTTTTTGTCACTCTCAATTTGTTTTTCAACAGATTCTAGTGGGTTATCAGAGTTATAAAGATTCTCTTCAGCTTCTCGGAGTTGAGTGTTTCTTGTTGCGATTTTTTCTACTTTTGTAGATAGATTTTGCCGCAAATTCTCCGGCATAATTTGTTCTATAGTTATTGTTAATTGTTTGCTGGTTTCTTCTACTATCTTGAAGAAATTCCTTGCTCCAGGATCGATCTCGGCAGCGATGAAACCTTTGCCCGGACTGGTATCCATCGCCGCCAAGTTTTTTTCGTGGCGAACAATCTGAGCTTCAAAGGAAGCGATTTCTGCTTCTAGTTGGGAGCGAATTGCTGCATCGTCGGTTTGAGAGAGTCTCGCTTGCCGCTCAGCAATGACTTGAGGTAATTTTTCTAACTCTAGTTTGGCTTCCCAAGCTATTGTTCCGACGCGAGGTTCGCCATTGCGACGTATCCAATTTCTGAGCCGCTCCCACAGGAGACGAATTTTTCCCAGCAAACCGCTATAGCGCACCATCAAGCGCGCTGTGGCAATATGTAGTTGAATGTCAACGGCTCTGGCTGTCGCTCCGACACCGATGCTCACGTCGGGTTGGTAGTAAACCCGCACCGAAGAACCGCTTATGGCTGAGTCGGCAAAGATGGGAACGCGACGACGTAAGTCATCTGGTAAAGCGTTAGTTAATTCCTGTAACCGTTTGGGGTCAATAGGAGGATTGGAAGTGGTCGGTGCGGCAGGTTTAGCCGGAGTGGAGTCATTTTGCGGGCGGTTAGCCGATTCAGGAGCGCCCGTTTCTGGTTTTGGTTTGGCAGAGCCTCCTGACGCGAGATCTTTAGCCCCATAAGCAATCAACCCGCCATTAATCGCCAAGAACGAGAGAATCCTGACTATTGCCGTCACTTTCTCGCTGCGGCTCATCCCCTCACTGTCAAGAATCTGCTCGATTTGCCCGACTCCCTCAACACTGAGCAAGACACCAGAAATCGCATCGCTGGTAAATTCGGTATAAATCAAAAACTTGCCAGCAGATTGGGCCGCCTCTGCTCCTTTGCGACCGATTTGTTGAAACGCTCTGGTTCCCACTGCCAAGCTCGAAGCCAGCCCAAATATATCGATGGCGATTCGCATCCCGCTCGGTCGCGCCTGCTGTAACTCATCGGCAATACTGACCGCGCTCGATATTCCTCCAGCCGCAGTAGCAGCAGCGAACAGATAGGGAACCGCCACTTGAGCGCCTGGAATCACCAGAGCTGCGATGCCCAATCCCGTCAATCCCAGAGATGCCCATCCCGTCGTGCTTGCCAAACCTCCCAAGAAAGATGTGCCATCAGTTTCCAGCGTGCGACTGAGAGATTGTATTCCTTTCCGATTGGCAGGGATTTCTAACTTAATCAGCCCCTTGGGATAGGAATTGTCCCTACTGAAGTTGTTGATGGCTTCCTCGACATTAGCTCCCCCATACTCGTTTTCCGATGCGCCAGGAGTCAGGTCAAGCAGTTTTATTCGTTTGGGGTCGCCCGCATCGGGGCCGATAAACAGCGCTAACCCCATCGGTTGTGCCGTTTCCGGGTTGAGATAGACCGCTCGAATCGCAACTTCTTTGTCTTTGGCTATTTTGTCAATGTCGCTGTCTACCTGCCCCAGATATTGACGAAATTGCTCGGTTTGCTTGAATTGTTTGGGATCTTGTACTACTTGTCGGTATTGAGCAACCGTTCCCAAAGGTTTTCCTGATGCGTCTAACTCCTCGCAGATGATAGTGTAAACTCCTGGACTGGTGATGAGCCAGTTTGCCGAGTTGCTATTGCTTTCTAGACTCAGTACGTCTCGATCTTGAAATTTGGTGCGAGGAAAGCCGTTAAAGTTGTAATTTTCAGTATAAATCGACCAATCCCAGTTTTCGGGTCTGACGTACCAGCGATAGCCTTTGGCGTTGGGGCTGGCGACGACGCTATAAGTTTCTCGCGCATAATTGGGCGCAGTTCCGGCTCTTGCAGGATTGGGCGCGGTGCTAGTGATGTAGGGAATGCCGACCTTTTGGTCACTCACCCCGTTTTGAGCGATTTCTAGGTGCTTGATTTCCAGCCCCGCGCGAAAGCGCTCGTAATCGTAAGCTGGGATTTGGTTAAATGCCGACTCTAAAAATTCTGAAGTTTCTTTGACTACTTGGTCGTATTGGTAATAAGTAATATTCCCGTTGGGCGATCGCACTTCCAAAACGACTGTATGGCGACCTGGGAAGTCCCATGTAGCGTTTTCCCATACAGCACGATTGGGTCCGTCCACTTTTTCTGAAGTCAATAGACCTTGAGCGCGACGGCTTTGAACTGATTGGGGGTCGTTAAGAACGTACCAACTATACCGATTGAGATCTTCACCAATCGACTGTCCCCGATTGAACGAGTAGGTTACTTTTGTCCCCGGTACTACCTCTAATAAAGGAGGATTCACGGCAATGCCAGCAGAAGTGCTTCCCAGTTCTACTGGACTCTCCTGTCTGACGACCTTCTTGTTAACAGTAACTTCAGGTGTATCTGGAACTGTGATAGATGGATTGGTGGATAATATGCCATCCTCAAGAGTCCTGACATTACTTTGAATGAACAAGTTATCTGGGTCAAGTTCCAAAGCTTGTCTGTAGGATTGGAGCGCTTCTTTAAATCGACCTAAGCGACGGAGAACGTCTCCCCGATTATTCAAAGCCCCAGATCGATTACCTCCTTGACCCCAATCATTATCCAATGCTAAAGCTCTTTCATAAAAAGAAAGGGCTTCATCGAGTCGATTTAAAAACCCTAAAGCAACACCTATGTTATACCAAATCAGAGAAACATTTGGGGCAAACTTTAGCGCAGCTTGAAATAATTCCAGCGCTCTTTGATAATTTTTCTGCTCTAACTGTGCGCCACCTAAAAACAATAACCTCTGGGCTTCATCTAAGGGATTTGCTCTGGTCTGGCTGGAATTCGCTCCGGGTGCGCCTGATGTACTTGGAGTTGCAGTTCCTAACCCCGCCACTGCCCGCTCTAAAGTAGCCTCATATTCGCTTAAATTCGTACTATAAATGTCGCTGATAACACCAACGCGATCGCGATCTTCTGGTTTGAGTTTCTCTAATAACCTAGCAATTCTTAGAAGTTGCTGATAGCGTGATGGATACCTAATGATTTGGTCGCGTCCACCCAGTTGAGCTAATATTTCTGGGTTTAACCTTTCTAATTGTGTTTTAAGAGCAACGATATCTCTGATAATTTCGAGAAAGATACGAGGTTGTTTAGGAGTAGGAAGTTCTAAGTCAACCAATAATTCTCCTGTACGCTTTCTATACCTCTCGACAGCTTCTGCCCATATCACTACCTGCAACAACTGACCGTCACCGAGGGCTAAAAGCTCGTGCCGTATCTGCTCTAGCTCTTGTTTTGCTTGCTCGTCCAATTTAAGCGAAGTTTGAGTTTGAACTAGCGGGGAATGCTGGGATATAACTGCTGGTTTCTCAGAGTCAGTAGACTCTGATATGGCGTCATTTAAGTCCCCAGACATCCCAACAGTCAGCTTGGCTTCGGTCTTTTGCTCAAGACGAGGTTCTACTGTGACTCGACTCCAGTTTACGGCGCGCCTCGTTCCCGTCGGTTGTAGCGATCGCGCCATTTCCTCCAGAGATGGGTCATATTCTAGAGATGGGCCATACCCCAGAGATGGGCAATAAATTGAGCTATAATCTATTTCCTTGCCAGAGCCGCTATAGAGTTCCCAATTGGGAGAATTCGAGCCAGGTTTTCTCTTGGGTTGCTGCTCTTTACTCATTGGGACTCTTCTCCCAGTCTAGGTAATGGCAATTGGGCCGATGGTGTAATATCACACCCCTTACAATACAACAGAAAAGATTTCAATTGATTGGTTTGGACGGGCAAAAATGTTTGACTCCTCCCGCATCTATTGCCAACAGGGAATCAAACCGATAAACTGCATAACAGACCTTGGGTTATTTGTCAAGAATTAAAATTTAGCTGTTTTGAGCTTTCCCTAGAGGTCAGCTCTCTCTACCAAAAAAACCAACTCAAACTAAACTTAAATGAACGTTAAAAAAACAAGCCAATGGCAGGA
>DNGJ01000225.1:0-22695 GCA_003486305.1 Cyanobacteria bacterium UBA11371
TCCAACCTGGTTTTACCAACAATGTTTCTGGAACGCAGACAACTCAAATAAACCCGCCCTCTTCAGGGGTGTTATTCCAACCTGGTTTTACGACCAAGGGCTACACGGTAATCGGTTGGGGCATGATAGAACCAGCCAAAAACGTGCAAACTTTACTCGACCAATACTATACCGCCCAACTAAACCAACAAGAATTTACCGCCCTACGCCATCAACTGAGCCAAAAACTTAACAGCCTTTTGAATAAATTACGGCTGAAGGCGAATACATTTGAAGAACGCTTGCAGCAATCAGATCGCGCCGAACAATATCGCCAACAAGCAGATCTGTTAATGGCACACCTGCAAAACTGGGAACCAGGGATGAAGTCAATCGTCCTCCCCGATTTTGAAACCGGCAATCCGGTTACAATTCCCTTAGAACCAGAAAAAAATGCGATCCAAAATGCCCAAAAACTATATAAGCAGCACCAAAAATTAAAACGCGCTCGCAGTGCAGTTGAGCCGCTTTTGGCGGAAGTTAAGGCAGAAATCGAGTATTTGGAACAGGTAGAAGCATCCCTAAACCAATTGGACGCCTACAACACAGGGGAAGATTTGCTGGCATTAAAAGAAATTCGGGAAGAATTAATTGCACAAAAATATCTAGAAGATCCAGAATATCGCAGCCCTGCTAAAGGGGAAGAAGCAAGCAAACCTTATCGATATCGCACACCGAGTGGGTTTGAATTGTTAATAGGTCGTAACAACCAACAAAACGATCGCTTGACTTTTCGCCTTGGTGCTGATTACGACCTGTGGTTCCACACCCAAGAAATACCCGGTAGTCACGTGCTGCTGCGTTTGGAACCAGGATCGGTTCCCGAACAAGCCGATCTCGAATTCGCTGCCGATCTAGCAGCTTACTACAGCCGCGCCCGACAAAGCGACCAAGTTCCGGTTGTTTATACCAAACCCGCACAAGTATACAAACCCAAGGGTGCAAAACCGGGCGTCGCAATATACAAGCAAGAGCGGGTAATTTGGGGGCGTCCCCAACGCGGAAGCGAATATGTAAAGAATACCGAACCAAACTCAGAGTAAGCACCGATCGCAAAGGTACGCATACCCTGATACTATAGTGTTAAGAAACTTAACCCGCTGACGACTTGGGAACGCGCAGTTTGGGTTTCCTCAGTTTCAAACGACAACAAAAGATATGTATTTTTTCAGACCAGCCTTTGATCCGGCTGGTCTTTCACAATACAACAACTTTTTAGCTAAAGAGTCTAGAAACTAAAAGTCGTGCGGATCGTACCGATGATAACATCATCGTTATTTTTGTTGTGGTCGGGGGCGGTGAGCCAAATAACTCCAGGAGTAACAGAGATATTATCTGTTACTTGGATTTGATACAAGGCTTCGATGTGGAAGGAAACATCATCATCGTCGCCACCTAAACCACGGTTACTTAAATTGTTCGATAAATTAGAATTCGCATCCGCGATTGGTTCGACGCCGACGATAATACCTGCTAGATTACCTTTTTTACCGAGATCGGGAAAGGCTAAGCTAACGGCGGCATTGTAGATTTTAATTTCGCCACGGGGAAGTTCCCCGCCCAGAGATGATAGAGTGCGGGTGTTGGTGTAACCCGCCCAACCACCAATCGCAAATCCAGGACTAATTTGCCAAGATAAGCCAAATCCGTAAGAATTGCTAGAAATTGGCAGATCTGAGCCTTGTAACCCACTAGCTTCAAGTCGCGTATCGGTACCATCGGCTAAATAAGATCGCAAGTTAGCGATGCGACTACCCGTTCCCAGGTCGGTATTGTACGAGTTAACGTAAGTAAAACCGAACTTGAAGTTTTTGCTGGGTTTGAAGGTTAGCTGAGCGATCGCACCATATGGCCCATTAAACAACCCATTCCCATCTAATGGATTATTAGCTGTTTCCGAATTGACGCCATACCCCAAGCTGAGTTCTACACTATCGCTAAATTCGTGTCGCAGTCCGATCCCAGTGCCATCGGCGAGATAATAAATCCCATGCCGCGTACCAAAACGCGATATCGAACCTGTAGCACCATCCCCGTCAAAGAAGGGGTTAAGCGTATCGGTAAAACTATCCGATCCCCCTGCATTGGCGCGCAGTACGACTTGAGTGCGATCGCCCAAGGGAAACGTGTAGGACAATTCATCAAGTACGATATCGCTATCTCCGGTACCAAACGCCCCCGCTCCATAAATTAAATCCCCTTCGGGTGTCAATGTATTATTGGCAGAGAAGGCATCTAAGTTACCCGCCTGAAGTCGCGTCCTGAGTAAATCTTTCCCGGTGAAGCTGGTTTCAAAATTCAGCCGCGTGCGATGTGCTAAAACGGGTATGCGGTCTATTTCCTCACCAAAGGCATTTTCTCCCGCTATAATACCCGCCGCTGCAAAGATTACTTCCCCAGCTAGCTTGGTCGTGGTAGAAAATTGCTGTGCTTCCAACCTAGCGACGCGAGGTTCCAGCGCATCTACCCTTCCCCGCAACGAAGCGAGTTCCCCTCTAAATTCTTCTTGCAACCGTCGGATAGTCGCGATATCGTCTCGACTCGGTAAGTCAGATACTGCTGCGGCGATTAGTTCCTGAATGCGGTCTAAGCAAGCATTTAACCCGGCGGCGAATTCATAGCGCGTTAAGGCGCGGTTTCCCCGATACGTGCGGTCTGGGTAACCTTCTATACAACCATAGCGCTCGACTAGAGATTGTAGCGCTTGAAATGCCCAGTGGGTAGGGTCTACGTCGGTTAGCTGGGAAACCGAGGTAACTTGGGCGAGAGGGTCTTCTGCCTCGATACTGTTATTGCTGTATTGTTCGATTTGTTGTACAATGTCTTCCTCTTGCGAGTTTGGTGAGATTTCTCCTGCGTGAGATAAAGTCGGGGTTGCACCGATTGTGGCTGTCGCGATCGCTAGCACCGCACCCACTACGGTTGCACTCGCTTGCTTATTGCTGTTTATTCTCAACATATTCAATCTTTTAATCCTCACACCACTTTCAGCTTAACAGCAATTTATCATTACACCACTTAAGCTCCAGACGCCAACCATTTGAGAAAACTTAGCTTTTTGCCCCACATAAGTGCTATTAACTTGCAATAACTTTCCCTAGAACCGTTTCCAACCCTTGTCGCTTGGGAAGGTGGGGATTTGTAACCATAACGATCTTAATTCTGGCATCTATAGTTAGAATAAGATCTATTCTCAAATGGTTTTACGGCAGTATCGCCAGCCGTGGAATCAAAGGAGGGAAACCGTGAATCGACATAAATTGCAAAAATTTATACTAAGTTTGTTATTGACTTGCTTGCCAGTAGCAGGCTGCACGCAAACCACAACAACGCCCGCATCCCCCGTAGCACAGCCTACACCTGTAAAGCCGAAACTAAGGGTAATGACAACATTCTTGCCGATGTATTGGTTTACACAGGCAGTGGTGGGAGAGTTGGCGCAGGTGGATGTGTTAGTACCTCCGGGTGGGGAAGTACATGACTACCAAGCAACGCCGAAAGACGTGAGTGCGATCGCGCAAGCTGATATTCTGGTAAAAAATGGCTTGGGTTTAGAAGAATTTCTCGAAAATACGATCAAAAACGCTCAGAATACCAAGCTTAAACAAATAGATGCCAGCAGGGGTATTAAACCTTTGCAGGAAATTTCCCCCGTCGTTAAACCAATTAAATCAGACCACGACCACGAGCATGGTGCTGGAAACCCGCATGTATGGTTAGATCCAGTTTTAGCAATTAAACAGGTAGAAAATATTAGAGATGGATTAATTGCCGCCGATCCCAATAATAAAGCAACTTACGAAACTAACGCCGCCGCCTATATCCAAAAATTGAAAGAATTAGACCAACAATATCAGCAAAAATTGCAGCCGTATCGCAATACATGCACGTTTATTACCTTCCACGACGCATTTCCCTATCTAGCACAGCGATATCAGCTCAAGCAAGTAGCAGTGGTAGAGATTCCCGAAGAGCAACTTTCGCCGGATGATGTCCAAAAAACAATAGCAGCCGTTAAAAAGTACAATGTGAAAGCCCTATTCGACGAACCGGGAACGGATAATAAATTGTTGACGAGTCTTTCTCGCGACTTAAACTTGACCCTGCGAAATTTGGATTCCCTAGAAAGCGGCAGCAGCGATCCGCAGCATTATTTTACTGCTATGGGTAGCAATTTGCAAGCACTTCAAGCTGCTTGTGAGTAAATTGAAATTGTTTTGAATTAAGCGAGTTAAATTGCAGAGAATGAATTTAGATGACGCCCCGGTTGTAAAAGTAGAAGGGTTAACCATATACCGGGGCAATTATACAGCAGTTCGGGATGTTTCCTTTGAACTATTGCCGGGAACGGATACGGCAATAATAGGCCCAAATGGATCGGGTAAGAGTACGTTGGTTCAAGGAATTTTAGATTTAATACCCCGCAGTGGCGGAAAGATTGAAATCTTTGGTCGCCAGATTCAAAATTTGGGGCGAATGCGGCGTTTAATTGGGTATATTCCCCAAAATTTTATTTTCGACCGCAGCTTTCCGATTTCGGTGAGTGAATTGGTAGCTTTGGGATGGAATAAAGGAAAAACTAAGCGGTTTTGGCAGCATAAAAACAAGGAAAAACAAGAAGCGATCGCATCTTCTCTAAAGCGAGTAGGTGCGTACCACTTGCGTACTCAAGCGATTGGGACTTTAAGCGGAGGAGAACTCAAGCGGGTATTATTAGCGTACTGTTTGGTAAGTAACCGCAGGTTGTTAGTATTAGACGAAGCATTTGCCGGATTGGATGTTTCGGGAGAAGCAGATTTTTACAGTTTGCTGCACTCGCTCAAAAGCGAACAAGGTTGGACGGTATTGCAGGTTTCCCACGATATAGATATGGTAGATCGACATTGCGATCGCGTCCTGTGTCTCAACCAAACTATACTATGTTCGGGAGAACCCCAAACTATCCTTTCTCCCCAAAATCTATTAGCAACCTATGGCCCTGCTTTCAGTCGCTATCAACACCACCATTGATTTTATCTCAAATTGCTAGTTATAGACATGGGGGTTGCTAATAGCTAATTGCTAATTGTGAGCTTACTTATATCATTCGATTAGCCATTAGCCATTAGCCGCAGATTTGAGATTGAAAGAAAAAATCTGCAATTAACCTATTTCATCTAAATGTTCCGCAACCGCATGGTAAAGATCGAGAACGTGGCGATCTTGAAGGCGGTAAAAAACATGGCGTCCTTGTTTGCGGTAGCTTACCAGTCGCATGGCGCGCAAGACGCGCATTTGATGGGAAACTGCCGATTCGCTCATTTCCAGTGCTGCTGCTAAATCGCCAACGCAGCGTTCTTTTATTGCTAATATTGAAAGAATCCGCAGGCGATTGGCATCTCCCAAAAGGCTGAAAAATTCTGCCATGCGTTGAGCTTTTTCGGTATTTAGCAGTTGACCTTTGAGGTGATGAACTTGTGAAAGCTCAACTGGGTGTGGCGGATTGCAGGTGAGGTGTTCTGAATCTTCAACGGAATTGGTTATATTTGCTTCAACAGCCGGGTTTGCTGACATATTAAACTTACAAGTGACAATAAATCTTGAGATGGATTTGTATAAGTAGTGTAAAAATGATTTTACTTGACTTACTGAATAATTTTAGCTTGTTTGCGATCGCGGCGGAAAATGACTTGATAAGGCTGCTACAGTTTCCGTTTATGCAGCGCGCGATCGCGGGCGGTATATTAATGGGATTGTGGGGAGGCTTACTCGGCAGCTTCGTCACTCTCAGGCAATTATCCTTTTTTAGCCACGCCGTAGGTCACTCGGCTTTGGTGGGAATTGTTTTAGGCGTTTTGCTACAGTTAAACCCCACCTGGATGCTGCTACCCTTTACCCTCGCGTTTGGTTTAGTTGTACTGTATCTGATCGACCAAACCAACTTAGCCAGCGATAACATCCTCAACGTTGTTTTATCGGGAACTTTAGCAATTGGAATTATCCTCAGCAGCTTGGTGAGAGGTTATCGAGGCGGCTTGATGAATGTGCTGTTTGGGGATATTCTCGCCATCGATGTAACAGACTTAGTACTCACCTCGCTTTTAATCCTGGGTGGTAGCATTTATCTGTTCACCACCCTACAGCAGCAAATCCTACTTACACTTAATCCAGCAGTGGCGAAAGTTCAAGGTATCCCCGTCGGACTTCACCGCTACTGCTTTGTCGTACTGCTGTCTTTAACCGTTGCATTAGCAACTAAAGCGATAGGAATTTTATTAGTAAATGCTTTCTTGGTTATCCCAGCTTCAGCCGCCAAATTGTTGAGTCACCAATTTAGCCGCTTTCTGGCACTATCCGTGATAATTGGCGCTACCAGCAGCATTTTCGGCCTTCTTTTGTCTGGACTGCCCCAGCTAAACTGGCCTTCTGGTCCGAGCATCGTATTAGCTCAGTTTTTGATATTCCTAGCCGTTATCGCCGTCACCAAGCTGAAAATACCAGCCTCTTGAAACTTAACCCCACCCGAAAAACACCTTTGCGGGTGGGGTTATGAGTACTTTAGCCGCAGCTGCAACCGTGATGTTCGCAGCCAGTGCCATTCGGGTGACCGTTGGCGCAGGCATCGCTGCAATAGTACTTGCCGTTTTTTTCAATCGCGTCGCTCAGAGAAACAACGCACACGCAGGACTCACAAGCACATTTCATCGAAGTTACGGTGGTCATGGCAATCTCCTAATCTATGCTTCTTTACTATAACGTATGAACAATTATTCACATATTTATCGATGCAAATCTTTACAAACCCGTCTGGGAGTGGGTTGGCGCTCAACTGTAGCGGGAGTTGGAAGCGCGGTTAAAAAATTTTTAGCGATTCTCTCGATAGGGGCTTGCCAAAACCGCCAAAGGTTTGTTACATTAATTAAGCACTGAACAAAGCGCCGGGATAGCTCAGTTGGTAGAGCAGAGGACTGAAAATCCTCGTGTCACCAGTTCAAGTCTGGTTCCTGGCATTAAATACAAGCCCTAAAATAGTAGATTCAAGAGTAGATTCAAGGTTGCGAGCATAACGGTTTGAACTTGGAATCACTGCATTGAGGGCTAAACCTCTATTATATCCCAATTTACGGAAGCTAGATATTATTTACTGCTCCAGGCAGATGTTTTAGGCTAGGGATAAGTATTAATTCGTGCATCAAGGAAGCTTTATCGTGATGATTCGCTCACTGGTAGAGTCTGCTTTTCAAACGGGGTGCCTCAGTGTCGCTTCAGAAGGTCTGATCGGTCAACTTCTAGCGACGAAAGGCTACCAGTCAGCTGACTTAGAAGCTCTCGTTATCCTTTACAATGCCCTTAACTCAGGTCAGATTCAAAGAGAGGCGCGCTCTGACGCGATAGAAAGATTAGCAGAGTCTTTTGACACTCTCCGCCCTAGAAGGGCGAACATTCTTCGTTCACAGACCCAACTTGGTCAGGCAGGATTGCTCCAGCCAAGGTAGAGGTCGAATCTCGCGAAGCGTTAGGGTCTATGACCCAAGTTGCCACATGCCCTGTGGTACTCAAAGCTATTTTCAGAATATTGATGGCAGCATTCCAGTCTTTTGCGGGAAGGGAAGCAGCTTCTGCATCGCCAAGCGATCGCTACTCCCAGGATGGGGAGTATTGATGCGCCCTCAGATATCCGTTTTTTGGCAAAATCCTGCTTTGAGAATAATCAAGCGATGCCAGGAAAAAGCGATGAACGGGTAAAGTTTGTGCTAGGATACCGGCAGGTAGGTTCCAAATTATGGATTCCGACGCGAGGCGGCATGAAGCTTTTGCAGAAGTAATGCTGCTTTTAAAGAGAGCGAGCCTCCAATATACTGTCCGCAGCGCTCTCAAAAGCTAGTCCAGTGGAACTTACCCCAAACGAAGGATTGGGAGGCGATCGCTTCTGACACGTTGGCGATAACCTAATATGCTAAGTGAAATTTATGAATTAAGCATTCGATTTGCGAGTGGAATCCTATAAAGTTGCTGACAGACTTGTGAGACAAAGACAATTGTTAATAGAATAATAAGTAGAGCAACGCGATCGCTCTCAGGTAATGCTCGTATTCCTGAATGCACCGAAACCTAAATGACAAATGCTCAGGCTGCTTTTAAGCTCCAAAGAAATTTTGCACCAACTATCTGCGGCTCAATTCGCGCGAAACCTTTTCTCAATAAATCATCAGCCACGGCAAAAGAGTGCTGTCTGCAAAAGGTGATGATTTACGAAGAGACGGTTACAGCTACAGATTTGCCTCTATCATGGGTACGAGGCAAAAAAGTACCCATTTAACGCGGAAAAATTGCTACACTCACCTGCAATTCTGGTGAAAAATTTGATTCATTATTTAAAGAGTTCCCTGGTTAGGAGAAGGAACACATGCTACACCGCAAGATATATCAACTCTGTTGCGATGGTCGTGAAGTCTGTGTTTTCTTGCGGGACCAGCAACGCTGGATAGAACGCGCTCGCATTATTGACATAGAAGGAGATTTAGTGACGCTGCGCTATGAAACCGATGAAGAAGACGAAATTTCTTCCTGGGAAGAGATGGTGCGGCTAGAAAGCATAGGTGCTGTGAGTCAGAAATTGGCTTCAGTCCCTAGAGGGAATGTAGAACCCCTAGTTTCGGACGATTGTCCGGAAGCAGAACAAATCCGCAATCGCTACTCAGACTCTTCGGAAGGGTAAGGCATCGATTGACACTCCCCGGTCTCGCATACGCGGGGATTCTTGGTTCATCGTAGCGACTTGCTCTGCCAGGGTTTCCCCAAGTAGAGTAGAGGCCGCTACTCCCCAAGCGTTACTTCGGGACTGCCCGTCCCTAGCTTGCAACGCAAGATCTAAAATATTTATCGCTGCATTTTTGTCTCTGTGGGCGCTGTATCCACATCTGCAAATGTGGGTGCGGACTGATAGAGACTTTTTCACTTTTACCCCACAATTGCTACACTTTTGACTGGTATATCGTGGGGAAACAGCGACAGCAGTACGTCCAAATACCTTAGCAAAATACAAGGGCCCACTGTCTGAACAAATACCAACTGGCATCGTTAATTGAAAGAGCTAAACAGTGGTTCTTGACCATTTTGCGGTACGGGCGAAGCATTTGCGTAGATAACTTTTTGGTTAGTTGTATAATCTTTAAGCGCAAATGCTTCGCCCCTCCCCTTTAGGTGTTTTTTAGAGGAACGGCGTCTTGCCTTATACGAATTGTTTTTACCTTTTTCCTTTTTGTAGATGCGCCGCCCTTGCGTGCTTAATAGCTTTCTCAGCTATCTTGAGCAATCTGGGATTGGGTTCGGTATGCCCGTTGGAGTCGGTGTAAAAACTTTCCAATCCCACGTCCAGTCCAATAGCATTGCCTGTTGTTGGTTGGGTTTCTTGCCGTTCAACATCAACCGCAAATTGGCAATAGTAGCCATCAGCGCGACGCACTAATCTAACTCTTTTGATGGACTTAACAGGGTAGGTTTGAATGTCCCACTTGCCCAGTAGTTTAAGCTCGCCAATCCCTTTCTTGTCGGTAAAGGTGATACGGCGAAGGGTCGGGTGCAGCTTCCAGCCGCTAGTTTTGTATTCAACTGAGCGGTTATCTTTCTGGAAGCGTGGAAAGCCTTTTTTGCCTGGTTTTTTAGCTTTGCAGTTATCGTAAAACCTGGAAATTGCAAACCATCCAAGCTCAGCCGCCGCTTGCACCGCCATTGAGTTTAGATCTTTAACAAATGAGAATTCGTTGCGTAGTTCTGTCGAATACTTGTTCAAGGCAAAACCGTTTATTTTTGCGTCTCTGGGTGCATCCATCCAGTAACGAATGCACTTATTTCTGACAAATTGAGTTGTCCGAATAGCTTCCTCAATCGCTTTATATTGTTTTGACTCGCTTTTGACTTTGTATTCCAGAACTAGCATGTCCGACCTCGATTGCTATGTCTCTAGTGCAGCGCGGCAGAAATAACCCACCAGTTCAAGTGACCTCTGGGTAGCCCTGAAACTGCCAGAGAAAAGGTTTGACCATTGCCAGTAGAATCAGCTACGCGATCGCGCGATGCTCGATGCAAGCGATCGCAATTCTTCGGTAAACTGAAACTGCCCTACCCCAGATCAGCTCTTCGTGGGACGACTTCAAGTGTATGCCCAACCCTAAACTATCGCCAATCACTCTGTCATCTAAGCAGCAAGTACTTCTCAAACAGATCGTGCGTCGTAGTACCAATCCACATCGTTGGGTGAAACGAGCGCAACTGGTACTCTTTCCGCAGCCGGAAAGAGTAACACTCAAATTAGTCAACAGTTAGAATTAGACCGAGGCCAAGTACGGTTATGGCGAAATCGATGGATAGAAGCCAGTGCTGAGCTAGCTGCGGCTGAAATGGCAGCAGTCAGTGACGAAAAGTTAATTAATTTGATCGTGCAGGTCTTGAGCGATCGAGAAAGAGAAGGTACGCCTAATTTCTTTAGTACCGAGCAAGTAGTACAGATTGTCGCCTTAGCTTGTGAAAAACCACTTGTGTCAGAACGTCGAGTCAGTCATTGGACAGCAACGGAACTGGCACAAGAAGCGATCAAACGTTCAATTGTGGAAAAGATTTCACCTCGGAGTGTGGGGCGTTTTTTAAAAAGAAGCGACTTGGCAACCGCATCGTCATCGTTACTGGTTAAACGCCAATCCAGATGACCCGGCAGAATTTAAACAACAAGTAGCCAAAGTTTGTCAACTGCATCAAAAAGCCCCTGAATTATTAACTCAAGGAATCCATCTGATTAGTACGGATGAAATGACCGGGATTCAAGCAAAAGAAAGGCTCTTTGCCACCCATCGGATGAAGCTAAAACAGGTAGAAAAGATAGAATTCGAGTACATCCGACATCGAACTCAAACGTTAATTGCTAACTGGCATATTGCTAAAGGTCAAGTCCTCGCCCCTTCGATTGGTGCCACTCGTACCGAAGAAGATTTTGTTCAACATATTGCCCAAACAGTTGATACTGACCCCAATGCAGGATGGATTTTTATTGTTGACCAACTGAATATCCATAAATCCGAATCTTTGGTGCGCTTGGTGGCGCAACGCTGTCAGATAAAGATAGATTTAGGGATTAAAGAAAAATCTGGTATCCTTCAGTCGATGTCTACTCGTGCGGATTTTTTATCAGATGCTACACATCGAATCCGATTTGTCTATATTCCCAAACATACCTCATGGCTTAACCAAATTGAGTGTTGGTTTAGTATCCTAATGCGGCGATTTCTCAAGCGTAGTAGTTTTACTTCCACCTCCGACCTCAAACAAAAAATTTTAGAATTTATTTCCTATTACAATCGGAGCTTGGCTAAACCTTTTCTCTGGCAGTTTCAGGGCTACCCAGAGGCCACTTGAACTGGTGGGTTATTTCTGCCGCGCTGCACTAGTAACTCAAGTTGCTAGTTACTCAGGCGATCGCGCTTAGCGGGTGTAAAATTTAGCGTTGATAGCCAAGATCGTCTATCCGCTAAGCGCGATCGCCTCGGCAGTCAGACGAGCAATCAAGTATAGCTTTATACTTTACTTTTTAATAACTTTAGCTGAAAGCAAGTGCTGTGATGATTCAATCTTCAAGGTAGGATGCATCACTTGATACCTTCACTATCAAAGTTAAAGGAACGCTTTATCGAAAGTAAAAGCGACAATAAAGCAACTAACTTTCAGGAAGAAACCACGATCAGTTACAGCATGAACTGACTTAGGAATGAGCTTATTAATATCGCTAAAAACTGTCTCAATTCGGTGTCTTTTAACTTGTTTATAAAAGTGTTCCCAACCGCGATCTTTCCGACGGTAATTCTTTTTTCGGAACACCTTCATTTCTACAGAGTCAGCTTGCTTGATCTCGTCCTCTACTTGATAATCTGTGTAGGCTGAATCGGCGTAAACTTGACTATTAGCTGGTAAAAACAGCGGTAAAGCACCGAAAGCTCTCACATCATTAGCTGCGCCTGGTAAAAAGACAAATTCTACCGGAATTCCGGTCGCCGTACTGAGTAACTGTACTCGGATGCCATAAAAATAGCGCTTTAATGATGCAATGTAGCCCCGATAGTCTGCTCTTCTTACTAATCTAGCTTTCCGTATCCGAATATTATCGCAGACAGCAACTGGAAACGAGTCTAACAAATATTCGCTTGTTTCATCAGATTGTTTAATAATCATGCCAACTTGATGAAACAGATCGTACAGCAGGTCAGATAGTTGATGTAATCGACGGCAGAATCTTGACTTATCCAACATCTTTGGTATTAAACCTGTTTCGGCTAAATACTGGCGAGCTAGTGTTTGGTTACCATGAAAGAACAAAGCTGCGGTAAAAGCCGTGGTTAAAATTTCTGCATCTGTCATCAGGCGACGACAATCATCTTGATGTCCGATTGCCTTGAGCAGATCATCTGTGATAGCATAAAAACCAATGATTTTGTTAATCATTTCCCCTCCTCATTACTGCGACAAGGGGATTTTATTCTATTAATCCGCTCCCATATGTGAAGAATTAATCAAGTGTCAACTCAGTAATTAGGCGGTAAATGGTAAAAAAATTGACACCAGCGAGTGGTAGACCTGCGGAGCAGACATCTTCTTAGAATCATTTGAGTTCAGCGCGATCGCCAGGGCGGATTAAAGATCTTGGCTTCTTAAATTTAATTTTTTGCCCGCCCTGGCGATCGCGCCCTTGTAACTAGCAACTTGAGTTAGTATACTAGAGGTACAGTCGTTTGTCCGTATAGTTTCCATGAAAGATCGCAGATTGGATATAAAACTTACTGATTATGAAATGCGCCAACTAGAAGCCGAGGCTATCAGACGAGGGATGAACAAGTCTGAACTGATTCGTAGCTTGATCGCCAAATTCCCCGAACCTTCGCCCAAAGAATATTCGCGAGACTAAAGTCTCGCGCGAAAACCCCGGTCTGAAGACGCGGGGTTTTCGCGGCTTATTCTATAAAACAATTGCAGATTTCAGATTGGCAGAAAATCTGAAATCTTCAATTGTTTGATTTCAAATCGGCGTACTATTTTTTAGCTTCATCTTTCCCGGCGGCTGGTTCAAATACGGGACAGTAACCATCTGGGGTGACTTTGAAACCAAATAGAGGGGAGGATTGATTCCAACAACGTTGACCGCGTTGATGGCGGCAATTACCGCAGCAGGCGAGGTCGGCGGGCAGCGAGCGATCGCTGCGATCGGCAAGCAATTCCCGTTGGGATAGCCCGCGCAAGACCAATTCTTCACCCTGCCAGCGGGCTTCTACCAAACCAGTATCGGCAAAAGCTTGCCAGCGAGGATCGGCAGCGATCGCATCGGGTAAAGTAATCGTCACCACCGTGCCTAACTCGGTCAACTCGCCCTCGTAGTTGGTTTCCGGCGCGGCAGGGTGGAGAAAAGTTTCGCCGATGGGCAGTTCGACTAAAGTGCCAGCAGCAGGACAGTGGACGTGGTAGCGATTTTGTAACTCATCTAACCCGGTTAAATCTGCCAAATAAGTAGAATTACCGTGGATAAACACCACGTGCTGGGGACGGAGATTGTGAATCAGCTGGGTTGTTCCCGGACCATCGCAATGCTGGGCGAGTAAATAGGTTTCCACCGTCAAACGCCCGGTTTTAATGTCGGTTTTGAATTGTTTGGCAGCATCCGGAAACCTATCGCGAGTTAATTCGACCCAACTAACTGATTCAGGGGTAGTGCCAAAACGACTCGGTCGTTGCGGGAGCAAGATTAACCAAGAACTGAGGTCAAGATCGAGATATGCGCTTAAATCGGCAGTTTCATCGGTGATAACGATGCAGGGAGATTGACCGACACTGTGACGCAGTTCTGGTGGTAGCCGCCGCACCCGGGGACGGATTTTTTCATCCCAGAATAAAGGTTGATGGCGGGAAAAATTTTGTACCGATGTGGGTAAGTGGGGCAGTAGATTCAAATAAGCATCGCACCCAACCGCCACGTTGCCATCTACCCAAATATCGATATTTCGACCCGTAAATTGGTGATGACTCCGCAGCAGCATGAGTATTTCTTGCCCCAATCCCAAAGCTGGTACTGGTAGCAAAACAGATTGCTCTGCGGCTAAAGCGCGACTAATGCGTTCGGCTAGCTGGTTTTCCTGCTGACGGCGGTGCGGATGGCGCGCCGTGCCGTAAGTCCCCTCAATAATCAGTACTTCAGGCTCTAATCCCCGCAAAGCTTCTAGGGGCAATCCCTCCACCAGCCGCGAGTTCGACAAGAAAAAGTCTCCCGTATAAAGTAGCGTATAACTGCGGCGGTCTGTGGTGTAGGTGAGTCGGATCGCAGTCGCTCCCGGCAGGTGTCCCGCTGGATATAATTCGCACGACAGCCCATCGGCAAACTCTACCGGACTTCGCAACGGTAAAGCTTGGCAAAAATGGGGGATTTTGTTGGGGTCTATACTCGTCCAATTCAGAGGCAACAGGTAGGTAGTCGCCTCGCTGGCGTATATTGGCAATTGGGGAAAAGCTTGATGCAGCGCCAATAAACCCCTGGCATGATCCGGGTGGGCGTGACTACAAAGCACTAAATCCGCTGGCAGTTCCTGGTCTAAACCGGCTGCAAGCGGCGATATATCTGCCATGCCACAATCTAAGAGAATGCGGTATGGCCCCATCCGCACGAGTAGACAAACTCCTTCATCCTCGTGATTGACACTATAAGGTAAGCATTCCAGCTCGATCACAATCAACCTTGGCCTGTAAACGCCTTATTGCTGTTTACAGCAGTGTAGTATTTTTGCGACGGCCTTGCTTTAATGAGCCGATCCGTTACCGTGATAGTTGTCTGAGTCGTAAAACCCGTTTTTCGTGCCAAAAAACAGGCTTGAAAGGATAAATACAAAGGTTAATCCTACTAAAATCAGCTTAACGTCCATTGGTTTGATCTGCTCCCGTTAAGGTGAATGCTGCTTCACAGAACTTGGCTAAACTTGATCGAAGTTTACCATTCAACCAAAATAAATTTTGGAGGGTCTGCTTCCTGCTTCTACCAAGGGAGTCGGCTCCTTCTTGTCCACAGGCGTCAATTCCGCTCAAGCCGAGCGTACTCGGAATATCAAGAAAAAATTGAGGTTGTGCGAAAAAGGTTTCGCTGTTTTTGTGCCTTGGTTTTCGGCAACCCGTCTAATTTACCACAAAAATACCTGATCGTTGCGAGTCGGTATGGTTAAGTTTAGTTAAATTTTTGGCTATTTAGTTATGCTCTACAATAGATATTGACACTCTCCGTCCTAAAGGCGCGGAGATTCTTAAGACCTTGCGGTCTTAATATCCTCAGAGATCGGGAAACCTTAGCGCAATCCTTTTGCCTGATGCCTGTCTGCTATCCTGGCCTTGCACTGAGCTGCCTCGGTCGTTAACTTTCCCCCAGTCCGGAGGTAGGTTTTAATGTCTTGTACTGACAAAAGTAATTTTAGCACAATTATTTCATTTTCAAGACGGGACGTACTTGTCCCGGTCGCGCTACATCGGGCGCATGAATGACTCTGGTGCAAGCCCGTCTCGTCATGACTGATAACGCAAGTTGCTAGTTACATCAAGCGGTAATGGCTAATGGCTAATGGTTAATGGCTAATGGCTACTTTTCGAGAAGGAATTAGCCTGTTAATCCAATTAGCAATTAGCCATTAGCAATTAGCAACTTGAGTTAATAGTACATTTAACCAGAATTGGTGAGCCAATGCACCCAATTCTAAAGGCGAATCTCTCGTCCCAACTCGGTGAAACGAACGGTTTTGACGCGCCATTGGGTATTTCTGGTTAAAGTTTGGCGCAGGCTGCCAAAAAGGATAAGCTGTTCGCAACTGCTAAAAGAAACAAAGCGTTTGGAGTTAGCAGCGCGTCTGAAATCGACGGTAAGTTCACCGCTCGCGCGTTTGAAATTAACGCTGTATCCGGCTAGTTTGAAACCAGGGATACGCACCCGCATGATAACCTGACCGACAGCGGCGTTTATTGGTTGGTCAGCTGGCACTCTCACCCTTTGTGGCATCAATGACTGGCACTGAGGATTTGCTGTATAGATTGTAACTGTTGTCAAGCGTCCGGCGGTTTGAGTTAGAAGCGTAGATCCCCCCCATGCCCCCCCTTGCCACGGGGGGAAAAAGTCGCTCTTAGCAGGAGTAATGAGACTGACGAAAATCATCCCAGTGAGAATAGAAAGTCGCATATATTTTGATGCCCTTGGCGGTATCTGCTTAGTGAATTTACTTAGATAGATGTTGTGAATGTAGCCAACAGTTTTGGCGATCGCAGACAAATTATGTATAGTCCCGGATTGATTGACGTTGTGGATGTAATTATTGTTTCAAGTCGTCGGGGAAAAATTGGCAAACCTCTACCGTTAAAACACTGAAGGGGTTAGGATATAACTTAGCGATACCTCTATTTGGTATCGATGTCGAATTTTTTGGATTTTATGGACCGAAGTCCATCCAGTCGAAGTATCAAACTCCTCTAGCCTGGTGAGCGAAAGTCTCCCAGCGCGGGGGAGACTAGGAGGTATAATGCTTACACAGGAACGCAGGGCGCAAGTAGCCGATGTGACTGACTTAAACCAGCTGAAGTGGGAACTAAATGGGCTTCAGCCGGTGGATGTGGGGGATTGTATCGTAGAAATGCCCCCAGAACAAAGAGCGATCGCATTTCGCTTGCTGAATAAAGACCACGCGATCGCAGTATTTGAATATCTACCGCCGGAAGTCCAGGAAGAACTGATCAATTCGCTGCAAGATACGCAAGTGTGTCAAATAATCGAAGCGATGCAACCTGACGATCGGGCAGAATTGTTTGATGAACTACCTGCTGGAATTGTCAAGCGCTTAGTACAGCAACTCTCTCCCGGAGAACGGCAGGCAACGGCGACGATTTTGGGGTATGCTGAAGGCACCGCCGGTCGCGCGATGACGACGGAATACGTGCGACTGCGGGAAGGCTTAACCGTTGGCGAAGCATTAAGCAAGATTCGTCTGGCGGATGGAGATAAAGAAACAATTTACTACGCTTACGTCACCGACAACAACCGCAAGCTGGTACGGGTAGTATCCTTGCGCCAGTTGCTGTTTTCGCTTCCCGATGCGCTAATTCGCGATATTGCTAGCAGTCGGGTAATTAAAGCATACACCGAAATGCCCCAGGAAGAAGCAGCGCAACTGATGAAACGCTACGACTTGATCGCTTTACCCGTAGTAGACCGGGAAGATCGACTCGTGGGCATTATCACGATTGACGACGTAGTAGATATTTTAGAGGAAGAAGCGACCGAAGATATCCAAAAACTAGCAGGGGTCAGCGGCGGAGACGAAGCCGCGCTATCGCCTCCTGTGGTAACGATTCGCAAGCGACTGCCTTGGTTGCTGGGTAATATTGGATTGTACATCGGGGCGGCGAGCGCGATCGCACCCTTCCAAAAAGTGATTTCCCTAGTGCCGGTACTGGCGGTAATTATGCCGATTTTATCCAATACTAGCGGCAATGTAGCAATTCAAGCGCTATCGGTAACCGTTCGCGGACTCGGCGTAGGCGAAGTCACCCCCAAAGATACCCTCAAAATACTTCGCAAGGAAATTCTAGCAGGGTTGGGGACGGCCTTAGCATTGGGACTGGCACTGGGAATTCTTTCCTTAATTTGGTCTTCCCAACAAGAGTGGTGGGTAGCGTTAGTCGCCGCAATGGTGATGGGGATTAATGTATTCATTGCTGCTACTCTGGGAACTTTACTACCAATGGGTTTAAAGCGGGTAAACCTCGACCCGGCTTTAATTAGCGGTCCCTTGCTGACTACTATGTTAGATGCAGTGGGATTTTTAACCTTTTTAACCTTAGTTTCGGTAGCGTTGCGTATAGTTGGTCATGGGTAATTGGTAATTGGTAATTGGTAATTGGTAATTGGTAATATCAAATCTGTCTGTATCGGTTGTGTGTATTTTCCGATTTTGTAGGGGCGAGTTTTACCAATTACCTTTGGCAATTTCAAACAATTAAACTAAACCCGCCCCAGGCGCTTTTGTGGCGCATTGATGGGTAATATCATGTCCGGTTGAAAAGGTATTGTATATTTTGATGGGTTACGGTGTGGGTTTTACGAGAAATATTTGCCAGCAGTGCAAAGTGTTAATAAACCCTTCCTTAGCTTTATACGATAAAGATACCACCGGACATGATATAATATCATGTCGGCTTGCATCGGTATTGCATACGGGTGGGGCGGGTTTAGAGAGATTATCTGTTACCGGGGGAAATTGTCTGTAAAACCCGCCCCTACAAAACCTGAAAATACATACAACCCATACAGACAGATGCGATATTACCAATTACCAATTACCAATTACCCATTACCTATTACCAGTGTCATTGGATGTAACTAGCAACTTGGGTTATAACTTTGCTTGCTGAATGGGAATCTCAATCCAGAATTGGGTTCCCTGTCCCGGTTCTGAAGTACATTTGAAGACACCGCGATGTTTATCTACCACAATTTGGTAACTAATTGATAGACCCAATCCAGTGCCTTTTCCTACAGGTTTAGTGGTAAAAAACGGGTCAAAAATTCTAGCCTTAACTGATTCTGGCATACCGGAACCGTTGTCGGAAATACAAATAACTGCGCTTTCTTTAAAAGCAAAAGTTTGAATCCGAATTGTTGGTCTTTCCGTTATTTCTTGATTGACCGCTGATTGTTCTAACGCATCAATGGCATTACTTAGAACGTTCATAAATACCTGATTCAATTGTCCGGCATAGCACTCTACTTGCGGAAGTTCGCCATATTCTTTAATTATCTCAATGTTGGGACTATCCGGTTTTGCTTTTAGCCGAGGTTGCAAAATTAACAAGGTACTTTCTAAACCCTCATGAATATTCACCTGCTTCATATCGGCTTCATCCAGGCGCGAGAAATTCCTTAAAGACAGAACTAGCTGACGGATGCGATCCGTACCAATCGTCATGGAAGATACTAATTTGGGCATATCTTCAGCGATAAATTTTACGTCGATGGAATCGGCTAAGTCTTGAATTTCTGCGGCGGGATTCGGGTAGTGCTGCTGATAAAGATCTAGCAGATTCAGTAAGCTTTCTGCATATTCTCTGACATAAGCTATGTTACCGTGAATAAAGTTAACTGGGTTATTAATTTCGTGAGCAATACCGGCTACCAGTTGACCCAAACTCGACATTTTCTCGGTTTGAATTAGCTGGGTTTGAGTATCTTGTAAATCCCGTAGCGTCAGGGAGATTTGTTCTGCTTGCTGTTGGGAAAGGGCGAGTAATTCGGCTTGCTGGAGTGCGACGCCGAGTTGTGCGGCGACTTGCTTAACAAACTGAATTTCTTCGGTTTCCCAGTTGCGGGGAAAAGCACATTGATGGATGCACAACAAGCCCCAAAGTTCGCCTCCTTTGATCAAGGGTACGACTAAATTAGCTCTAATTTGAAAGTGCGCTAAAACTTCAAGGTGACAATCTTGCAATCCCGCCGTGTAAATGTCAGATACTGCTTGAACGCGCCCTTGGTGGTAGTGGATGGCGTATTGTTCGCCGAAGCAGTGGTCGTAAACGGGGGCTTCTAAGGCGACGGGAAAGCCAGGTAAGACATCTTCTGATAGAAATACACCGCTATCGTAGTTAGAATTGGGGTGAAACTGAAACATGGCAACTCGATCTGCATTGAGCGATCGCCGCACTTCTTTTGCTGTTACCTTAAAAATGGCATCGAGATCGAGGGTTTCGCGAATTTTAGCGACGACTTCAAATAAAACGCGCTGTCGTTCGGCGGCGCGGCGGAGATCGCTAGTTTGCTGGCGCGTTTGGGCGAGTAATTCCGATTGCTTAATCGCGACTCCTAACTGAGAACCCATTTGAGTGATAAATTTAATTTGTTCGGGTTCCCAGTGACGGGGGGCAGAGTTTTGATATGCTGCTAACAACCCCCACAATTGCTGCCCGACTTTGATCGGCGCGATCGCATACGCCTTAGCTTGTATTTGCTCTAATATCCCGATGTGACAGTAAGATAGATTCGCCTGATAAATATCATCTACCCAGTGGGTTTCGTTGTGGCGATACCGCCCGCCAGCGGTTTGCTGCAAGTAAGTATCTTCTACAATTGTTTTAAAATTTTCTCCTACCAACTTGACCCATCCTGGGGCGACATACTCGGCGACGAACTCTCCACCCCAGTTAGAATTGAAGCGATAAACTGCTACCCTGTCTGCTTGTAAGGATTTGCAGACTTCCTGGGTACTAATCTCAAAAACCGTCTCTAAATCGAGGGTTTCCCGAATTTTCGCCACGACTTCTAACAGCGCCCATTGCTGTTCTGCGGCTTGTTGCAATGCGATCGCTTGCTGTTGCGAAACTGCCACTAATTCAGCTTGCCCGACGGCGACGCCCAATGCAAGCGCCATTTTGGCGGCAAATTGGACATCATTTGCCAGCCATTCGCGGGTGACACCGCACTGGTGAATGCACAGCAAGCCCCACAGTTCATAGCCTTTGAACAAAGGTACGATAATTTGGGCGGCAATCTGGTATTTTGCGGGGTACTCGCTTACCTTCTTGTTTACCTGAATTTCTCCTTTTTGGTAGGCGATGGCTTGTTCGCTTAAAAAGCGATCGCGTATTCTTTCCCCCAGAATCCCAGGCCACGTGGGTAAGACGTTTTCGGCAATAAACTCACCCCGACTAAAATTTGAATCCCTGTCAAACCGAAATATCCCTACTCTGTCAGCATTTAAACAGCAGCGGATTTCTCGGGCCGTTGTGGTCAAAATTGTATCCAAATCAAGGGATTCGCGAATTTTAGCGACGACTCCATACAATATCTGCTGCTGTTCTACCGCCAGTTGCAGTTTCGCCGCACTTGCTTGGGCTTTTTCGTCCAAATTGGCATTTAGCGCCTTTAACTGCTGGTGTGCTATATACTGTTGTATGGCATTTGTCAAGCACCTAGCCAGGGCAACTGCGAGTTCAATTTCTGCTTCTGTCCACTCGCGGGCTTGTCCTTTTTGAGATTCTCGCCAAACTTCAAACGAATTGCGGGGTTGCACTTGCCGTTCATCGGGGTCGAATTGCCCTGCCCATAAGGTTTCTGTGTCTATTTCGTCCCGAAAAACGCTGAGGTAACCGAGCAACTGCTGGCTATGCCAAAGCGGTACGATTAAAATCCCCCGAATTTTGGTTCCCCGGAATGCAGGTTGTAGGGTTCGCAGCGACGGAACGCGATATAAATCTGGAATAGCCCACGCTTGCTCTTGTCCGGGTTTGAAACGTTCTTGCCAGACGCTATATTGTTCCATCAGGTTAAATTTTGCCTGTTCTGGCATTACCGGCTGCGCGCCGTAGGTATAAATTTGAACATCTTGTGAATTGGTAATTGGTAATTCTTCTGGCGTTCCTTGCTGCTGTTGAGGGGCCCGAAGAGTTAAATTGTCCGTACCAGCTTGTAGGGGCGGGTTTAACGATATATCTCGTGGTTCTACAAAACGGTCGGTAAAACCCGCCCCTACAGTTTGCGCGCTGTTGATGTATAACCTGCCGCCAGAGCCTGCCAAAGATGGGACAATTTCTTCTAAGGTTCCCTGGAGATCGAGGCTTGATAGGGAATCGATGCGGGCGGCGACGCGGTTAATCGTAGTTTCCCGTTGAGCTTGTTCGCGGGCAGAGGTGAGTAAGATTGATTGCGCGATCGCTACTGATAGCTGATCCACTACCATCTGAACAACTTGGAGTTCCTGTTCTAAAAAACACCTCGGTTCTGCGTGGTGAGATACCAACAACCCCCAAAGTTGGTCGCGATGAAATATCGGCAAAGCTAAAGAAGACTTTACCCCCATCGCGGTTAAGTATTCCACGTGACAGGGGTCTACCGGGCGGTAACGGATATCTTCGCACACAAGCTTTCCAGTTTCCGGATCTCGCAATAAACTCTGACCCAACTGACGGGAATTCACGTCTACAATTGAACGCGCCCGCGCCTCGATAAACAATTGACGGGAAGAGGGCGGAATATCATCTGCGGGAAAATTTAATCCTAGTAGGGATGGTAAAGTGTCAGCGCGAATTGATTCAGCAATTACTTGACCGCTACCGTCAAGATGAAATTTATAAATCTTAACGCGATCTGTTGCCAAAAACCTACGCACTTCTGCTGCGGTGGCGCTAAGAATTTCTTCTAAGTCTACCGAGCGACGGATAATATTAGCTATACGGCGCAGCAAATTTTCTGGATCAAGACTTAGCTGAGGGTCTTGTAGGCTGCTCAGGTTCATTGCTTATCCTTAACTTTATTTAAAAAATTTGACTCGCTGACAATATTGTGTATCTTTTTTATCTGTTTGCCCAGAGTAAAAGCACCGGCAAATTAAATCTAGCCGACGGTTTGCCGGATCTGGTAGCCCTTGCAGCACCCTACAAATAGCTCAAGAGAGCCTGTTTTGGCAGCCTCGCGGCTAGCGAGCAATAACTGTCAAGATTGGGTCTTGAAAGTTACAGGCCAATTATTTTTAATTATGAGCTATTTTAAATTGTTTATGGCTTAGACTCCTCTGTCGGTTTAAAAGAGATATTTTTTCCTAAATTATCAGCCGATTAGCCGCAAGCTAAAAGCAA
>DNGJ01000225.1:22966-23342 GCA_003486305.1 Cyanobacteria bacterium UBA11371
TGCCCAGCTGGGAAGCGCTTAGTAGTTCACCAAACTGGGACATGACGGGTTTTTTGTCTCCCCGCGTCGCGGCGATGGGGTTTGCCGCTGCCTCACCAACTCGGCGGTGGGATTTATCTACCCCAGGAGGCAGATGAGAAATAAGTAAAGAAATGTAAAAAAATATTATGATTCAATTATCCTTTTATTAATAAAGCGATCTGATAAAGTTCGCGGTTGAGATTGTGGTAAAACAGGCAATGCGTTATTATCAAACGATCAAACGATTTCTGGTATCGGTGTTGGCGATCGCGATCGCTGGGAGTATGTGGGCGATCGCGCCTGCGGCGATGGCATACGATAATCCCGACTTACTGCCCAAGGAGCCGACTCCAAT
>DNGJ01000225.1:23617-41619 GCA_003486305.1 Cyanobacteria bacterium UBA11371
GAGCAATTTGAGACAGAAACCGGCTTCAAACTGCGAGTTTTGACCCAATACGACCGCACGCCCGGTCGCGCGGTGAAAAGCTTTTGGGGCTTAGATGATAAAAGCGTGCTGCTGGTAGCCGATTCGCGGGGTGGGAATATCCTCAACTTCAGCGTGGGGGATGATGTGTACAAGCTGCTACCGAGAACGTTTTGGATCGAGCTGCAAACGCGATACGGCAATTTGTACTTTGTGCGGGACAACGGGGAAGATCAATCGATCGTGCAATCGTTGGAATCGATTAAAACCTGCTTGCGGCAAGGTGGTTGCAACGTCGTGCCTGGATTGCCCCGGGAGCAATGGATACTGACCTTAGTGACATCAATTGTCGGCGGGGTAGTGTTTGGACTAGCAGCGGTACCCCGGAAACCGGGACAAGCGATCGCGTGGCAATGGGCGTTGATACTATCGCCGTTGTGGGGGATATTATTTATTGCTTTCGGTATTGGGCCGGTGGTGACCCGCACGTCAGAGTGGTTGCCCTTAGTGCGGAACGTGGCAGGGTTTATGATTGGCGCTTTAGTGGCGTACTTATCGCCAGCGATCGCATCGGCGTCGGAAAGCTCGAGTCGCTAATTCTGCCAAAGTAAAGCGATCGCTAACCTGACAGCCGATCCAACGCTGGAAAAGCGAGCAGCTTCTGGGGCAGTTTTTTCCCAGCGCAACAGCTGCTCGGTAAAGGTCGGATCTCGCTTAGCGCGTTTGGCGATCGCCGTACTAACTACCTTTTGTTGGATTTCTTCGGTAGAAAAGCCCTGGCGATGGAGGTAAATCAACAGCCGCTGCACCGACTCGACAAACTTTTCCGGCGCTTGAGACATCAAAATAACTTCGATTTGATACACCACCTCTTTATAAATCTGCTGGCGTTGATTTTGTTGTTCGTGTTCTTTTTGCTGCTGCTGGGAGTTCTGTTTTGCTTGCTGTTGTTGGGCGGGGCGCTGAGGAATATCAAGCAGTTTAAAGATTTGACCCCGTTTAGCTTGACAGCGCTGGAGCATTTCTGGGTAAAGGCGTAACAAGCGATCGCGCAATTTTTGCACGTTTACCAACTGATTCGACATCAATTGCAGGCGATAGCACTCTGCTAGGGAATCAAAAGACTTGATGCTCAAACTCAGATGGGCTTGTTCCTGCTCGATGTGGGTAAGAGTATAAGTCAAAGCCTCCCAGTTAGGAGCCTCTTTCCAGTCAATAGCGATCGTCGAGCTATCTTCCTCATGCCCCCCTGCAAGCTCTCCCGGCTTTAAATCCCCATTGGCAGGATAGCGCTCGGTAGGGCTTTTGGTAGCGTAATCAAACCCCGTAAAAGCATAACGACATTCAACTCTAGACAAATCCACATCTTCAACGTGCCAGCGCTCGATGCAACAGCCAGTCATTTGCGCCCGATCCACATTGGTGCGAATTAAATGGCTTTCCAACAAATAAGCGCCGCTGAGATCGGCTTCGCTCAATATGGTCTCGCTCAAGTAAGCGCCGCTGAGATCTGCCCGCTGCAAGTCCGCCCCGCGTAAATTTGCTTCGCTCAAGTCAGCCCGCAGTAACAATACGTCTTGCAGATTAGTTCGCAATAAATAAGCTTTCCGCAAGCTGGCTTTAAGTAAATAGGCACCGGCGAGGTTAGCGCGGCTCATGTCCGCACCGTTGAGAATAGCTTCGCTGAGGTCAGCGCCGGATAAAATAATCCGATGCAAGTCTGCCTCGCTCAAATTTGCCGAGCGCAGACAAACACCACTCAGATTGGCTTCGGTGAGATTGGTACGGATTAAAATAGCACCGCGCAAATTGGCTGAATCTAAATTCGCTTCCCGCAGACTGGCGGCGGTGAGGTTAGCGCCAATCAGGCTAGCCCGTTGCAGATTTGCCTCCATCAATTCGGCTCCCATCAGCTGGGAGTTATTTAGCTTAGCCCGTTCCAAATTGCTTTGATCTAGCTTAGCGCCCTGGAGGTTGGCAGTACTGAGATCTGCTTCCTGTAGCACCGCCCAGTTCAAATCTGCTTCTTGGAGGTCGGCGAGGCGCAGATCTGCTTTAGTGAGATTGGCGCCGCTTAAAATCGCCTGATTGAGCTTAGCACTCGCTAACGTCACGTGACGCAGGTCGGCTTGACGCAGAATGGCACCGCTAAGCTGAGCGCGATTTAAAAAAGACCAACTGAGATTAGCACCCGTGAGATTAGCGCCAGTCAGGTCGATATCTTGCAAATTGACCCCTGTGAGACTGGCTCCACTCAGGTCAATGTGGGCAAAATACCGCTCTCCTTGTCTGTATCTGGCTAGAAGATCTTGGATTTGCATTCAAGCCCTTGGGGCAGGATGATTACCTAAATGATAAGAGAGCATCAAAGCCGCCGCGATCGGTCACTAGAGGCATACCGATTGCGTAGCGTCTCCAAAAGACCTTTCCAACAAACAAACTCTTTGGCAGGCTTTTCGGCTCACCCCACAAGAGTTATTGGAGAAGTCTTTTGCAGAATCGCGATTCGGGTGCTGACATATAATTTATTCTCTCACCTGCTCACAGAGTCACCTGCACAAGCAGCCCGTCTTTATGGCAGCCAGTGCGGATTAAAGCCCGAGAGGGGCAACTGTTCAGGTTGTACCGAGACGGATGTGGCTTCCCCTGCTCCCGTGGGCAGAGGTACTAGCCAAAGGCGACTAGCGACGATCGCTTCCCCAGAATCCGTGCGGGGGGCATCGGATTGGGCAGCTGCGGGTTTTATGGTGGTGACGGGTTGGTCAAACAGCAAGGCGATCCCGTCGGGTGATAAGCTGATATCTGCTTGTCGCTGATTTTTTAACACCACTAGCGTCCGCAGTTGGGATGTTTCCAGGTTGATGGTGGCGATGTATGGTTCTTCGATAAACTCATCTCCCGGTATCAATTGCGTCAGCAGGCAATAAAGCGTTTTTCCTCCCGGAGCGAATTGAGCATCGAGAATCGATCCGGTGGTGCGGAAAAGTTCTTTTTCCACTCCCGTGTTGTTTACAAGGTAAAGCGATCGCGTCCTATCGGTATTAAATTTTACCATCGCTGCGGCAGTTCCATCGTTGGAAAAACCGACAACAGTGCCAAATTTGGGCAGAAAATCGAGGGGTTTATCTCCAGGGTTGTCTAATGGTACGATCGCCAATCCTTCACCTTGGGCGATAGCGATCGCTTTACTATCTGGGGCGATCTTAAAATCTCCCCCCGGTTGTCCTTTTAGCGGTTTAGCCTTACCATCCGGCTTAATTATCCACAAGCCAAAATCTGCGGAGTTACCCCGGGAAACCCTCTGGGCGACAATTGTTTGACCATCGGCGGATAAATCGAATTTGAGGTTTTGGTAATCTTTATTATCCAAAACTAACTTGATTTTGCCTGGGGGTTCAAGACGCCCGGAAGACGAGTCATCAGATTGGGGAGCAATCCCCGTAGTGACGACGTAAAGCTGTTGTTCAAGAACGCTTTGGCGCTGGAACTCTCGCGGATTCGCCGAGAACAAAATGCGATCGCCTAACGGATATGGCTGAAAGTCTGTCACGACCAAATCTGGTGGCGTCAGGGCGATTGGTTTTGGCTCTTTGGCGCTCAAGTTTACTAACATTAACCTTCCCGCGTCGTTGCCTTCAATTCCCAGGTAAGCAAACGCGCGATCGCGGGTTTTAAACTTAGCTGTAAAAGGTTGTATTTGCCTTTCCGGTTGGTTATCCTTGGCGAATTTATCCTTAGCTCGGAGCAATTGTAATTGGTATTCGCTGCCGTAGGGCGCGGGGGAAATCAAAGTATAAGCCATCCGCCGTCCCGCCCAGCTGAATTTTCCCGGCAGGGGTGGATCGATCCGCAAGTTTTGTTCGACGCTCGTATGGTTCATTGGGCGACTAAAAGTGAGGATAAATCCCCGATCTTCCGCCCCTATTTGTTGATTTTGCCAGCTAAAATCTCGCACCCGCGACCTCGATTTATCTCCTGTCCACAACAGCATTCCTATGATGACGCTGAGTATTAGTATTAATGCGATCGCCGCGCGGTCAAGCGGTTGGAAGAATGATTTGTTCATTGCTAATTGCAAGAAAAGCTAATTGCTAATTGCTAGAAAAGCTAATTGCTAATTGCTAATTGCTGTTTAGTATTAGCCATTAGCCATTAGCCATTTTAATAATCGTATGGGTTTTTAGGTTCGGGAATCGGTTTGAGCGAGCTTGCTTGAATTGTTAGTTGGCGCTTTCCTGCCAAAGTTTCTGTGATCATTTTTCCTTCTATTTCTAGCCAGGTATCCGGCGCATAAGCGGTGCGGCTAGTGGTTAATTTTACTGGCAATCCGACTGGATAGGCATCGGCGGCGCAGCAGGTAATTACGAAGCGAGCCAGCATTAAGTATTGATCCGGCATGTTTTGCGGGTGGATAACAAAGCCCTGCACCTTGACTTTTTGCCCGGTATATGTATCTGGTTCGGGATAAACATTTAAAGTGCGTACCCAGTCGATCAGCGATCGCTGTTGGGGCGGTTTGGCGCTGCGGAAGGCGACTGGATTACTTCGCGTCATCGATAAGGTATCGGCGACTCCCCGTTGAATGGCGGTAGAACTGGTAAATACGCGGGGAGTAATCATAAAACCGAGCATCGCGGTTACTAACAGCAAAGTGCTGCTCCAACCGGGGGGAAATAATGTGATGTGTTGAACTGTTTGCGGCAAAATTACACGGGACGATCTAGAGCGTCGCAGCGTTGGTAGCAGACTTTGCGCCCTCAAAGTACCCAAAACTAGCAAACCGAATCCTCCCGCGATGACTAACCAAAAGTAATCGGGGTGAATCAACAATCTTAACTTACCAGTTAGCCAATATTTCAGCATCAAAATGCCCCAGGCGAGAATCGCGGCTACATCTAGCCAGGGCATTAATATATGTTGGATTTGGGGTTTGGGATTTTGGATGGTCATTGGTCATTGCTAATTGCTAATTGCTAATTGCTAATTGCTAATTGCTAATTGCTAGCTTGACGATAAAAGCTGTTTACTATTAGCCATTAGCCATTAGCCATTAGCCAAAAGATATCTGATAAATCAAAGTTAATAGAAAAGTCAATTGTGCTGCTAAAGCCAACAAATAGAATACGGCGCGGGATTTGAAGATGGATAGCATTAAACCAATTGCTTTGAGGTCGATCATCGGACCAAATACCAGGAAAGCGAGTAAGGAAGCGCTGGTAAATGCAGAAGCAAACGAGAGAGCGAAGAAAGAATCTACCGTCGAACAAATCGACACTACCGCCGCCAACACCATCATGGCGACAATTGAAGTAATTGGGTCTTGACCGAGACTGAGGATAATTTCGCGGGGAACTGCGACTTGTAGGGTAGCAGCGATCGCACTTCCTACTACCAACACCGCTCCTAATTCCCGCAACTCTTGTACCGTATTTTCTAGGAACAAACGCAGGCGGTCTTTTAGGGGTTTACTCGTAATAGACCCAGCGGCGGCGATAAATTCTGGCGTATCCATGCGAATCGACGTACCTTTACCGCCCAAGATAAAAGTTCCCGACTGCAATAAACTTGGCGAGTAGTCCTTTTTTCCCAACTTTGGCTTGGGTGCGGGTATCGAGCAAGCGACGAGTGGGTGTAGCATTGGTCGCAGGTCAGCTTGAGCGCTGAAAACCCAACCGATAATCGTAGCGATCGCTAAAGAACACAATACCCGCAACAATACTATTTCCGGCTGATCGCGAAACGCCGTCCATGTCGCCCAAATCACAATCGGATTGATTGTCGGCGCCGCCAATAAAAATCCAATCGCCACGGGGGCTGGTACTCCCTGCATCAGCAGTCGCCGCGCTACCGGGACGTTACCGCACTCGCACACGGGAAACAAAAAGCCAATCAAACTCCCGGCGAAAGCGCCCAGCAAGGGGTTTTTAGGCATCGCTGCGATTAATTTACCTTCGTCTATGAACAACAGCAGCAATCCTGAGAACAAAACCCCCAGCAACAAGAAAGGGATCGCCTCTACTAGCAAGCTCAGGAATAAAGTAAAGCCAGTGTTGAATTGAGTCATCGTGTGAGGGGCAATTTGGCTAAAATTCCACAACTTAGTGCGGATCTGTGAAAACTTCTGGGGTAATAGCTAATAGGGAACAGTTTACCGACTACTGTACGGGCGATCGCATTCACGCAGAAAAATTTTTACCTCCTGGTTCTCTACGCGAATTCTTTTATCCCTACGCTGGTCTTTTGTCAAGTTATTGTAATCAATCGTTACATTTATTTGATGATTCGGGGTTTCCAGCCATGCGGCTCACCCGCAAGGGTGAAGCAACGTTAAGGAAGGAACGGTCATGTTGTTAACATGCGATCTAGATCGCTAAAAAGTTCGATCCGGATCGCATGAAATTTATACCTTCCTGAGTGTATCTATCAATAGGTTCGTCAGCGAGCAAGTCGTCTATGTTACAAACAGCCCCAAGGATAGCAACCTGCGCCAAACAGATCCGGCTTAATTTTCAGGTTCTGACTGCTTTTGAGCGCGTGACCGAGCAGTATAGTGACTTGGGGGTGAGGTTTAGCGATGCGATCGCGCTGGAGCCTTCTAACCCAGCCTTTTTGCCCAAAACCGGCTGTTTCGTCCTCATGCCTTTAGGGCACGAAATGATTTTGACTGCCAGTTTTGACTCACCTACGTCTTGGGTGGGTGGTGAAGTTTGCGGTACTGGATCTGTAATTTTAACGGCTTTTGACCAAACAGGAAAAATCCTGGCGCAGGTTACCACCGCAGCTAGCCAAGGAAAAGGCAGTTGCTCAAAGCAACAGCTAGAATTGAATCGATCGGGTATCGCTAAGGTAATGTTCCACTCTAGCGAGCCGTTTATTCTCAAGGATTTTTATTTCCAAGGGCCTATAACCTCTAACGCTCAAAGCTATTGACATTTCCCTCTCAAGATAGTCGTTTATGCTTTTATTATTTTAAAAATAGATTATAAGAGCGTTTAATAGCCCATTAAAAAAACTCCAGCGCGTCCCCCCGGTTGGGGGATATGCTGTATTTGTAATCACAATGGGGATTTAACCAAACACGATATTATGGGTTCGTTGGGTTTTAACGCGATCGAGTCACAACCGAGTTTATTGGATGCACAGGTGTCTGAAATTATTCACCCACATCTCGGTTTACACAGCACGCTCAAAGAATTATTTCTTTATGATTTTCACCTGGAATTATCTCAACCAGGGCGGAAAGTAACCCAAGCATTTGAAGCAAATCCGATGCTACCTGGGGTGATTTTAACCCGGGGAGGAAAGTTTGTTGGCATGATTTCCCGGCGTCGATTTTTGGAGTATATGAGCCGCCCTTTCGGGTTAGAAGTATTTTCTAAGCGTCCACTGGAGGATTTGTATCAGTTTGCCAAAACCGATCTTTTGATTCTCCCCGGGAATACTTCGATTTTGGCAGCAGCGCAACGGTCATTACACCGCAGCTACGGGATGGAAGCTGTTGTAATGGGCGATGGCTCTTCGGTGTCACAGGGGATGGATTACAACCAAGAGCAAACAGAGAAAACAGCAACCCCCGATTTACTTTACGAGCCAATTGTAGTGGAAATTGCGCCTCAAGTTTACCGCTTGCTCGATGTGCATCAATTATTGGTGGCTCAGTCGCGCATTCACCAAATGGCGATCGATCTGATCGAGCAACTCAATCAAAAACTGGAAAAAGCTAACGAGGAATTGCAATTACTCGCGGCAGTTGATAGCTTGACTAAAGTGGCAAATCGGCGTAAGTTTGATGAATATTTGAATATCAAGTGGCGCGAGATGGCAAGGGAAAAAGCGCCCTTGTCTTTAATTTTGTGCGATATTGATTTTTTCAAAAGATTCAACGATACTTACGGTCATCAAGCCGGAGATGTCTGCTTGCAGCAAGTTGCTCTTGCGCTTCGCGATGCTGCTAAGCGACCTGAAGATTTGGTGGCTCGATATGGCGGGGAAGAATTCGCCGCCATATTACCCCATACTGATAGGGCTGGCGCTATCCACGTGGCAGAAAAAATGCGAGTCGGGGTTTTAGCGCTAGAGATTCCCCATGCTGATTCTGCTGTTAACGAATACGTTACTATTAGTGTGGGCGTGGCTAGCGCGATTCCCCACTTAGAATCTTCCCCAGAAGACCTGATTGCGGCAGCAGACCAAGGGCTGTATCATGCCAAAGAAAGCGGACGCGATCGCTATACTTTTCATCCGCCCGACATTGCTTAACCTTACCTTGACTGAGTTCAACTTTTCAGGTTAATTTAAAGTTAACTCAAGTTTTAGAATAGGTTAAAATACCTTTAAAACTCAACATTAATTATTTTTTATTTAAAAAGATTATTATTTATTGTTTAGATCGCAAAAGAATAGGGTGCTATAGTTTAAAGGACGGCGACAGACCGACTATAATATCAATCGAGACTTACTGCTATGATTGCTTTGCCAAAAGTATCTCCCCAAATGTCAGTTTTACCGGCATTGGAAACGCTGAGCTTGAAGTCTACACTCCAAGACCTGTCGCTTTACGAGTTTCAAATAGAAGCGGATCGAACGGGGATAGAAGTGGCGAGGGCTTTCGAGAGCAATCCCCTACTGCCAGGAGCAATTTTAACCGAGAAAAAACAGTTATTAGGGATGATTTCGCGGCGGCGGTTTTTAGAATACATGAGCCGCCCTTATGGACTAGAACTGTTTTTGAAGCGACCGATCAAATCTTTGTACTTATTAGCGCGGGCAGAAACATTAGTGGTACCGAGCAGTACGTTAATTGTAAATGCAGCTAGGCAGTCATTGCAGCGACCGGCTCATTTGCTATACGAACCATTGGTAGTAGAAATAGAACCGCAAGTTTATAAATTATTAGATGTACATCAGTTAATGGTGGCTCAATCCCACATCCACGAGCTAGCCACCCATATGTTAAACGAGCAAACACAGGCGCACTTAATCCAAACAGAAAAGATGGCTAGCTTAGGCCAAATGATGGCTGGGATAGCTCACGAAATTTTAAATCCAGTTAACTTTATTTCAGGAAATATAGATTACCTGTCAAAGTATAGCGACGATTTGATTAATTTAATAATGGCTTACGAAGAAGGGGTTACAGATCCGCCGCCCAGAGTGGTTGAAATTAAAGAAGAAATTGAATTTGAGTATTTGCAAGAAGATCTGTTGGTAATTATTAATAGCATGAGGCAGGGAACCGAAAGATTAGTCAAGATTATCAACAGTATGCGTAATTTCTCCCATATGGGGGAAGGAGGCCGGCAGCCAGCAGACCTGCACGAGTGCATTGATAGTACGTTGTTGATTTTACATAACCGAATTAAATACAGCATTGAATTAGTAAAAAACTACGGGGAACTGCCGCTAGTACCTTGTTATTCTGGGCAGTTGAGTCAAGTTTTTACGAATATTATCAGCAATGGCATTGATGCGCTAATGGAGAAAGCAGCAGCGCGAAAAGTTGCGGCTAAATCTGCGCCTAAATGGCAAGCGAAAATAGAAATTAGCACCTCTGTTGTAGAAGCGGAAAATACTCGTTGGGCTGCGATTCGCATTGCCGATAACGGCTTTGGTATTCCAGAGGAAATTCAAGAGCGAATTTTTGAAACATTTTTTACTACGAAGCCAGTAGGTAAAGGAACGGGACTGGGGTTAGCAATTAGCCGTCAAATTGTGATAGAAAAGCACAAAGGGAGATTAAACTTGCGAAGTCAGCCTGAAGTAGGCACGGAATTTGAGATCCTGCTGCCTTTGGATTAAAGCACCAATGGATTAGGCGGGCGAGACGCCCACCCCACAACAGGATGACCGGGCGGGCGAGACGCCCACCCCACAACAGGATGAATGCACAAGAGTTTTTTTCTTGTGGGATAGGCATCCTGCCTGTCGGATAGGCCAGGGATGGGGAAAATGATACGCTATGTAAATAATAAATTCAGATCGATAACGGGATGTATACAAGTCGGGTGCATGGTGTCAAAAGGAGTTCTGTCACTGCCACACTTGTCTGAGGGAAGCAATCAAGACCTTTCTTTAGAGTCCACCCTAGATGAACTACCGCTGTACGATTTTAGCGTTGAGAGCAACAGTCTAGGGGTAGAAGTCGCGCGCACGTTTGAGAAGTATCCGCGACTGCCAGGAGCGATTTTACTGGAGCGGGGCGAATTTGTCGGTATGATCTCGCGACAGCGATTATTGGAGTACTTGCTGCGTCCTCACGGGATGGAGATATTTTTGCAGGAATCGCTGGAGGTGCTTTACAGTTATGCTCGCACAGAGGTTTTAGTGTTGCCTGGTAGCAAGCCGATTTTAGCAGGGGCGCAGCTGGCACTGAGGCGATCGCGCGAACTTTTAGGGGAACCCGTCGTCGTGGAAACGGCAACGAAAACTTATAAATTATTAGATATCCACGAATTGAATATTGCCTACTGGCAAATTCGAGGTATAGAAACCCAAGTGCGTTACGAACGCGCCCAAGCTCAAATGATTCAAAGCGAGAAAATGGCTAACTTGGGGCGTTTGGTAGATGGATTGGCGCACGAAATTTTAGACCCGGTTAACTTTATCTGGGGCAATTTAACCCACCTGACTAATTATAGCGAGGGTTTGCTACAGTTAATGGCAGCCTATGAAGCCAAGCTAATAGATGCCTCAGACGAAATCAGCGCCCTCAAGCAAGAGATTGAGTTTGATTTTTTACAACAAGACATGTCCCAAGCGATTGGGAGCATCAAAACGGGCGCAGAACGGTTAAAAAAACTGGCGACGAGTCTGCAAAATTTTTGCCATATTGATGAAATCTATCCCAAACCGGCGGACTTGAATGCCTGCTTAGATAGTATCGTGCTGTTGCTGAAAAGTCGTTTAACGAGCGAGATTGAAATTGTAAAAAACTACGGTTTATTGCCGCCCGTGACTTGCTATATCGGACAAATGAACCAAGTGTTTATGAACATCCTCACCAATGCTGTTGATGCATTGCTCAATGAGGCAGTTCACCAAAAGCTGGCAACAAATTTTAACGGAAAAAACCAAAAAAATTCTACTGGCAAACCTGGAATTGAGATTACAACTAAAGTTTGTTCTCTCGATTCGGATGCTCGTTGGGTTTCGATTATTATTGCAGATAATGGCCCCGGTTTATCCGAGAAGGCGCAAAAGCAGATTTTGGAATCTTTTTCTATTGCAAAACGGGCTGAAAAAGAAACGAGTTTGGCGCTCTCGTATCGGATTGTAACGGCCAAGCATGGGGGTAAATTTTTGATGCGTTCCCGTAGCGGCGAACTAGGAGAATCCCAGGTCGGTAGCGGCACTGAATTTGAAATTTTGTTACCTTTAGTATAAATTTAAGTCATTTTTTGGCTACTTGTTACCAATTGGGACAAGGGGGAAGGGGGAAGAAATAATTTATATTTCTTCAGCCCCGGTGAGAGTTGGTAGCCAATTTTTTGTTGGTCATGTTTCGCGATCTCGGTGTAATTACTCAAAAATCAGGGGAATTTTTGCCAATTTATCCAGGATATTACTGAATTTTTGGCTCTCTTGGATGCTAACTGAAAGTAGCTTTTTAAGATTGAGACGATGGCGCTACAGCTAGATGCGTTGGCGCTAGCCTGTGCGTCAGCACGTATCGCACTCACCGGATTATAGCGATTTCTACTTAGGAAAACCGGCTGGCAAGCGAGTAAAATGTATACATGTCCAAAAAGAAATGTTATAATAGCAAACTTTTAAATGCAGAGGATAACGGGTGGGAAGGGGTTACGGCTGTTGGGTGTAACAATAATTAGATAAATACAGAGTATAGCTTGGATTAGGCTCTGGTTATGGCTGGGGTGTCTTTTGACTGTTGGTAACTACATAACAATTGCAAATAAAACTATGATTTTTGAAAGTAGCGTCACCGATTGCCAACAGATAGAGTCAGGATGGAGGGAAAGCGAACAGAGGTTAAAAAATCTGATTGCTAATATCCCAGGGGCAATTTATCGTTGCGGGTGGGACGGGGATCGGAGGATAGAATTGATTGGGGATGCGATCGCAGAAATTACCGGCTACCCTGCATCAGATTTTATTCAAAATCAAGTCAGGACATTTGCCAGTATAATCCATCCAGCAGATTGGGAGCGGGTCAAAACAATTGTAGGTGAAAGTGTAAGCGCACGCCGCCCCTACGTTCTCGAATATCGGCTGCTCCATGCAGATGGTAGCATCCGGTGGGTGTATGAAAAAGGACAAGCAATTTTCTCCAAGTCAGGTAAGGTATTGTTTTTAGAGGGAATTATCTTTGACATCAGCGAAGAAACCGAGCGCCGGAATCAGGAATACTTACAAAACGAGTTAACGCTGCACGAAAGCGAGGAGCGGGATTACACTTTAGCGTCAATATCCCCAGTTGGTATATTCCGCACCGATATGGAGGGAAACTATTTATACGCTAACCCAAAATGCTGCGAAATATCGGGATTCAAACTGGAGAAAATTATCGGAAAAGCTTGGTACGAAACAATACACCCTCTGGAGCGAGAGCGAATTACCAAAGAATGGAAACAATGGGTCAATCTAGAGACGTTGAATCCAAAGTTTTTACAGAGCTTTAAAACCGAGTATCGGTTTGAGCATCCAGATGGGAAAATTACCTGGGTATTGGGTCAAATAGTGGCGGAAAAAGATAGCCGGAGAAAAGTTATTGGCTATGTAGGAACGCTGACTGAAATTACCGAGTACAAGCAGATAGAAGCACAGTTGCAGCAAAGCGAAGGCAAAAATAGGCGAGTTATAGAAGCCATGCCAGCATTGTTCGTAGTTTTTAATCGAGATGGCGCTATTTTAGAATGCAATGCCGATCAAACAGGAAAATTATGGCAAAAAGGCATGTTTGATCTAGAAAAAACGCTAATTTCCGGCGCAGTTCAAAACTGGGAGTATCGGTTACCTATTAATGGAACTGTGGGTCAGCGGGAAGGGAAAATAGTGGTTTGCCGTGAGCATAGTAATTTGCCAGGGAATGAGGAGGTTTTGGGTATTATCCGCGATCTAAGCGATCGCTTTGCAAACCAACAGGTGAAAGCAAGGGTTATTTACTCACTGAAGCAACAAGCTCAAATTATAGAACAGATCCACGACGCGGTGATTTCTACAGATATGCGTGGATACGTGACAAGTTGGAATAAGGGTGCAGAAAGATTGTATGGATATTTGGCATCAGAGGCTTTAGGCAAACATGTCTCATTAATTTACCCAAAAGAACGGCAGGAGTTTCTGCAACAGCAAGTGATTCAACCTCTGCTAGAAAAAGGAACTCACGAAATCGAGCATCCGGCGTTAAACAAGGCAGGGGAAGAATTATACATTCACCTTAAGCTGTCGCTGTTAAAAGACAGCCAGGGACGCGCAAATGGGATGATTGGCTACGGGATGGACATCACTGAGCGCAAGCGAACCGAAGAAAAATTACGCGCCTCGGAAGCGAGAAATCGGGCTTTTCTGGAGGCGTTACCAGATTTGATCTTTCGCATCAGCAAAGATGGAATTTTTCTCGATTTTCACGCAGACAACACAAGCAAACTGTTGATGCCTGATGGTTCGTTTGTCGGTCAAAGCGTTTGGGAAATTCTGCCGCCAGAAGTAGCTCAGGTAACGATGGGCTGCATCGAGCAAGCTTTACAAACTGGTCAAATTCAAGTGTTTGAATATTGGTTGCCTAAAAATGGCATCGCTCGCGATTACGAGGCGAGAATTGTTAAAAGTGGAGAAGATGAAGTTTTAACAATAGTGCGCGATATCACCGATCGCAAGCAAGCAGAAGCAGCGCTTAAACAAAACGAGGCGAGTTACAAGGAACTTGCCGAAAGCATCAGCGATGTTTTTTTCGCAATGGATAAAGATTTTAGATATACCTATTGGAACAGAGCTTCTGAACTTTTAACTGGCATCGCTGCCAAAGATGCGATTGGGAAATCGCTGTACGATCTGTTTCCCGATGTGGTAGGAACAAAAGCAGAACGGGTCTATCTCGAAACTTTAAAAACGCAACAATCGCAAAGTTGCGTTATCGAATATCAACTGGAAAATGGCAACTACTTTTTTGAAATCAGCGCTTATCCTTCTAGTAAAGGGGGACTGTCTGTTTTTGTTAAAAATATTACGGATCGCAAGCAAGCCGAAGAAGCACTGAGGAAATCAAAACAAAAACTTTCGCTCCACGTGCAGCAAACTCCTTTGGCGGTAATAGAAGGCAATAACAAAGGGGAAATTGTGGAATGGAATGCGGCTGCTGAAGTAATTTTCGGCTATAGCAAAAGTGAAATTATCGGACAAAGTGCCTTTCTGCTGGTACCGGAATATCTGACAGAGCAAGTGAGCCAAATTTGGCAAGATTTGATGGCGCAAAAGGGAGGGACTCGCTGTACGGCAGAAAATATTACCAAAGATGGCAGAATTATTATTTGCGAGTGGTACAATACGCCTTTAATTGATGGAGATGGCAACTTTATCGGCGTCGCCAGCTTGGCACAAGATGTGACCGAGCGGGTGCGAACAGAACAAGCTTTACGGCGACAAGCCGAACAAGAACGCCTAGTAGCGGTGATTACGCAACGAATTCGCCAATCTTTGAAGTTAGAGGAGATTCTTAACACCGCTGTTGGTGAAGTGCAGCAGTTGCTCCGATGCGATCGCGTGTTAGTGTATCGGGTATGGCCCGAAGGCACTGGCAACGTAATTACAGAAGCAGTTGTGCAAAGTTGGCCTGCTATTTTAGGACAAGCTTTCTCAGAAGAAGTGTTTCCACAAAACTGCTACGAAAAGTACAAAAGCGGACAAATTCGCGCTGTTTCCGATGTGAAAAAAGAAGTATCGCCTTGTTTAACCCAAATGTTGCAAAAATTTGCCGTGAAATCGAAACTGATCGCACCGCTGATTCACGGAGACGTACTTTGGGGATTGGTGATTGCTCATCAATGCAGTAGGGTACGACAGTGGGAACAGTTTGAAATTAATTTGTTGCAGCCTTTGGTAGAGCAACTAGCGATCGCAATTCAACAAGCTTCCCTATTTGAACAGCTGGAAGTTGCCAACACTGAGCTAAAACGTTTAGCTTGTTTAGATGGATTAACTGGTGTGGCAAATCGCCGCTACTTTAATGAATATTTCAACCGAGAATGGCAGCGCTTGGCAAGGGAGCAAGCACCCCTAGCTTTAATTTTGTGCGATATCGATTATTTCAAACAATACAATGACACTTACGGTCACGTAACGGGGGATTTGTGTTTGCAGCAAATTGCCGGTGCTATCGAGCAAGCGGCGAAGCGTCCGGCGGATTTAGTGGCGCGCTACGGCGGTGAGGAATTTGCGATTATTTTGCCGAATACAAAAGCTGAAGGCGCTTTGGCTGTGGCGGACGAAATTCAAAACTATGTAAAAGCGTTGCAAATTCCTCATGCTAAATCGCAAGTTAGCCAGTACGTGACGTTGAGTTTAGGGATTTCGGTTACAGTTCCGACGCCGAAATCTGCTTTTGAACAACTAATTTCTACGGCTGACCAAGCACTGTACGAGGCGAAATTTCAGGGACGCGATCGCGCAGTTTTGAAAACCTTTCGCTAACCCATTACCCTCGTTCCCTGGCTCTGCCTGGGAACGCCATTACCCATTACCCAAATCAAATATATTCCCCCCATTCATCTGCCAAATAACATAAAGCCCGAAAGCGCAATCCTACAAATTGCTCGTAGAAAGGATTGAGTTTACATAGAGGCGGAATGTGAAACAGCGTATGTCCAAACACCTGAATATCTCGATCAAAAGGGCAACTTGCTGGTATAATTTTGCAAAGCAACCGCGCAATTTTGGGATTGTGAAATTCCACCGCATCAACCACCTGGCGCAGCGGTTCAAAGCAATTAGATATCGCTTGGAAACAAGTAGTTAGAAATAAATTAACGGCACAAGAGATGCTCATGAAAATAACCTTTGCAGATACTCTATCTAACCGAAGTTGCTAGTTACATCCAAGAAAACTGGTAATAGGTAATGGGTAATGGGTAATGGGTAATTGTTAGGATTCCACCCCTTTTTAATTTAATTCCCTATTACCATCGCCAGAGCTTATAACTAGAAACTTGAGTTATCTACTTAATTACAAAGTATTTAATTTTAAAATGTTAATTCGTATATTTCGATACAGAAGTTTTACAATGATGCTAATTAAGGATTAGAAGCATCCGATTTTGGCATAAAGTCGGTGCATTGCTGTAAACTCAAGGTTTGGCAGCGATATGCCTCCGGACTTCGGCGCGATCGCTCAGCTCGTAGCACGCTGTACGCGATCGCTTGCACTAACTGACCTTTCGTGGCATCTTTGAGAGCGGTAACAAGGGGGTGAGAACAGTTGACTATAGCTTCCTGGGTCGAAAATAGGAGCAAATGCCTAAGAGAGGTAAAGCGACATCAACAATAATATTATAATTAAGATTTGAAAACGCAAGGTTTTATATATGCCCAAAGGTAGAGAAACAGCAAATCCTGATGAAGTGTTCGGAGACGATACAAATGACGCCAATGAAATTGTTTTAGAGCTAGAAGAGGCATTTCTGGTGATTTTACTGTTAGCAAATGACGCCGATGGGGAAGTGGCTCCAGAAGAAAGGCAAGCACTGGCGGTGACACTGGAACGGATGAATTTATTTAAATATATGTCACCAGAAGAAACAGAAGAAATATTCGAGAGAACTAGCAATATTTTTGAGCAATATAGCGTAAATACTATTTTTGAAGCGGTTAAAAAGGCGCTGCCAATGGAATTGCGGGAAACGGCTTTTGCTGCCGCGACTTATCTAGTTTTTGCCGATGGAATTGTGACAGAAGAAGAAGGAAACTTTTTAGGTCAGCTTTGGGGAGATTTGGAAATTTCAGATGAAACGGCGCAAAAAATTATAGAGGTAATGGAAATTATGAATCGGGCGTGAAAGAGGGTGCGAAGCAAAGAAACCGGGTTTCTCTGAAGAAACCCGGTTTCTAGCAAAGTCCTGATATAGTGGAATCATATCGTGTCCTTAAGCAAAGGCAAGAGCAAGTGTTTTTGATTGTGTAGGGGCGGGTTTTACGAGATATATTTGAACGCAGCGCACTGAATATATAAACCCGCCCCGCTTTACGCTCACACTCAAAGCGATCGCATTGTTTACCTTGTCAGTGAAGATAGAATTGAGTTTTTACAGGCTCGATATCACTATAGCGATCGCTAAGACCAACTCCGCTTCGATTACTCCTTTTATGGCTAACGACTGTAGGCGAAGCCTTCCCGTAGGGTAGTCGCGCCTACACAAACAAAGACCGCCTGCGCGGTCTAAGTGATAATAGGGGGTGAGGAATCGCTCTATACTAGACTAAAGTACAAAAATATTAGTAATAAGTTTATGTCCACTTATAACCAGATACTAATATTCTTTTTTGGCGTGCTACCAAGGAGATTCAAATATGGAGAAATTAGACCGCATCACTATAAATCCCAACGTTTGCCTGGGACAACCGACAATTAGGAATATGCGAATTACCGTTAGCTTCGTTATCAAAATGCTGGCAAGCACTCGGTCAATACAAGCAGTTCTAGAAGCTTACCCAGAACTAGAAGCAGAAGATATACAACAAGCACTCGAATACGCAGCCTGGGCAGTGGCGGATCGCGTTTACCCCATTCCAACAGCTTAAGGCGAAATTGTGACGGCGATCAAACTGATCGGAGACATGAATATTTCTCCACAAACTGTTACGGCGTTACAACAGCAAGGGTGGGACATCATTCGAGTTCTAGATGTTTTACCTGCTACTGCGTCTGATGTAGAAATCCTCAATTTTGCCCGTCAGGAAAATCGAGTAATTGTTACTCACGATTTAGATTTTTCCATGCTAGTAGCATTAAGTGGCTACAATCAGCCAAGTTTAAT
>DNGJ01000402.1:0-4332 GCA_003486305.1 Cyanobacteria bacterium UBA11371
ACATTAGCCATTAGCCGTAGGGGCGAAGCATTTGCGCTGTTATCTTGTCGGTAAATCGGAAATATTTTTACGCAAATGCTTCGCCCTTACACGCCATTAGCCATTAGCCATTAGCCATTAGCTAGGATCTTTTACACAGGCGTGATGCTGGCGATTACACCACCCTGCTTGTGAATCCGTTGATACTCTTCGGAAAGCTTATCGAACGGAACCAGGTAGACTTGATTGCTGCGGCGGAATTGGGAAATCCGGTTAACCGCTTTGGAACGATAGCCAGTGACTTCGATGCGGAAGACTTTGCCGCCTTCGCTGGCTCCCACGCCCAGACGCACCCGCGCGCCCACTGGTGGATTGCGGAACGTTGTTCCCGGTGGAACTACGGGGGTTGGCGTTGCATTAATCACCAATGAATTCAGCTTGGGAGTTTTACCTGCCAAGTCTGCCTTGAGAGAACTGGTAGAAGCACCCCGCACCAATTGGAAGGTATGGGTAAAGCCGACCATGTGGCTAATTGCTTCGGTCTTGTAGCCCCGGATGTAAGGCACAATGTTCTCTCCGAAGACGCTTTGATATTCGTCGCTGTCGATGTAGGAGTCGATTTCAGCGCCAAAGTCGCCCGCATCCAAAATGGCACTGTGGGCTTTCATTTCTTCGTAGCTGTTGGGGGCACGACCGAGCAAATGCCGGAAGTTCAACTCGATAAACCGATAGCGAGGGCAATCTGCAAAGCGCGACAAGTAAAGATCCGACTTTGCCACAGCGCGGACGAACTCGCGAACGCTGAGTTCGCCCCGCTTAAACTGCGACTCCGGTACTGCCAGACGCTCGCTTTCCATCACGTAAGCATTGCCCAGCACTTGTCTGTAAACGGCTTTGATTATGGTTTCCGCGTCTTCGTTAGAACCACCGGGAACCCTCTCAATCGGGGGAGTTTCGTCAAACAGGCTCACTCCTAAGCGTGACGCTGGTCCAAAAGGCATTAAGCCAATCTCCTACTTAAACAAATACACTGAGATAGATTTTGCAATACAAAAGTTACACAATTCAAACTTGCGCTTAAATTGACATTTGCTTCCTGCTTCTACCAGGTGAGTTGGCTCCTAACCTGTCCACAGGCGTAAATTCCGCGCTTGCCGCCCGTACTGAGATGAGAGCAAAATGATGAATTGCTTTTGCAAGCAAAAAATTTTAGCCTTCAGAGTTGCAATCAACTCTGGGAGCCAGGAAAGCCATGACCTGTATGAGTTTCATCAACTCGATACAAAGCTGTAACGCCTTGCACTTCCCGATCTTCCTACAAGCCTGCCACTAAAAATATTAAAAATAGTTGAGCTTATTTGTATATGTTTGTTACATTAATGATAATTTTTATCATTTGTGGTATAATTGCCCGGAGTTCAGAGTGTTGGTTTTGCCAGGACGATTACCGTTGAGGGGAGGCTGCGCGATCGCCAGCCGTCAATGAAAATTCAGCTGTGAAATGTAAAGTTTCTGAGAACTGATGTACTTGGCGGCGTCAGGGTGACGGAACGCCGCCATGATTTCAAAACTGTGGGGGCACGGCATAATTAATTTTTTCCACAATACCGAGATATTTTGCGTGCCGTGCCCCCACTAATATTTAACCCAAGTTGCTAGTTATCAGATTTGGGGGTGGTAATGGGTAATAGGTAATGGGTAATTGGATTCATTGGTGGTGGAATCAATACAATTACCAATTACCAATTACCTATTACCAGCGCCTCCTGATGTAACTAGCAACTTACGTTATTTATGTTTTTGACACCTCTGTTGAAGAGGTACTGTAATTTAAAGCATGGCTGGATGGTCAATTTTGGAAGGATTTTAACTGCTCGATTAGATGGTCAAAATAGGGAGCGATATGCCTCCGGCACGCTGACGCGATTGGGCGAAGCGGATATGCCTCCGGCACGCTTGCGCGAACGCCCTTTGGGCGAATCGCATCCCCTTGTTCCGCTTCTATCCGCTTCAAACTAGCTGTTTTAATTCCTTCCAATCCCACTACCATCGCATCCAAAGGCACTTGTAATTCAAGATACAGCAATTTCATATATTCCAACCCTGTATCGCTTGTATATTCTGTATTTTGACCGGCAATTCCGTAAGTAATGCAGCGCAAAAAGTGCCAAAAATCACGCCAACAAGCTTCGGCGCGCGGGGCGGGGTATAAACCGCCACCGGGTTGAGTAATATCGGGAAAGGTTGTGAGGACAACTTCTCTAGCTTCGTCTACGATTTCGGTGACGCGATCGCGCAACAGTTTCGCTACGGGAATCAAGTCTGAAGTTGCGGGAGAAAGGTTTTGGATCTGTTGGAAATCTTCATCGGTGAGATATCTTCCCTGATCGTCTGCTGCTTGGAATAGGGGGATAATTTCAGGTGGATGCGTTGCTTCCCAGCCTGAAAAACTGACAATTCTGGCTTTTTTAATCAGTTCTTTAACTGCTTCGCTAAGTGCAGGTTTCATATTTTAATTTGTCGTTCGGTAACTAAAGTAAGGCTATCCCACTTGCCGTTGTCGTCGTAGGTGCGAATCATGCGCTGGCGGAAGTTTGGTTGAATTAACCAGCTAACTTCCATAAAAAATGGATGTCCTGGGGTAATCTGAGTGGGACAGGTTGAAGCTGCGCCATCGGGCAATAACAAGATCTGATATTGTTGGGAATTTTGCTCAAAATTGAGGCAGGATTGATTGCCGTTCTCTGCTATTTTTAACTGACAATTTGTTTCCTTATCCGATGAAAGTAGCAGATGGTTTTGGTTAATGCGATCGCACTTAACCCTAGTATTACCAGTCACCGATGGACGCCCATCTCGATACAGGGTGACGGCTTCTCCCTCCCACTCGCCCAGAAAGTCATCGAGGGCTAGGGGTGGACGTTCTGGGGCTGTTGTGCCGACTCTTCGCTCTCGCACCAAGGTGAGCTTAAATAGCTGGCTATTAGAGGAATCAAACTGTTGAATCAGACGCATCCGGCGATCGCTTTCGATAAAACCGAACTCGGCTCCAAAGAGAATACCAGTCGCAAAGTAAGGCGAACCTTCGCTAAAAGCACCAGTCTCAAAAAATAAAGCACCAGCACTCGGCGCACTGAAGTCAAAAGCCAATTCCTGTGGCTTTAATTCCGATGAACCGGGAGCGGTAGGATAGTAACGACGCAAAACCAGGTGAATTGACTGATTGTCGTTCACCCCTGTCAAGGAAATGACACTGGGAATATCATCAATCAATTCTCCCTGGGGCGAGAGGTGAGTAAAAGATCCTTCCCACTCTCCCAGATTTTGCAGTACGCAATCCCATTGATTTCTCATTACCAATCCTCTTCCTCTGTTTTGCGCTCAAGTTGAGAAATTGCTAACTTTAGTACCTGCTGCACAGCCGTTTCTGATTCTTGGGATAATGCAGTTTGCAAAGGTTCTATTGCTGCGCGATCGCCCGCTTTCATCAACGCCAGCGCCCCTGCTTTGCGGGTTTCCCAATCGGGATGGTGCAATAATTGAGCCAGGTTGGGAATTGCGGGTTGATAAGCTAAGTTACCTAAAACCGCTGCGGCTTCGCATCGCACATTGGCGTCCGAGTCGGTGAGGGCTTTTACCAAAAGGTCGAAAGCTTGAGGTTCCGGGGATTCCTGGGCGACTTTAGCGATCGCACCCACTACCGCAGAGCGTACTTCTGGCGAATCCGATGCGATCGCCGGATAAATATACTCTTTTGCTTCTGCGCCAATAAATGCCAGCGCCCATGCGGCATGACCTTTAGTCGTTTCCGAGTTTTCTCGCGACGCTAAAATTTCCAACAATACCGGCACCGCTGCTTCTCCTGTCCGCGCCAGCGCCCCCACCGCCGAACCCTGAACCACTGTATCCTCATCGTTTAAGAACGCATGTACCAGGTTTGGCACGGTTTTTGGATCGGCGATCAGGGTCAGGGTTTTAGCGCTGGCTCGCCGCACCACGACGTTCGGGTGATTTGCTAGCGCCTCTAGCAAAAAAGGGGTCGCCGGATCGCCAATTTCACCCAAAGTTTGCGCCACACTCAACCTAACTAACCCACGGGTATCTCCGAGACATTCAACCATCTGTTTCAGGAGTTGGTGGTTATCGGGGTCGAAAGTTTCCAAGTCTAATTGTTCCTTAACAGATGCCAACAAAGCATCAGTTTCTTCGTGGGAAAGCGGCACAGGATTTTCCCCAGATTGAGTTTCAAACTTGAGAGAATTACTCATTGACAAACACCCATTACCCATGCTTAAAATTATTTTCAATTCTTTTGATCGCAAGGTAGGGGCACGGCGTAGATAGGGTTTGGGG
>DNGJ01000402.1:4739-28808 GCA_003486305.1 Cyanobacteria bacterium UBA11371
TGCCGTGCCCGTACTAATTAATTGCCTGTAGTTAGAGCCGCGTGACGCTCGCGAAGTTGGCTGATTATGGCATCAATTTTGGCAAGTTCCGGTTCTAGTTGAGCCATTGCATTTGCTTTCATCACCTTAGCTCGCTGCGCCGTTGCCAGAGTCTCGTTTACCAAACGTTCCCGATATTGTTCAAATTCTGCGATTGTCTCTGCCAGTTCTTCAGGAGTTGCCTGGTCTATTGGAGTGAGTTCTGAGGTTTCAGTCATTTCTGCTGTTTCCTAAATGGGTATCTATAAAATAAAGAGTCTATTTGAGATTTTCTCAGATCTCGTCGCCAACAAGCTAACCTTTTTGAGTTGCTATGGATATTCAAGAAATCGAAACGTCGCTCAATAATCCTGATTTTCAGTATCGGCTTAAAGCGATCGCTGCCCTCAAAGACTACACCCCAGAGGTAGCCGTACCCCTACTCACCAGCAAACTCCACGATGATGAATTTCTGGTACGAACCTTCGTTGCCAGAGAACTCGGCAAGCACCAGACGGCGGAATCTTTCGCCGCCTTGCTGGAAATGATGAAATTCGACAATACCCCAAACGTGCGGGCAGAAGCAGCCAATTCCCTGTCTTTGTTTGGCAAGGTGGCTGCATCCCATTTAGTGTTCACCTTTTGTCAGGATGACCACTGGCTAGTGCGTCGCAGCATTTTGCCCGCCTTAGTTGAATTAGAATGTCCCAACGAACTGTATGAAGTTTGCATCGAAGGCTTAGCCGGAGATGATGCAGGCGTCCAAGAAACTGCCGTCAATGCCCTGGCTACATTAGCACAAACCAGTCAGCAAGATGCCGCCCTGTCTAAATTGCTGGAATTGGTGAATTCCGACTCCCAACAGATTCGCTTCCAAGTTGCGCGTGCGCTGAAGCATTTTGACTCACCGCAAGCTAAAGCAGCCTTGAGTCAACTACGGCAAGATCCCGATCATCAAGTCGTCGCCGCTGCCTTAGAAAACTTGGTTTAATATCAAGTCCGCAGCTCATCAGTTCTACAGCGGATTGCATATGAGCGAGATACAGCCTTGTGGCTTGGTTTGTCTAGCGGCACCCTTAAGGGTGCCGCTAGATAAACCAAGGTGTACCTCATGGGGCTGCAATCCCCTATATACAGTCGATTGTGGGAAAAGCTGTTTTTTCCCTCCCACCTGCCGAAGAAGCCCACTTGCTCACCTGCTAGCCGATAAAAACCAAACTCTGCCTTTTGACGCCAAAAAATCCCCCTCTTGGGTACTGTCTCCCCAAGGATGGGGATTTTATCGTTTAAGTAGGCTTGTTTTAATTTTCACCATAACTTCATACAGGCTCAAAAGCCCAATAAACAATACTTTTGCCTTGCTATCATCAAGGCCAAACCTCGATACTGTATCAAATTGATACAAACAAGTATAAATCCCTACAGAATTTAAGATTTTGTCTGTCAAAATGCAGGCAGAAAGATGAAAAACAGCGAAATTCAGTTGTTTAGCTTACTTTTACGAGGTAACTTATGTCTAATAACCATCCCGGTCAAATGACTTGGAAACCCCCAGGTGCAACGGATTGCGTACTACACCTGCGACGCAGTCCTTCAGAACCTTGGCGTTACTATAAGGAGTTCCCAGAGTATGTTTTGCCCGATCCACCCCATTTTTCTGAAGGGTACGCCACCTTTCTGGCGCTGCTAAAAAAGAACTGGCAAGCAGTTAAATCCTCGTAAAGCTGACTCTTCTATCTGAGTCACAAAACTACCCCCACAGGAAGCGATCGCTTTTTCCTTCCCATTTTGACCCATGTTTGAATTCAAGCGATCGCCAACTCGCTTGTTTTCTCAAAATTCTATTTTCTCCGGTTAAGCCAGTCTTCGCCACCAGGTAACCGTACTAAATGTTCCTCAATTAACGCTGGTAATTGTTTAGCAGAATGGGTATAAGTCAATTCAAGTAGTTGTATTGCTATTTGAAACAGTTGAGGTTTATCTAACATTTCTGATAGTTGAGAACGGTTAAATTGTCCGTCCATAACTTCTTCACTTGCATCTGCGATCGCATCCTCAATAACTTCTTCCTCGATTAAACTTCCCCATTCATCATAATTGACATAATAAGAAGTTTTGTTTTCTTTTAAATTCAATTCTTGAATTTATCGAATTGAATTGCGAATTGATGCTGCCCAAGAGTTAGTTAATCTTTTTTCGACTTGGTTTTTAATCAAGTGAACGATTAAAATTTTCAAAAACGCTTTTATTTTCCGCAGAATTTCCTTTTTACTCATGCCTTCTAACTCATCTACAATCGCTAAAGCATCGCTGTAGCGTCCTTCTAAGATACTGGCTCTTAAATCTGTAAGTTCTTGCGTCATATTTCTTCACCTCTTGATTTGAGTCTATTACTTATTTTTACCAATAGTGGCATTGATTCCAGTTTAGCTATTTTTCGTGCAGTTTCAATAATCAAGCTAAAATAAAAGAGTTAGAATTAGATCGGGATTTGGGGTGTGAGAGTTGAAGAAATCATTTGGCTGGATGCGATCGTAGAGAAGCTGGCGGTCAAACACGGTGTTATACCTGACGAAGTGGAGGAAGTGCTGCGTAACAGACCCAAGTTTCGCTTCGTTGAGAAAGGAGAACGAGAGGGTGAAGATGTATACATGGCTTTGGGACAGACCGATGCCGGACGCTATTTGGCTGTACTGTTCATTTACAAGCCCTCTGCACAAGTACTAATTTTAAGCGCTAGAGATATGGCTCAAAAGGAGAGAAAGCAGTATGGCAGAAAGTAATTCTACAGGATTGCCTTCATTTAATTCAACTCAAGAACTTGTTGAGTTTTTTGACACTCATGACATGGGTGAGTTTTGGACAGAAATGCCAGAAGCATATTTTGATGTCGATATTAAAGGCAAACAATACCTAATTTCTGTCGATGAATCTCTGATGAGCAAGCTTTTGGAGATTGCTAAGGCACAGGAAGTTTCAATTGAATCACTTGTAGATTCATGGCTAAAAGAGAAGGTTTTGGAAGTGAGTTGAGTTAGATAGTCTCAAATAGTGCGGCACTGGAGTCAGGAGCGATCGCTCAGTTAAAATGAAACAGTATGCGCCCCGCTCAGCTAATTGTAATGGTAGTTTTCTCAGGAGGAAATGATGCTAGATGAAGCAATTCTCGAACGTCGCTTAGCAATCCTTGAGCAGGAAGTCGCTGACCTTAAACGCAAATCTGAGAGCAACTCAATTGCTGGCAACTGGCTCGATAAACTTATTGGCTCAATCTCTGATGAATCGGCTTTTCTGGAAGCTCTAGAATATGGACGTGCCTTTCGTCAGGCTGACAAACCTAGTTGAATCTAGAAATTTTTAGTAAACTTCATCGTGAGTTCCAAGATCGATTAGTAACACTTTGCTTTCTGACATAAATTTGAAGACAAGCCGATGCTCGTATGTGATACTCAACGCCCAGTAACCTTCAAGATTTCCACTTAAACTATGCGTTCTCAAAGATGGGTGAAATGGCTCTTTGGTAAATAGAGAGAACTTTTCCTGAAATCTTTCAACCAATTCAGGATGTTTCCTTCGCCACTTTTTCAATATTCATAGGAATAGTTCATCCCAAATAAGTTCGATCGTTGCTTGAATACATCATCAAATCTTCAACCGTACCAGTTTGAACATTGCCCAATTTATAATTCTCCTCAGCTTCTGAGCATCTTGAGGCAATTTGGTTTCTTCTCAATTCGATCGTTCTTTTGGTAATAATTTCAGCGATAAAAGACTGTTCCTCAAAATCAAGTTCAGCTATGGCTTGCAAAATATCGTTTACCTGAGTTGATGTTTTCAGGGCTTTGAGCGATCGCTTAACTCAATCTCTACCTCTATGATCGCATCTTTTCTTGAACTTCGTCCAAAGGCAAATCTAAAGCTTGGGCAATTTGTTCTGCCGTTAAGCCAATTTTTACCAATCGCGGTATAGTTTCCAGTTTAGCCAGTTTTCGAGCAGTTTCAATATTGTCATCCTTGCTAGTCACAGGTTTAGCAGTTTCTCTAATGATAGATTCAAAATTTTCTAATTCTGATTTTTCATTGGCTTCTGAAGGATTAGGATAGAAGTTAATATTACCTATTTGAACAGGATTCACAAGATGCGAGTATGTATTTGCTAATCCTAATCTTTCAATAGCGGATCGGGGGTGAGGAGAAGTGTTAAGGCATACACTGAAGTGGATGCAGGATTTAGTGTGTGAGCAGAGGTAAGTGTTCATAGAACTAAATCAATAGGTTCTCTATTGGGTAGTCAAGGATAGTATAGCAGTTTGTGACTTGGTGGAATACAGCCCTAGCGGCTCTCGTTTGTGTAGCGGCACCCTTAAGGGTGCCGCTACACAAACGAAGTCCGCAAGACAAGGACTTAACTTATGCAAAATAAAGTGTATTCTACCAAGTTGCAAACCGCTATAATGATAGGCCGGTAGTGAGTTAGCTAGTTAGGTAGGGTGCGTTAGCGATCAGCGTTAACGCACCTTGAAAAATACCGCGATCGCTCCCCCACTCTACTAACAGGCGATCGCTCTTGTTTCATCAGTCACTCAACTAACGAGTGGTGCGATCGCTCCTCGCTTATTTCCCCAATAAAGCAAGCGATCGCCAAAGTGCAAACTGTCAATTATCCATCAAACTCTCGCGCGTAGTTCTGCGAGTAAAAGCATTCCAAACATCCAATTCCGTATCAGGACGACTCAGCAACATCTTTCTAATCGCCTCGCTCATTCCTTGAATGCGACTAAAATCTGCCCCAGCAATGTTATTCAATTGCTCAATTTCCACCCCAGTGAAATCGGCGGCTCGCAGATCTGCTCCTTGCAAATCTACATTATTCAACCTTACATTTCGCAAGCAAGCACCCGCCAAATAACTGAGCCGTAAATCTGCACCGCTCATTCGCGCATTTTGTAAATTAGCCCCCGTTAAATCTGCGCCGCTGAGGGATGCGCCAATTAAAGAAGCACCCTCTAAATCGGCATTTTTCAAATTAGCAGTATTTAGCTGCGCGCCGCTGAGATTGGCTCTTGGCCCAATTGCCCCTAAACTTTTATAAGCAAAGCCTTCAGGCCAAATTGTGTCTCTGTCGTATCTAGCTGCTTGTAATTTTGCTTCCTCTAAGTTCGCACCAGAAAGATTAGCCTTTTGCAATTGCGCCCGATATAAAAAAGCACCTTGTAAATTCGCATTACTTAAATCCGCACCCTGCAAGTTAGCCCGCCGCAAATCTGCACCCCCCAAATCTGCTGCAATTAAGATTGCACCGCTGAGGTTGGCTCCAATTAAATTTGCCTGATGCAGATTGGCTCGTTGTAAATCCTGTCTGCTGAGATCGATTTGATACAAATCTTGCTTGGGTACTAGACCTGCTTTGAGAGCGATCGCTATCTCCGATCCAGGCTGAGAAAGTATAGAAGACTGGCTTGCTAAGAGAGAATTATCCACACGATTTAGTTAAAATTATGATTCCAAAGTAATTTTACCGGCACTTGAGGTGACAAATGCGCCCGATCTTCCCGATGACGATGATGGACTTTTTTCGCAAGAGCGAGGGTACTTGGTTTACCCAGCGCAGCGTTCATCATTTCGATTTGTCTGCGGATCAGTCTGGAGAATCCAACCTGATCGTACAAGTTGTGGAACGAGAAGACCCCAGAGTCAGTAAAATTTGCCAGCAACAGGGAATCGATCCTGCCCTGGCGATGGGGGGTGCTAGCTTTATGTGGCAGGAAAATAAGGACGATCGCGAACCAGATCCGGATCGGGCGGCGGTGCTAGTTGATGTGCCAGATGATACGAGCCTGTTGTCAGGGAAATTAATACGCGATCGCGGCTACATAGAAAGAATGCCCGTAATTAGTCGCTATTGGTTTGGCAAGGACGGCATTTTAACCATCGATACAGAATACGACAACAACCAGGGGCAGGAACGCTGCTGGTTTCTTACCGATGACTTTCGCGTGCGCGTCAGCACCGTGCGAACGATGGATGGCGTTTATTTGATGACCTATTGCTCGGAGCGGCGTTGCGTATCCGAGGCGACGTTGGAGCAAATGATACAGCAAAATTTGGCAAGGGCAGGCGCACATTAGAGAGATCTTTAAAATTTGTTACTTCCTGGGACAGAAATGGGACAGGGTGTTTCCCAATCCCCTATTGTCAGAAGAAGTCTTAAAAGATGGGTCAAGCTCAATGTACAAGCCCTTCCTGGAACATTTAGAAAGCGAATTATTTAACAGATTCAATTTATGCGATCGCGCAATCCCTGCGGGGCTGGAGTATAAGGTAAGCGATCGCGGCAAAAACCCAGCAACAATTCAAAGCTGGTGCTACGAGTGTCCGCAATTGAGAAAAATTCGCTATACCTACATTGATGCAGGGGCTAGCGCCCAAATTCTCAACAGCGTTATTTACCCCAGCCATCATTACGACTTACCCCTGTTGGGAGTAGACTTTCTCTCTTTCGGCAAGGTCAAAAATCTGGTGGTGCTAGACTTTCAGCCTCTATTCCAGGATGAAGCGTATCAGCGCCAGTACATCGAGCCACTAAAATCGCTCCACGCTCAATACCCGGATCTGGCGCAAGGCTTGGAAATGAAATTTTACGATGCGAATCAGTATTTCTCCAAGTATCTGCTGTTTGCCAAAACTGATGTGGAAACTGTTGGGACGCGCCTATTTGCAGCGTTTAAGGACTATTTGAATTTGTACTGGCAACTGTTAGATGCGGCGACGCCTATGACAGATCCAGAAGACATTCAGCGCATCGTCAAAGCCCAAAAAGACTACGACCAGTATAGTGCCGAGCGCGATCCGGCAAGTGGATTGTTCAGCAGTTACTTCGGTCACGAATGGTCAGAACGCTTTCTTTATGAGTTTTTGTTTGAAGATGCGATGCCGTTAGCAGTCAGTGCTGGCAAAAAATAGTTTTGGTAACTGGTAATTGCTAATTGCTAATTGCTAATGGCACGAAGAATGGCGATTAGCAATTACCTATTACCAATTACCGATTTTCATAAAAACCCGGTTGCTTTAGCTTATGCGTCCATACTACAAACCGGAATTTTATTGCTAATGGCTAATTGCCAATCACCTCTGCAATTAGCAATTAGCAATTAGCAATTAGCAATTAGCAATTAGCAATTACCATGACTCTATATCAACCATTTTTGGATTATGCGAAGTCCTACATGCGATCGCGCTTAGATCTTGGCCCCTATCCCATCCCAGAAGGCTTTGAACGCAAAAGCGCGATCGCGGGCAAGGGCAAGCATCAGGAGGAAGTCGTCACCACCAGTCACGGCTTTACTGCACCGAAACTGCGACAAATTCGCGCCGCCCACGTCCAGGGTGGTAAATCCCTCCAAGTGCTTAATTTCGTCATTTTTCCCCAACTTAACTACGATCTGCCATTTTTTGGCGCAGATCTGGTGACCTTGCCGGGAGGACACCTAATTGCCCTGGATATGCAACCTTTGTTCCGGGACGATCCGGATTATCAGGCAAAATACACTACGCCGATTTTGCCCATCTTCCAATCGTATCAGCCGCATCTACCTTGGGGCGGAGATTTCCCAGAAGAAGCCCGCCCTTTTTTCTCCCCCGCCTTCCTCTGGACTCGCCCCCAGGAAACAACTGTGGTGGAAACCCACGTGTTCGCGGCGTTTAAGGATTACCTCAAGGCATATTTGGATTTTGTCGAAAAGGCAGAACCCGTGACGGATGCTCAATCTCTGGCTGCGATTGAGCAGGCGCAACTTCGCTACCTGCGCTATCGCGCGGAGAAAGACCCCGCACGAGGCATGTTCAGGCGTTTCTACGGGGAAGAGTGGACAGAGGAATACATTCACGGCTTTCTGTTTGACCTGGAGCGAAAGCTGGCACAATGCATTTCTTAACTGTCCTTCATATTTTGTTTGACTTTGGCTTTGCGAATTAATTGGGCGATCGTGCGAGATAAGGAAAGTCCCGCTTCTTCGGCGAGCTTCTCCAGCTTCTCCCTTTCCAGGTCATCCAACGATACGTTTAGCCTACTCTTCTTCTTTGGCACGGCGCAAAAGTGATGTAACTGTGGTACCTATTGCCAAGCTTAAAAGCTCGACCGCATCTGGATTGTTTCCGTTTGTAACAAAACGTTGTTAATAATTCGTAACGTACAAAACGCACCTTCTCATTGTATAAAGAATGATGAAAGGCAAAAGAGACAGATGCGCGCAAGCTCAAAGCTAAGCTCAAAGATTGCTCGGCGAGACTTGTAAGCGTCACAACCTCAGTTAGAGGTGTTCTCAGATTCGTTACAGGATGTTGCACAGGTAGTAACATTTTGAAACAGGCAAGCCTTTCAAAGCTGCCCAGGCAGGCAAAAATCACTTACAACTCAACACGGTTGTAAGACCACATAGTAACTCAAACAACCCAATTAGGAGATCAAAATCATGCTAGATGCATTTGCTAAGGTTGTTTCTCAGGCTGACGCACGCGGTGAATACCTGAGCAACGCTCAACTCGATGCCCTGAGCGCAATGGTTGCAGATGGTAACAAGCGGATGGATACCGTTAACCGCATCACCAGCAACTCCTCGGCGATTGTTGCTAATGCAGCTCGCGCTCTGTTTGCAGAACAACCCCAGCTGATCGCTCCTGGTGGCAATGCTTACACCAACCGTCGGATGGCTGCTTGCCTGCGCGACATGGAAATCATCTTGCGCTACGTTACCTACGCAATTTTCTCTGGAGACGCTAGCGTACTCGACGATCGCTGCTTGAACGGTCTGAAAGAAACCTACTTGGCGTTGGGAACCCCCGGTGCTTCTGTAGCAGTAGGCGTTCAAAAAATGAAAGATGCAGCTCTAGCAATTGCTGGCGACCCCAACGGTATCACCAGAGGCGATTGCAGCGCACTGATGGCAGAAGTTGCTAGCTACTTCGATCGCGCTGCTTCGGCTGTTGCTTAATCAACAATCGCGATTAGTCGCGGGTCATGGGTCAGAAAATAGACATCAATGACTTACTCGCTTTGAACTAAAACTTTGTAAAACAATAGGGAGATACCAAATCAATGAAAACCCCCCTCACTGAAGCAGTTTCAGCCGCCGATTCTCAAGGTCGTTTCTTAAGCAGCACCGAAATGCAAGTTGCTTTTGGTCGCTTCCGCCAAGCTGGCGCTAGCTTGGAAGCTGCTAAAGCACTGACCAACAAGGCTCAATCCTTGGCTGAAGGTGCAGCAAATGCGGTGTACCAAAAGTTCCCCTACACCACCTCGATGCAAGGCCCCAACTACGCTTCTACCGCAACTGGTAAAGCGAAGTGCGTGCGCGACATCGGCTACTACCTCCGCATGATCACCTACTGCTTGGTAGTAGGCGGCACAGGCCCAATGGATGATTATTTGATCTCCGGCTTGGCTGAAATCAACAGCACCTTTGAACTGTCTCCCAGCTGGTATGTTGAAGCTCTCAAGCACATCAAAGCCAACCACGGTTTGAGTGGCGATCCCGCTGTAGAAGCTAACTCCTACATCGACTACGCGATCAACGCTCTGAGCTAAGGAATTTAGCAAGCGCCCGGTAAGGTGAGCAGCTAAGCGCCCAATAGGCGAAAAGTTGTTCAGTTTACCGGGCAGTTTTATTCAAGACTAAGTTAGTTGAATGCCTTGGAAACGTTGTCAGATTGGCAGTTGAAAAGGAGAGGCAAAAATGCCGATTTTAGCGGGAGAAAGACTGGGGATTGCACCGAGCGAAACGTCAGCCTGGATAGAACTGACCCCCGAACGCAACCCAGAAGATGTCGAGGTGGCGCTCCGCGCTGTATATCGACAAGTATTGGGCAATTCCTATGTAATGGAAAGCGAGCGGCTGGTTGTTGCAGAATCCCAGCTGAAGCGCGGCGAAATTTCAGTCCGCGAGTTTGTGCGGCAATTAGCAAAATCGGATTTGTACCGTTCGCGGTTTGTTGATAATTGCAACCGTTACCGCACGATTGAGTTGAACTTCAAACATCTGCTTGGTCGCGCTCCAAACGACTACAGCGAAATGGTGGCTCACAGCCAAATTCTGGACGAGAGTGGCTTTGAAGCAGATATTGATTCCTACCTTGACAGCGACGAATATCAACAGAATTTTGGCGAAAATATAGTCCCCTACCATCGGGGCTTTCAAACACAAGTTGGGCAGAAAAACGTCGGCTTTAGCCGCATGTTCCAACTGTTCAGGGGCTATTCCAACAGCGATCGCGCCCAAAAACAAAATCAAGGAAAGCTGACGCGGGAAGTAATTATGAATGTTGCCTCACCGATCTATCCAGCATCCAGCGGTTCGTTGACTGGCGTTGCGACAGGTAGCCGTGGCGGCAGTACTTACAGACTGCGGGTAATGCAACCACCTTCTGCAAACTCGGCAGTACTCAGACGCGCGACTAGCGAAATTGTTGTTCCCTTCGAGCAACTATCTAGCAAGTTGCAGCAACTCAACCGGAAAGGTTTTAAGGTAATGAGCATCACGCTTTCTTAAGCGATGTGCAAATGTGATAGTAACGCTGGTAATAGGTAATGGGTAATGGGTAATTGTCAAGCTTTTGGGGCGGCTTTTACCAGGCCGAAGTGCGGAAATACGAGATATGCAAGTTAAAGTGTGCCCCTACTGCCAATGAATCCAATTACCAATTACCAATTACCAATTACCATAACTAGCAACTTGCGCTAATATCGATTCCGTTTAAACGGTCAATGACTAACTAAACGGAAGCGATATAACTCATTTGTTAACAAGGAGATTTTTTCAATGGCTATTACAGCAGAAGCCTCCCGGCTTGGAACATCTGCTTTTAGTGATGTAGCTCCAGTGGAACTGCGTAGCTTGGCAGATGCGCCGAAAGTTATAGCAGCTGTCTATCGTCAGTTGCTGGGCAACGATTATATAATGGCAGCGGATCGGCTCAAGAGCATCGAATCGCTGCTGGCAAACGGCAAGATTACAGTGCAAGAATTTGTCCGCCAGGTAGCGAAATCGGAACTGTACAAGAAAAAGTTTTTGTACAACTGCTTTCAAACTCGCACCATCGAGTTGAATTATAAGCACTTGTTGGGTCGGGCACCCTACGATGAGTCCGAAATCATCTATCACTTGGACTTGTATCAAAACAAAGGCTACGACGCCGACATTGATTCCTACATTGATTCACCTGAATATCAGGAGAACTTTGGGGAAAATATTGTGCCTTATTATCGCGGATTCAATACTCAAACCGGGCAAAAAACGGTTGGATTTAGCCGCATGTTCCAACTGTATCGCGGCTATGCAAATAGCGATCGCGCTCAGTTTGCCGGTAACGCTCCCCACCTAGCCACCGAATTGGGCCGCAACAGCGCCACCCCGGTGGTAGCACCTGGTAGCCCCGGCTTTGGCTATCGTCCTTCTGCTAAGGGAAATACACCCAACAGCGCGTTTGGTGGCTCGGCTATTTATGGCGATCGCCGTTTGTATAAGGTTGAAGTGACTTCGCTGCTAACGCCCAAATATCCCCGCGTGCGCCGCAGCAACAAAGCTGTAGTCATCCCCTACGATCAGCTATCTGATTACATGCAGCGAGTTCAACGCGAAGGTGGCAAGATTGCCAGCATCACGCCGCTGTAGCCGGATTAAAATCGTCGGTTAAGCGAGGCAGAAGCCCCTACTACCTCGTGCCCAGGCTGGAGCCTGGGTACGAGACAGGTGGGCTTCTGCCTCTGGTGTTTGAAGCTGGTTACCTCGTGCCCAGGCTGGAGCCTGGGTACGAGACAGGTGGGCTTCTGCCTCTGGTGTTTGAAGCTGGTTAAATCGGTTTTACACTGGTAATAGGTGCAATCGTCAACAGTCAACTGCCTTTTAATCCAATTACCAAATAGCAATTACCAATTACCACTGTCACATAAATGACCGATCTTGAAGATTTTGAAGCAAATGCATCGGGAAACGGTGAATCTTTAACCGTAGAACTCGCGCTCGCAAATTTATCCGGCAGCGATCGCGGTCAGCGGTATTATGCTGCTTGGTGGCTGGGTCGATTTCGCGTCCGCACTCGGGAAGCCGTCGATGCTTTAATTGCTACCCTGTCCGATGAAAGCGATCTTACCCCCGACGGCGGCTACCCACTGCGGCGCAATTCTGCCAGGGCGCTGGGTAAATTAGGCGATGTACGGGCAGTGCCAGGATTAATAGAATGTTTGGATTGCACGGATTTTTACGTGCGGGAAGCAGCGGCGCAGTCGTTGGGAATGTTGGGCGATCGCGCCGCCGTGCCAAAATTAATCCAACTGCTAGAAGGCGGACTCGAAGCCGCACAACCAATTCCCGGCTGTCCCCACTTGGCACAACCCTACGATGCCATCTTGGAAGCGTTGGGGGCGCTGGGAGCAGCAGAAGCATTTTCGTCAATCGAGCCGTTTTTGAAACATCCAACCGAACTGGTTCAGTATTCTGCCGCAAGGGCGCTGTATCAATTAACGCAAGATAGCCTGTATGGCGATCGCTTGATCGAAGCATTGACAAACGACAAACTGCAACTGCGTCGCTCGGCGCTGACGGATTTGGGAGCGATTGGGTATTTGCCAGCATGTGATGCGATCGCGCAAACTCACGCCGAAAACAGCCTCAAACTGATCGCGCTCAAAGGACTCTTAGAACATCAAATCGATCGCTCTCCCTTCGATCGATTATCTGAGGGTGCTATCCGCGTGATGGCTTTAATGGACGATCTGCTGTAGCACCGCCTGGGGTCAATTGTATCTGTACTAATTTGTTTTATGGGGTGGGGGTGTATTTTTGGAGTAGCCATTGTGCCTGTTAACAGCTTCCACTGCCTGCTCCAGATTTGTAGGATTATCCGAAATTGAGCCTGCCGCCCGATGCACAGGCGTGTGGGAAACTAGATAAGGAATTTCGGCGCTACTATCATTTTCTTGTGCTATTTCAATACCTTTGGGGATAGCAGCAAGTTCGATGCCTTCTTGATTGAAACGTTCTTGAATCATGCGAATAGCATCTTGATGAACTTGCCAAAAATCGTCTCTTTTCACCCATGCCTTAACGTCGAGACTAATGTAATAGTCTTCAATGTTCCACACCCAAGTTTCGGGGGCTGGATCTTCTACGACTTTGGGATGGGATTTAATAATTTCTACGAGCAATTGCTCTACCTGAGTCAGGTTATAGTTAAAGGCAACTCGGAGACTAATTCTGATCTGGCGAATTTTACCATGACTGAGGTTTTCAATCGTTTCGCCCCAAACCGTGTTGTTAGGGACGTTAAATATCTGATCGTTAAAGCCTTTGATTTTCGTGTTGGCTAAAGTGATGGAATCGACAATTCCCCAGAGTTCGCCGATTTTGATTTCATCACCGACATCGAAAGGTTTGTAAGCCATAATCATCAAGCCACTGGCTAAGTTGCCCAGGTTGCTTTGCAGGGCGAATGCCAAAACGAAACTCACTCCCCCAACCAAAGCTAAGATCGGACCGAGGCTGACTTCTAGTGCTGTCAGAGCCAGCATAAAGCCAACCACAACTCCGCCGCGCTTAACTACCATGACAATAAATCTACGCATCAATACAGAGGTGCTGCTAAATAAAGCAAGCAACCGATTGATAATTATGCCCAGAATTTGAGCGACAATGATCGAGATTAGAAAGACACCAAGAAATTTGCCTGTATTGTTCGCCCAGCGCATACCACCTTCGTCAGATTTAGCCCAACTGATTAGTCGCAAGCCCATACCTTCAGTGTCTTTGGTATCGACTTCGACAGCGGTAACTGCTTGAATATACTGACGGTAGGACTTGACATCGCCACCTTTTTTCTCTAGTTCGTCCAAGATGACGTTAAAGCGATCGACTATCGCCGTTAGCTGCGATTGAAGTTCGGTAACGGTAACTACAAGTTGGTTTTTCGCTTCTGATTCTTTGTCAGCACTTTGTTGCAACTGCTCTGTCGTTTTTTCGAGTTCCTGTTGTTTTTGTTGCAGGTTTTGTGGGTTGTTAACCACTCCGGGCAAACCAGCAACTTGTTCCTCTCCGTTGTTTTTGATTTCGGTGTTTTCTATAGAGGTTGTGGCTTGATTGAGAGTTTGGGATGATTGCTCGGAAGATGACTGGATTGCCCGATCTCCTCCTATTTCTTTGAGGACTTGTTTGAGGGTTTCGTAAGTTTTTTCCACCTGCTGGGTGGCTTGGTTGTATTCTGGTGAATCAGGCTTGGCAGCTTGTTGAGCTTGTTGGGCATCCTCAAACGCAGCGATCGCTGCTTCTAATTTTTCGATGGTTTTAGTTGCATCTGTGTAAGCTACAGAGCCAGCCACCATCCGATCTCGATCTGCCTTAATTTTATCGATAATTTGTTTAGCTGTTGTTAGATTTCCAGTTTTTTCGGCTTTTTTCAGAGTCGAGCTTTGTTTGATCTCTTGTTTGGTTTCTTGAGCTTGGTTTACAGCTGACTGAGCTTTTTTCAGGTTTTCTTGGGCTTCTGCTACTTTTTTGGCGGCTGCTTGAGCTTCTGGCGAACCAGGAGCCGCACTTTTTTGAACTTTCTCGGCTTCTTCGAGGGCAAGTTTTGCTTTTTCTAGGGCATCAGCGCCTTCTTTTTGTTGGCTGATGGCTTGATTTTGGCGCTTAATAGTAACTTCAGCTATGCTGATTTCTTTGGCTTTTGCTTGCAATATCAGCAGCCACGCTGCCGCCTCATTTCGCAGTTCTTCCTCGGTGAGTGGTTTGGCGATAACTTTCAGTTCATCAGGAGATATATCTAGCTCTTTTGTTGTTGTCGCTGCTTTGGGATCTGCTGGTTTTTCCGGTTTAGCTTCTTCAACCTTTTCAGTTTTTTCTTTTGTGGCATTTTCAGCTTCATTTTGCTCCTGCGCTCGCACGGTAGCAGTCGATACCCCAAAAATGCAGACGATTCCTGTCAAGACAATAGCTTTAATTTTTAAGTTCTTTTTCCACTTTTTTAACATAGGTTTTTCCCGACTTTTTTTAAGTATAGAAATCTCTGCTTGTATCGGTAGCGTTAGGGGGGCGAGTTTATGTATTCTATCGGTTAGCTTCAAGTATTTTTGGTAAAACCCGCCCCTACAACATTTTTATTTCTCGTTTTCTCGTTCCCAGGTACAAAGCAGGGAACGAAGGTTCGCTAGGGTTAGGGGGCGGGTTTATTTATGCTATCGGTTAGCTGCAAGTATGCTTGGTAAAACCCGCCCCTACAACATTATGCTGACACCGGAGATGCCTTAGCAGGAACAACGTTTAAGTTGGCTACCAATCCATAGGTTGACATGTAGTCTTCTAACTCTGCTAAATCTACTGAGCCGTTGCCATCTGCATCAAGAATCTTGAACAGATAATCGGTGATGTAACTCCTGACTTCTTCCGAACTGCGCGTGCCTGTGGTCAGATCTTCTATTAGCCCTAACAGTTCCATAATTTCGCTGCGATCGAGGGATTTACTGCCATCGGTATCCAATTTAAGGAAGAGTTTTTTCACATCTTCTGTTGCCATTCTGGAAGATCGCAGTGTTTCTCTCAAGATGTCATTACTAAACGCATTCATAAACAAGATCTGCTCGACTAGGGGGATGCAGAAAAACCCCAGCGATGCCCAGAAAATTGCATAGCTGACGGCTGCGGGATTTGCGGTTGTAGTAACTCCCAAAAAAAGAGCCGCCCACAGGAAAAAGTTGGGATTTACTAGCAGAATATAAGCATCTTGAGCTTCTGCTTTGATCAGTTTGCCCTTGGTAAATACCGAAGTTAATACAGCCAAAACGCGCATCGAGGCGAACACTAATATTGCCAATGCTAACTGTTGCAGACAAGCTAGCGATCGCGCTGGCTCTGTTGAGGCAAATAAATCGGAAATCAACGTCGGCGGTGTAAATTGAAACCCCGTTGCTAAAGCCATTAATGCCACAGCCAGCACGCCGATAAATTTCCAGTTTTTACTGTGATGGTTTGATTCGACTGGAGATTTGTCGCGCCAAATTTGCGCGATCGCTCCCGGTATTGCTAAACCAACAATTAGAATGACAAAAAAGAACTGAAGACTAGCAGCGTTAATTGGTAATTGTTTGGTCATCACAAACGTACCAATTAGTGCCAGTGGAGCAACAATTGATAGCGTTCTCGACAAGACAGCCGAGGGATAAAGATTACCGCCCCAAAGTACGGATAATACTGGGGAAGTCAGCGCGGGCGGTACCATCCAAAACAACACCCACATTACTTTGTAAAGATCCGCCGGATTTTGATACAAAAATCCAGAAAATATCAGAAATAGCCCAATTGCCCACCGCGCCAACATCCAGGCATAAACGATATACTTTACCGTTGGAGTTACTTTGCGTTTGCTCGCTGCAAAGTCAATATCCAAGTAGGTATAAAACGTTGATGCGGCGAGACAGGCAACAATTATTGCTCTAAATAACTCTGCTGGAATTCCTGCGGGCGAGCCACCAATCGCTCTAATTAAAGTTCCCAGTAAAAAGGCAACTGCATAAATCAAAATTGCCCACATAATTGAAAGATCGTTGATCTCTTTTCGCAAGGAAGCACTACCGCTAGATTCTTTATCGCGAAACTTGACTAATTCCTCGCGACTGAGAGCTTTACCATTTGGCAGTTTCAGATGTTTGTAAGCAGTCGGCGGTAAACCGCTTAAATAAAGTGCCAAAGGTTCCAATACATATTGGTGGCACACTACTAGGACAGTTTCGCCCCGCTCCAAGTGGGGTACAACTCGCTCTTCATAGAAACGTGCAGCGCGATCGTAAACTTGGGCAATTTTTTCGCCTGCCGGAGGTGCTTCATTATGGGAATGTAACATTTCCTCGAAGCCTTCGTAACCCAAAGCAAGACGCAATAAATTTAAATTGCGACCGGCAAAAATACCAAAAGATTTCTCGCTAATTCTATGGTCGATTTGAGGGACAATATCCGGAGATTTGAGCGCTTGACTTTCTGCCAAAGCAATTTCACATGTTTGCCGCGCGCGCTTCATGTGAGATACGTATACTGCGTCAAATTTCACGCCTTTTTTCTTAATGTCAGCACCTGCGCGACGTGCCTGCAAGCGACCAAATGCCGTAAGTTCTACATCCAGAACTCCGGCAAAAATATTGCGTTCGTTGCTGGTGCTTTCGCCGTGCCGGATAAAGTAAACTTCTCCTCGTATATTGTTATTTTCTGCACTTCTTGATGACTCTGAAATAGATGCTGTTGCTCGATCCTTTGTTTCCATAAGTTTTTATGATTTCAAGTTGAAACTGGCCCGATACAGACACTCATTTGCCAATTATTTAATTTGACCATAAAAAATGGGTTGTTAACCTCCCCCTTTTAAGGGGAAAGGACAAATTAATTTGCCTCGCTCACAATCCTATAAGCTTTAGGGAGAGGTAACTGTCAACTGTCAACTGTTCAAAGGTTTTGCAGGCCAAAAATAAGGTGATCCCCGAACTTTTTGTGCTACCGCGCCTTGTATCCCCGGGCGAAAAAGTATTGCTGAATACTTTTTGTCTCGGAAAATTTGATTACAGTTTACAGCAATTAAGCGATCGCTGCTGAAATTTTAATAAAATTTTAAAATCCAGGCATAAAAACAGTTGATCGCGTTTGAGAACCTCTGCGTACTAGCTGTTTCGAGCTAAACTTTTAATTAACCTAATATTTCAGCAAATGTGGAGTGGGCTTCGTTTAAGCAGTTAGGGGTAAAACATTTATTATTGAAGTCTACATTAAAGCTCCACATAATTAAAAGTAACTTAGGATAAATCCTAAGTGTCGCGTTTGGGGCTTGATTTAAAAATACGGGGCTACCACGCTGCCGTAATTTTTAGTTGTGGACGCATTGCGGCATATAGGTCAGCATTGATCCCCAAGAGCGATCGCTCTTGGGGAATTCTGCTCGCATCAGGTTAAAATTTGAACAAGATCTTAAAAAAATCGGGCGATTAGAACGTTCAACCTTCAGCCCTGCCACATTCAATATCAAATTTATGACCGCAGAACTTGCCGAAGTCCTCATCCGTGCCGTTGAAGAGGCTGATTCCTCAACTCGTTTATTAGAAGCTGTGCAGCAACTGTCAGCCGCCCGTCTAACAGCAGCAATTCCCACCCTGATTGCGGCACTTGGTTATAACAATCCAGGCGCAGCAGTAGCCGCTGTAGATGGGCTGATTCAAATCGGGGAACCAGCCGTACTACCTTTGCTCGAACTGTTGGATGGCTACAACTACGGAGCCAGAGCTTGGGCTATTCGGGCGCTCGCCGGAATTGGCGATCCGCGCGGATTGGATATGCTGCTCGATGCCGCAAAAAATGACTTTGCCCTCAGCGTCCGACGGGCAGCCGCCAGGGGATTGGGTAAAATACGTTGGGAAGAGTTACCCAGCGAGCAAGTTCAACTTGCCCAAGAGCGATCGCTAGAAGCCCTGCTGCAAGTATCCCAAGATCCGGAATGGGTGGTGCGCTACGCAGCAGTCACCGGATTGCAAGAATTAGCCAAATCTTTCACCCTCTCCCACATCGATGCCGCACGGCAAATCCTCGCCCATTTCGATCGCCGGGTAGAAGACGAGGACAATCTCGCAGTCATCGCCAGGATTTGGCTCGCACAAAAAGAGATTCGAGATTATACCACAGAAATACTGGAAAGTCAAGAACAAGAATATGAAACGGTTAGTACGCTGGTGAGCGCGCTCGACTTTGATTGGCAAGCAACGTTAGAAAAGCTATATGCGCGCAAGCGTCGGGAAGAACCGTTACACGAAGGAGATCCGCGCAAGTTTCGCGAGTTGGCGGCGGCGATTAGTAGTGCGATCGCCTAGCTTGATGCTGTTTGTTGTAGGGGCTAAGGCTAAAGTAATTTTGTTAAATTACCCGATATATCCGGGTTGCCGTGCCCCTACAGCTTGGTGCCAATTGACGCCAGATATCCCCCCGGGGATCTCCGCATTAACTCCCAGGGGCATCGGTAGGTTCTTTTTGACCGGCGGGGGGAGCAACTACCACACCTTTATCAGTGGCGCGTTGCTCGCGTTTTTTGCGCTCGGCTTTGAGCATATCTTCCATCACCAGACGCGCCTGCGCCATTTTGTCTAGATTGCTGCGGTAAAGCTCGAGGTCTTTTTGCATTTTATCTGCTGGCAGGTGCAACGAGGTACCGATTTTGTTGAGCGCTTCATTTAGCAGCTTGGTATCTTTTACCAGATCGGGGTCGGCTTGTTCTACCAGGGTGTAAAGACCGACGGCAAACAAGCGGCTGTATTTAAATTTAGGATTGCTGGCGATCGCTTGCAAATGTTTCTCAAGCTCGCCATCTCCTAAACCAGCCGATTGGCTCAACCGGGCAATTATATCAGCACCCTGTTGATGTGAAGCCGTCTCAAGAAGCCGTTTGGCATCCTGGCGATATTGTTGCGGTTCGTACCCCACAGCCTGACACAGGGCATCAAACATCGCATCTTTATCCGCTTCTGGTCGATAGCCTTGCATGAAGCGCTCAAATGTTGTCACTACACCCAGCGCGTAGATTGGGTCGTACTGAAAGTCAACATTAACCGAGAGCAAGTGCATCTCTACCATCAATTCCTCTACCACCCGCCGGTAGATTGAATTGATCGGACGAGTGTGAAGGCTGTAGAAAGATCGCTTGGTATCTGAGACAGTGCGGACGTTATTCACAGAAAAAATTTTATGCTGGTTTAATATTTATTGTCGCGTTTAACAGTCTCTTTGCCAAGGCGATCGCATTGGAGAAAAGACTTGGCCTCAAGTGCAGTAAAATGCAAGATTGTTATCGGCTCTTCTGTGATGGCGTATTCTCCTGAGTTAATTGCCTTGGCTGGCTACATGGCGGGTGAGTTTGATAACCGCGACCAAGCGATCGCAGATCCTGCCTGGTACGTGCATGTGCGCCTTTGGCAGCGCCCCGTGGCTTTATTTGCCGAAGATAGCCTGACTTTATTTGCCGAACAAGCCAACGCCCTATATTTAGATCGCCCCTATCGTCAGCGCATAATCCGGCTGCAACAAGGTCAAGTTCAGTATTACATGCTCAAAGACCCCTCATCGATTCAGGGAGCAGGAATAAACCCCGAGCGCCTGAAAACCCTCACTCTTGATGATATAGAATACTTACCCGGCTGCACCCTCACCGTTACCCAGGATGAGAGACTGCGCTTTCAAGCGACTCTTCCCCCCAATTGCCGTTGCTGCTTCACCTTTCGCGGCGAAACCTACCAAGTTTCCTTGGGATTTGAAGCGAGTTTAGAGCAATTTCTCAGCTACGACAAAGGCATCGACCCTGTAACGGGTAAAGCAATTTGGGGCGCTTTGCTTGGGCCTTACCGCTTCACCAAACGGCAGGATTTTTCTGCCTTTCTGCCAATATAAAATATTCTCCTCTCGTAAAAGAGAGGAGCTTGCTTAATTTGTTACCAATGCTGAATATACAGACAGCGCTTAACCCACCATAGTGCGGGGAACTCCTTCGAGAGCTTCTTCCTCGGTTTCAAATATTTCAAATACCGAATCCATCATGGTAACTTCAAACACCAATCTAGCTTCGGGATGTACGTTACAAATCCGAAAACTGCCCTTCACCTTGTCGGCATCTCTCATGCCTGCGACCAATGAGGTGAGGCCAGAACTGTCAATAAAATTAACTTGACCTAAATTTACCACCACATGACGGCTGAGTTTGGAAATGCACTCCTGCAATTTCAACCGAAATTGCCACGCCGTGGTGATATCGAGACGGCCTGTAGGTGTTAAAACGATAACAGTCGTGCCGTCTTGGGTTGTGTGGGTTTTCTGCTCGATGTGAATCACTGACCTTTCCGTTGAAATCTTATAGATGTACAGCGTTTGATCTTAACTTTACCCAAATCAAGCCAGAAACGAACGCAGCCAGCTTTAGCAATTGGCGAGGCCGGTGGTTGATCGGGGGGATTTTGGGGAACCCACTGGGCGAACAACAATAGTCTATTTTTTGTTAAGTATGTCGGTCAACTCGTAGCAGCATATATCCGAAAGAACAGCCAGCCGCCTGATGAGATACTTTAACAAGCTAAAGTATACCGCAGCAAGTTGCTTCAAATGAAGAATATTTGCAACTTTTTACCTTTACAACGGTTTTCAATGCTTTTAACCACACCGTAGGGGAACGGCACAGATCGGATTTATTGCTCGCCACAAGGCTTTTGATGCCGTGCCCCTACAAGGGATTTGTATTCTACCAAGTTGCAAACTGCTATAACAGCGAAGTCTCAAATTGCTGGCTGCCGATCCAGGGGAAGATTATTTCACATCCTCGTTAGACTCAGACCAGTTCGCCCAATCTTGGGGTTTGAGGAAAGTATTGTATAACTCGGCTTCTCGCGAGTTTGGTTCTGGTTGATACCCGTATTCCCACCGCACCAAGGGTGGCAGAGACATCAAAATCGACTCGGTGCGCCCGTTTGTTTGCAGGCCAAAAATCGTACCTCGGTCATAAACCAGGTTAAATTCGACGTACCGCCCGCGACGATATAGCTGGAAATTCCGTTCGCGATCGCCATACTCCAAGGCGCGCCGTTTTTCTACAATCGGTACGTATGCCGGGATAAATGCCCCACCGCAAGATTGTACAAAACCGAATAAATCTTCCCAATTACGCAAAGCTAGATCGCCCACGCGATCGCTGTAAACTCCAGCCGGTCCCTTGGCATCCTGGCCTCGGTACAGCTTGCCCCTGCCGTCTTGATAGTCAAAAAAGATACCGCCCACGCCCCGCGTTTCCTGCCGGTGTTTCAGATAAAAATACTCATCGCACCAAAGTTTAAAAGTAGGATAGTACTCGCCATGATGGGCATCGCAGGCGGCTTTGATCGTTTTGTGGAAATGAGCCGCATCTTCGGCAAAAGGATAATAAGGCGTTAAGTCCACACCACCACCAAACCACCATACTGGCCCTGCTTCAAAATAGCGATAGTTCAGGTGTACTGTAGGAATATAGGGATTGCGGGGATGCAACACCATCGAAGTGCCGGTGGCATAGAAGCGATGACCGGCGGCTTCGGGGCGCTGGGTCAAAATAGAAGGCGGCAGGTGGTCGCCCCAAACTTCGGAAAAGTTGACGCCGCCTTGTTCAAACACAGCGCCTTCGCGGATGACGCGAGAACGACCCCCACCGCCTTCGGGGCGCACCCAGGAATCTTCCATGAAAGTGCTGCTACCGTCGGTAGTTTCCAGTGCTTGACAAATTTGGTCTTGTAGGTGGCGCATAAACTGGCTCACCCTAGCTCTTGAGTCAGCAGGTGGCACAGAATGGGTTGTGGTTGTATCAATTGTGGAAAAAGCGGTCATAATCTCAAAAGAATCGATTAAGTGAATTTCAACCGAACAGATGTTGAATTGTGGTGCGTGTATTTAAGATTAACTCTAATCGGGTCAAGTCAAACCAAGTTGCTTTTGCCTACTTTAAGCAGCAGCAGCGTAGTAATAACAATTTTTAGCAGAAAGATGCGAAGTCTTACAGAAATACCCTATGATCGAAAGCTACGCTTGCAGGCTAACTAGAGGGGGACTACCATGAAGGGCAATTTTTCCTCCAAACTGATGCGCTGGCGCAAAAAGCGCTGGTGGCAGTTTACATTGGCTAAGACCTATCGGGTTTTGACTCCAGCCTCTGTAGACGCCCTGTGGCACAAAGTTATTGACCTAGCCGATGTTTCTTGGCATCCTCTACTGGCAAGCACGAACATTCCCAAAGGGTTAGTTCCCAAACCAGGCTTGATTTACCAAGCGGTGACTCGCTCAATCCCGATTCCAATTCGGATTTTTGTCGAGCAAGTGCGACCCAGAGAATTATTGAGCGTCCGCATTATTACTTTACCAGGGCTGGAAGAACGGGTGATCTACAAAGTAGAGTCCACGGTCTGCGGTACTCAAATATCCTATTCCATCACCTTGCGCGGGTGGTTGTCCCCCCTAATCTGGTCGCTAATTAAACCGAGTGCCGCCAAAGTAGCAGCGGAATTAGCCCACGCCGCCGAACAAACCGGATCTTGATTTGCGTTCAATTGCAATTTGGTGTCAGATATTGAGAGTTCAGAGATTTTTGTCTTTGACTGGCGGCAACTATCAATGGGAACCCGCCGAACGTTAAGATTTTATCAACCCGAAATTATTAACCTGCCTGCACCAATGCAGTGCAGGTGGAGAACATAATGTCTGCTATTGTTGATGTCACCTCGGTTTTAGAAGTCTTGCGACCCGTGCAAGACCCCGAACTCCGCAAGAGTTTGGTTGAATTGAATATGATCCGTAACGTCAAAATTGAAGGCGGTAATGTCAGCTTTACCCTCGTGCTGACTACCCCTGCCTGTCCGTTACGGGAATTTATCGTTGAAGATTGTCAGAAAGCGGTTCGGCAACTGCCTGGGATCGCAGATGTGGTCGTTGACGTGACGGCAGAAACTCCGAAACAAAAAGATCTGCCAAATCGCCAAGGAATTCCGGGCGTGAAGAATATCATCGCGATTTCCAGCGGTAAAGGAGGCGTGGGTAAAACCACCGTCGCCGTAAACGTTGCCGCAGCTTTAGCCAACTCAGGCGCTAAAGTGGGGATGCTCGATGCGGATATTTATGGACCAAACGTCCCGACAATGTTGGGGCTAGAAAGCGCCCAAGTCATGGTACAGCAAGGCGCTTCAGGGGAAGTTTTGGAACCGGCTTTTAATCACGGCATCAAAATGGTTTCGATGGGCTTTTTGATCGACAAAGATCAGCCGGTAATTTGGCGCGGGCCGATGCTCAATGGCATTATCCGCCAATTTCTCTACCAGGTACAGTGGGGCGAATTAGATTATTTGGTGGTAGACTTGCCTCCAGGAACTGGAGATGCCCAATTAACCTTAATTCAAGCCGTGCCGATGGCGGGTGCTGCGATCGTGACGACGCCGCAAAACGTGGCGTTGCTGGACGCGCGCAAAGGCTTAAAAATGTTCCAGCA
>DNGJ01000402.1:28984-51412 GCA_003486305.1 Cyanobacteria bacterium UBA11371
AAAGGCTTAAAAATGTTCCAGCAGATGGGCGTGCCCGTGTTGGGAATTGTAGAAAACATGAGTTATTTTATTCCCCCAGACATGCCAGAGCGACATTACGACATTTTTGGGTCTGGGGGCGGCGAAAAAACATCCAAAGAACTGGGTGTGCCGTTGCTGGGGTGCGTGCCGTTGGAAATTCCCGTGCGCCAGGGAGGCGATTTAGGAGTGCCGATTGTGATTGGTGAACCCGAAAGTGCTTCTGCTCTGGCGTTGAAGGAAATTGCTTTTCGGATCGCTGGCAAAGTTTCCGTTGCTGCCCTAGCATAATAACGTTTAGATACAACAATTTTGGATGCGAGTCATTAGTCATTAGTCTTTTGTCAGAGCAAATCTGCGCGATCGCCCGCAATCAAAATCTCTCCGCGTCCGTTGCACCCGGTACGTCAATCTTAACTAGGGCTAATCGACCAGACAGTTAATGGCATTTGACCAATGACCAATGACGCATGACCAATGACCAAATGGCACTATGTTAAGATCGCAGACCCAATCCCGTTTCAAGACTTGGTTGATGCCTTGGCAGGGAATCGACAGCTGGCTATTGATCTTGCCCGCTGCGTTGACTGTTTTGGGCGGTATTATGATCCGCAGTACCGAGTTAACCCGCACTATTACAGAATGGTGGCAGCATTGGCTGATTGGTGGAATTGGTTTGGGGATAGCACTTTTAATTGCCAGTTGTAGGTACGAGAAACTACTAGATTGGCATTGGGTGACTTATGGAATAACAAACTTTTTGCTGATTCTGGTATTGATTATCGGTAAGACGGTTAACGGTGCCCAAAGTTGGATTACCTTTGGTGGATTCAACATTCAACCGTCAGAATTTGCCAAATTAGGGTTGATTATTACTTTGGCGGCAATTCTGCACAAGCATTCGGCAAGGACGATACCGGATGTTGTCAGAGTTTTAGCGATCGCAGCTGTACCCTGGTTTTTAGTCTTTATCCAGCCCGACTTGGGAACATCCCTAGTATTTGGTGCGATTACCCTCTCAATGCTTTACTGGGCTAATGCCAACCCCGGATGGTTATTGCTGTTGGTTTCTCCCCTGGTGTCGGTGATTCTGTTTAGCGCCTATTTCCCCGGCTGGATTGTTTGGGCAGGAATTATAATTTTCATCGCGGGGCGTACTCTCCCTTGGCCTTTGTATGGAATGGGTGGCGCTTTGGCGATCAACGTAATTGCAGGGGAATTGGGACACATTGTTTGGGGGTTGTTGAAAACTTATCAAAGAAACCGATTAATTTCATTCTTTAACCCTGAAATAGACCCCCAGGGAAGTGGTTATCACATCATTCAATCCCGGATCGCGATTGGTGCTGGGCAGTTGTGGGGAAGGGGTCTTAATCAAGGGACTCAAACTCAGCTGCACTTTATCCCCGAACAACATACAGACTTTATCTTCTCAGCGATTGGGGAAGAATTGGGTTTTGCTGGCTGCATTTTTGTCTTGATAGCTTTTTGGATTATCTGCCTCCGCTTGGTAATGATTGCTACAACGGCTAAAGATGATTTTGGCGCTTTATTGGCGATTGGCTTTTTGAGCTTAATCGTTTTTCAGGTAACGATTAATATCGGTATGACGATCGGTTTAGCACCCGTGACGGGTATTCCCCTCCCTTGGTTGAGTTACGGACGATCGGCTCTGCTGAAAAACTTTCTCGCTCTCGGTCTGATAGTATCAGTGGCGAACCATCGACCGCGAAAGAGATATTAGTCTTTGGGTAATTGGCAATTGGTAATTGGTAATTGGTAATTGGTGGTTAAACAATTAGCGATTAGCCATTAGCAAGCTCGCAATTAGCCAAGCAGCGATTGTAAGCTAGTAGAAGCAACCACAAGAGGAATCAATCATGTTTCTGCCCGGTTCAGCGGTGAGAGTCAAAAATATCGAAGATACTTACTACGGCTTCCAAGGGCTAGTTCAACGAGTCAGCGATGGTAAAGCTGCCGTGCTTTTTGAAGGCGGCAACTGGGATAAACTGATTACGTTCCGACTCTCTGAATTAGAACTGGTTGAAACAACAGCTGGTAAGAAAAAAGCTAAGTAGGTTATTCGTCATGGGTAATTGGTAATTGGTCGAAAAGACGATTTATCATTACCCATTACCGATTACCGATTACCCATTACCGAATTTTATGCGCCTTCCTCTGCCACAATTTACTGTAAGCGATCGCCACCCCGACCACATCGCCGAGGTGATCGAAACTTCGACTATTGAGTTTTTAGCCCAATGTCTAGAACCCGATACGCTTAGCTTTCCCACTATGCCGCCTTTTGGCAGTTTGGTGAGGGCAAAAGATGAAGAGTCGGGCAATCAAATTTATGCGATCGTTTACCATGCTACCACTTGCCCGATTGACACGGTTCACCGCGCACGCGCTTTAGGTTTGTCGTTACAGGATCTGCGCGAAGAACAACCGCAAATTTTTGCGATGCTCAAAACCGAATTTCGCGCTTCAATTGTAGGATATCAGCCACCTACCGACGGAACTCCTGTTATTTACCAACACCTTCCGCCTCGTCCTCCCCAAGTCCATCAAGCGGTTTACCGTTGCGAACCGGAAGAAGTGGTGAAATTTAGCGAAAAATTAGATTTTTTGCGGACTTTATTGCAGGTGAAGGGCGCACCCGTAGAGGCGCTTGCTGCGGCGGCGGTTCGCGAAGTTTATCAACTGAGGAAAGCGGATCGCGCTTGGTTAGTCCAAGCAGGACGCACGTTAAGTACGCTGCTCAAAGATGATTATGACCGCTTGCGGATCGTTTTGAGTCAGGTGCATTTTTAGAGCGATCGCAACTATCTTTTGCTAATTGCTAATTGCTAATTGCTAATTGCTATGCTGGGTCGTAAGAACGATAATTTATAGCATATTTTTAGCAAAAAGTCTATCAGTATTTAGGATTAAATTTAATATTTAAGTAACCGAAAATAAAAAAATAGAGTTAATTAAATCTATCCGCAGGGGAATAGCGTAAAACTTGGTCAACGAGTTTAATTTTTTAAGTTATACCAATTTTCCTTGAGCGTGCTTATCATCAACACATAGAGATCGTAGGGGCGGGTTTTACCAATAACGTTTGATACTATCAAACAATTTAACTAAACCCGCGAAGCCCCAAGTGTTTTGCATTGATGGGAAAACGGTATTATATCCTTTTTCGTATAGTAGCGACCCTATCGCTTTAACCTATGGAATCAGTATTAGAAGTTCTCCACGAACCGCTTGTACCCTTCGCTATTTTGCTAGCGGTAATTTTAACCGTACCTCCTTTATTTGAAAAACTGCGATTACCGGGATTAGTCGGTTTGCTAGCAGCAGGTGTAATCCTTGGCCCCAACGGGTTAAATATACTTCAAAATAAATTACCGACGATGCGGCTGCTATCGGATATTGGGTTAGTTTACCTGATGTTTGTGGCGGGGCTAGAAGTGGATATGGCACAATTCCGCAAAACTAAACATCGTTCGGCTGGTTTTGGTTTCTTAACGTTTATAGTTCCCTTGATATTTGGGACAATTGTCGGGCGGATATTTAACTTTGGTTGGAACGCTTCAATTTTAATCGGTTCGCTGTTTGCCTCGCACACGCTTTTAGCATATCCGATTGTCAGTCGCTTAGGGGTTGTGGGAAATGAAGCCGTTATCGTCACGATTGGCGCTACTATTTTTACCGATATCGGCGCTTTATTAGTCCTAGCTGTTTGTATCGGAATTCATGCAGGTAACTTTACCCTATTCAAGTTATTTACTTTATTGGGGATGTTGCTTGTATACTCGGCTGTTATCTTATTTGGCTTTGATTGGGCGGGAAGACAATTTTTCCGCCGCTCTGGAGACAATGAAGGGAATCAATTTTTATTTGTATTGATGGCGGTTTTCCTCGCAGCTTTGGGGGCGCAATTAATTGGGGTAGAAAAAATTGTCGGCGCTTTCTTAGCCGGATTGGCAGTGAATGACGCGGTGGGAGATGGGCCGGTCAAAGAAAAGGTGGTTTTTGTGGGCAGCGTCCTATTTATTCCGATTTTCTTTGTGGATATGGGACTGCTGATCGATATTCCAGCTTTTGTGAAAAGCATTGCATCGATTTGGCTCACCTTAGCGATTGTGGTGGGTTTAATTGGCAGTAAATTTTTAGCCGCTTTGTTTGCTAAATTTATTTACCGCTATAACTGGCTGGAAATGCTAACTATGTGGTCGCTGTCGTTACCCCAAGTAGCAGCGACTTTGGCTGCAACGTTAGTAGGATATCGCGCCGGGTTGCTGACTGAAGGGGTATTAAATAGCGTTTTAGTTTTAATGTTAGTAACGGCAACTCTTGGGCCATTAATTACCAGTAGAGTTGCACCGGGTTTGAGCGTACCGGAAACAAATTTAGAACCCGATCCAAGTTCGACAGATGGGGGAGAAAAACAAAAATCGAGTTCGTTTACCGTTGTGGTTCCAGTTTATAATCCTCGAACCCAGCGATATTTGATAGAAATGGCGGCATTGTTGGCAAAACACGAACAAGGTCGAATTGTACCTTTATCAGTGGCAACCGCTCACGCGCATATGGATGCACCCCATTTGGAAGTTTCACTACAGCGGGGTGAGGCGTTACTGAGAAAGGCAACCGAACTGAGTCGAGAATTGGGTATAGAGGCAGAACCGCTGTTGCGAATTGACGATAATATTGCCCAAGGAATTAGTCGCGCTAGTCGCGAACAAAATGCGAGTTTAATTGTGATGGGATGGGGTCAAATAACGGGTTTTCGCGCTCGCTTTTTTGGCAATGTTATTGATAATGTTTTGTGGATGTCTCACTGTCCCGTTGCTCTCGTGCGCCTGCTGTTGTCGCCGACAGAGATCAAGCGTATTTTGGTTCCGATTGAAAATCTTACCGCTGAGGCGGTGCGCCCGGTGCGGTTTGCTCAAATTTTGGCTCAGGCGAATCAGGGACAGATGACGCTGTTACACGTATGCGATCGCAATACTACCACCAGCAAACGCGCCTGGACTGAATCCCAACTCGCTTTACTCGCCTCCAGATGGGCACCCCAAAGTAATTTCGATATTCAAATTGTTCCCCACGAAGATATCGTCAGAGCAATTTTAAATGCATCCCAATCTACCGATTTAATTATCTTGCGCTCAAAACGGCGACGGACTGCGGGGGGTTTGGCAATTAGCGACTTAACAACTCAATTGGTACAGCAACTCAATTGCTCGTTAGTGATGCTAGGGGAACCCCACCGCTCGCTGACGGGTGTTCCTACCGAACGCTTACCAAACAAAGTCGTTCCAACTATTGGGTAATCTTTTCCCCTCTCCTGTGACAGGAGAGGGGGTTGGGAGATCAGGGTATATAGACCTATTTATTGCTCAAATTTGGGGAGCGAACCTGAGCGATGCTGACTTGAGCAATTCCCTACTCTCCGAATGCGGTTCTCACCGCGTCAAATTGAATATAACTAACCTGAAAGATGCACTCTTTGCAACAGAGCAGAATGCCAGATGCAACCGTTTACATATACTAAGGCATTCAGGCGATCGCGTTTCACCTAGCGATCCCAACAAAATAATTAAATCTTTGGATCAAAATTTGCGCGTTTCCTCCAGAGTTTCGATCGCTACCCAACCGATGTAGGAAGCTGCAAGTAACACGACAGCTGAAACGACATAGGCAACTGCCAGCATCTGAAGGGCGTTTTCAAAAGGAACGTAAGTAGTCATCAGGTGGCCTCCATAGCCATGCTCTATTTCTAGTATTCCCCGCAAATTGCAATTTTTTCTACTGATTTTTAGCGATGTTTACTCTGTCTAATGGTATAAATCGGCTATTATTGACGGTATTTGCCCGGTTTTGTGCCATATTGCTTAAATTTTAAAATTATCGGTTTAGGGGACATAAACGGGTAGAGCTAGCGGAATCACCCGGAATTGAGCCGGGGTAGTCGTGGTTAATTCGCCATCGGTATCGATTAAGTTGGGTTCCTTAGTATAGATGTTAATTTCTTTACCTTGAAGCGTTAGGACACCTGGGGCTTTTTTCCCTTGTACAATCGCAGGTATTAGGGCGAGCATTTCCCACCATTGCTGGGTTTTAACGCTGTAGAGATCGAGCCTTTGGTCATCAATTGCGGCGTCTTCAGCTACTACTAACCCGCTACCGTAGTAGCGACCGTTACACACAGTAATCTGAAAGGTTTTGACTTGAGTTGACCGATTATTCCAGCGAATTTCTGCTTCAAAAGGTCGAGCTTGCCAAAGGACTTGCAACGCCACTGCTGCATAAGCTAGCACTCCGAAGCGCCGCTTCCAAGCTTTTGGCACTCGGCGATTGATTTGGGCGCTCAATCCCAATCCGGCTACATTGAAGAAGTATTTGCCATTGACCGAGCCTAAGTCAATGCGTCGGATTTTTCCTGCCGCAATTATTTTACAAGCTGCGTGTAGACTGGGCGGAATTTTCAAGCTGCGTGCCAAATTGTTAGCCGTTCCAGATGGCAAAATTCCTAAAGGTAACTGGGTGTCTAACAAACCTTCGATCGCCGCATTCACCGTACCGTCACCGCTGCTAATGATAACCAGATCTACCTGTTGCCGGTACTGTCTGATGATTTCGGGTAAATACTGGGGGTTTTCGGCAGATTCTTGGAACAATTCAAAACCTAATGCCTGCAATTGTCCAACTGCTTGCATTTGAGCTTCTTTTCCCCTTCTAGCATGGGGATTCACCAACAGCAACGCCCGCTGTTTCATAGGATATGGCGCTCACTTGGGCATATATTCCAAGTTTTGCATACGCTCGACGAAGCGCATCATTCCTACATGATGCCGTTGCGTAGCAGTTTCCCGCTAGCATCGATACTAAAATCTTTCCCTGGTACTAAGCCTTTGTCTATACAATGCTTGTATGTCGCGAATGAGATGATTCTTTTGATTTCTTGGCGCACATCGAGCGGTATCAGATTTTCTATACACCAAACTAGCTCTGTCTCAAACCAGAGTAACCGTTCGAGCGAGATCAGTACTACACCCGCTACCTCTTCGAGTGCCATTTGGCTTTTCAAATTGGCAATGATATCTCCCGCGATGAACTTGTTGCGGGTCATCATCGCCATTGCTACTTTCGTGACTTGGTGTTCTAATTCCATAGCGGTCATCCTTGGCTTCTCCTTGCGATCGCCTTTCTGCCAAGTATACCTAAAGGTAGATCAAAATATCTCTCCAGATAGATGCTAATTATTTATTTTTTTCGATAATTACTCCGGGCGCGGGTTAGGAAAGCGCGAGTGTGGGGAATCTACCCCTAGCTTGAGTTTCGATCTAGTCTTAGAATATGGTCATACTTTCTCTGGAGCGAAAAAAGTGCGACCTTTGAGCGGTAGATTCACCTGACGCCGTGCATATCTATACGGATGAGCTTGGTTAAAAGCAACTACCATTCCCTTAAGAGGCAACAATGGCAGCTTATTCTATTCTCGATGAAGTTGTTCAACACTTAGAACAGCATGAAAATTTAACGCGCATGAAAAAGCTGATTTATTGCGCTTGTAAAAAAGCTTGGGAAAATGACCCAGAGATGCTGGCGAGGTTGAGGTTAAAAGATTTAGTGAAAGAATTACTAGATCTAAGCCCGACTATAGAACACCTAACCGTTGCGCTCAACAGCGTGGTCAAACAACTCAATAAACAAGCAGAATATTCCTTGGTGGCTAATGCAATCATCAGCCAATTAGGGAAACTATACCCAGATACGGAAGAGTCAACGCTTGTCAAATCCAACCGACTTTATAATACAGTTTCAACTGCATATTCTCTTCGCCAACAGCCCTCGCCAACCAGGCTAGAATCTCAGGTAAGCGAACCAAAACGTCAGTACGATCCGTTTGATCTGCGACTGGAAATTGTCAAGCATACTAACCCGCTTTTGGCTAAAATTCTGATCTTTTCTACAGTTGATGGCAAGTTGTTTGATTTTAGTCAACAAGATTGGTTGGCTATCAAAGGCCAAGAACTTGATGACTTGATTTGGCGGCTGTTTCGGGTTTGCGAAACAATTACCGAGCTAGAATTTCAATTAAATAGCACGGCAAAATGTCTTGAGGATACGGCTCAATTCAGGCAAGCAGCGGGTGTAATTATTCGAGCATTGAAGCCTTTTTACCCTTCTTTAACAGCAAGTTAAAAATGTAATTTCAATCATCAATAAGATAGAAGAATTAAAATGGATGCCAATGAAGTTTTGCAGCGATACGCAGCGGGCGAAACCAACTTTAGCGGAGCTAACCTGGGGCGGCTCAATTTATTTGGAGCCGACTTGATAGGGATCAATTTAAGAGAAGCGAACTTACAAAATGCTAATTTAATTTTGGCATTTCTCAATCGAGCCAATTTGGTAAGAGCCAATTTAATTGGTTCTAGGTTGAGCGGTGCAAATTTAAATCAAGCGGCTTTAATGGGCGCTAACCTGCGGGATGCAGATTTGCACGGTGCGAGTCTCCAGCGTGCAGATATACGCAGTGCCAATCTAACTTTGGCAAACTTACTCGATGCCAATTTAATCGAGGCAGACCTGCGGAATGCTAATCTCAGCGGTGCTAACCTGACGGGTGCTTGTTTGCGCGGTGCTAACTTGCGCGAGGAAAAAAGAATGTACTGTGCCAAACTGCGGGGTGCTAACTTGCATAAAGCCGATATGCGGGGTGTAAATTTAGCGGGTGCAGATTTGGCGAGGGTAGACTTGAGCGGTGCGAATTTAACCGATGCAACCCTGCGCGAGGTAGATTTAAGCGGTGCTAACCTAGCTTATGCCAATTTGACTAATGTCTATCTCACTGAAGCTAACTTAGCCACAGTTAATTTACGGGGTGCTAACCTGACAAATGCCAAATTGGAACGCGCAAACTTGGCTGAAGCTGAAATGACCGAAGTAAATTTAAGCGGTGCATTATTATCAGATGCTCACTTGACTAAAGCGGAAATGAATCGGGCTAACTTGCGTGGTGCTAGGTTACCAAGAACTGATTTAAGTCGGGCGAATTTGCGCGAGGCGAATTTGACTGATGCTGACTTGGTTGATTCCTACCTGGCTAGAACAGATTTAACCGATGCAAATCTGACGAATGCTATTTTTATTAGGGCAGAATTGAGTAGTGCAAATTTTGCAGGGGCGCTGATGCGAGGTACTGTTATGCCTGATGGAAAAGTCCACGATTACGATTGATATTTCACTTAAGTTGCTAATGGCTAATGGCTCATGGCTCAGGGAAGGAAAAATGCAATATTATGAGCCAATCGCAATTAGCCATCAGCCATTAGCGCGATCGCAACAAATTTCCTGCTAGGGTTGTGTTTGATTTTCCTCTTGGCAGCAATTGATTACAGGAGCTTGTGCAATCTCTTGTAAGCCTACCGATTGCAATAAACTTTGCCATTCAGTCGCGATGCTGGAATCATCGGGGCGATCGCGCCGCAATTGTGCTAAAGTTGCTAACGTTTCGTACCAAATTCTATTTTGGGCATAGAGTCGGGCGCGCTGCAAAGGTTCTACAGTGCCGATCTGCTCCTCTAGCCTAGAACTTAGTTGAATTCGCTCGATCCATCCTTCCACGACTACATCTCGACTGCGCCGATTGCGATCGCAAATCAATGCTAGTGACCATTTATACCGCTTGCCAACGTCTAGGGAGGGAGCCGCATTAGGCAGCCCAATCCCCACAATCCCCGATCTACCAGAAAGCGAGACACCTGTTTGGTACAGTCCCTTGTGGTTCTCATCCCAAAGGCTCAATTCGGCTGAAACGATTGTCGCATCGGGGATATAAACAAAAATCGTCGGATGCGTTTGCGTGGTCAATTCGGTATCCGTATCGGGGATCAATGCGATCGCTGGCTTTTTATTCTGGGAAGTTGCAGTCATAGGGATCGAACAGACACCCCGCGAAGCTCCTCCCGTCGTGGTTCGCGGCGAGCCGTTGGGTTTGAAAACTACGCTACCAGAAGTATTGGCAGAGGCTGTATTTTGCCCTGCTATTTCACCCAGGGGAACTAGCTCAAGGCTAATTGCAAGGGGCCATACGAACAAGGCAGATAACCGCAGCATTTTTTTGCTTGTCATAATTTATACACCTGATCTAGCTAAATTCATCATGTTTCAACTCGATCGGATATGATACCGAATTGATCCGAGCCAGCGGAAAACTGACGTAACTTGTTGTTTGGCGGTTAACACTGGACTCACACGGAAAAAAGCCGCCTTTTTAGATTAGCCGAGCCACTTGTTGGAGAATTTACACAATTTGAAGTGGGGTTCGTTGAATTACCTGGGATTAAAATTAATGCGCCTTCGAGTTAGATCTTAGTTATTTTTATTCAACGAATTTCACCGCACAACCGATCAGAATGTCACGCCGATCTGACTCCAAGACAATATAACAATTAAATCTGTCATGGGGAAGTGTTTAATTTACCCCTTAAGGGTGATAAAAGTGGTAAACAAATTCTCTTGTTTCTGGTATTGTATCCGTTTGATGCAATTGGTTGCGCTTTTGGTCTAGTTATTAAGATTGCATAAAGTTTTGATCGCGCGAGTTCTCATGCTGGGGGCGCTAGCTGTGCAAATAGTTCAGTCCAAGCGATCGCATCTGGTCTAGTTCCAGCGTTAATTAACTCAAACGTTTTCCCCTCGGTTGCTGGATGATTCAAACATTCGACACAAGCAGCAGCCACATCAATCCGACTCGTCTGACCAGATAGTTTATCCCCCGTACCGATGACCACACCCAGCTTGCCTCCCGTGGTAGCTTTGAGCAGCGTGTTCAAATCGTAGGAAGTGAAAGGGCCATCGATCAGCCTTCCCGGTCGAATAATAGTGTAGGGTAATCCAGAAGCGGCGATCGCAAGCTCGCCTTGCTGTTTCGCATCCAAAACCCCAAACCCATTCAGCAGATTGAAAGGAGGCTTATCTTTGCGCTCAATACCGCAGGAAGATACAAAAACAAACCGCTTCAGGTTTTTAGGCGCTGCATCTACCAGATTGCGGACTCCTTGTGCATCAACGCGATCAGGGCTATTTCTGGCTTTACTATTGCGGTAGTCGGCGTTGAAATAAATTTTGCCCCATTCGATCAAGCCTTGCAACTTGTTGGTTTTTGGCAAATCAAATTCCCATCGAGCCGAGGGAAAGGCAGTGGTTCCAGTACAGCAAATGATGTGGGTAACGTTCTCCACAGCACTGGGCAGGGTTTGGGCTTGACGGATATCGCCCAGGGCAATTTCCACCTGGTTATCGAACATTTGTTCAGCTTTCTGCTGGTTGCGGGTGAGGACGCGCACCGAAAAACCTTTTTCCAGCAAAAAAGCTACCGTTAATTGCCCAACACCGCCGGTAGCGCCTGCAACCAAAACTACGTCAGACAAGGCTCGCCTCCCTCATCAAGTTCTTTATGAAGACTAATATCATGTCCTTTGGATCGCTTGTAGTACTCTCAGGGAAGATCTTTTCTTGAATTTATGTCCGCTGGCTCGGCATCGCGCGGGGGCGGGTTTATGAATACGATTCATAAGCTAACGCGCAGCTAATTTGTATATTTCTAATATCGGGATAAAACTGCCAATCCCTCTCTCTGGCTCCAAAAGCTCCAAAAGCTCCCCAGCTTCCCATGTACAAATTAAATGCGTAACAGCTTATGATGTCCGGTCGATTAGCCATAATTAGCAGCCGGGACAAGGGACGAGCAAAGTTATCTGTTTGTCCGAAATATCTATGATGCCGTGTCCCTACGCAACAATGGCGTGAGGTTTTTTAACTATCTTTTTTGAGCGCAACCGTCCAGCACCCGATTTCCCAAGATCAGAGTAGCGCTGTAGGGATAGACGATATCTGACATGGTATCGCTACAGGAATCAACTTTTTTAATTACTAATAGACCGCTGGGTTGACCGTTGAGTCGGTAAACTCGCACTAAGTCAGGCGGACGCCCCGCTGCGGAAATTGGAGCGCTATAAGGATAGCGGCGGTTGGGAGATTCTGGAGTTGAATAAATAATGCCGCTACGACCGATCGTGATGCTCCAAAACGGTTCGTTACCGCGAACGATAAATTCTTCAACGCGAGTTTGAGCAACGAGGGCTGAGTTTTGTGCAACTACCGGGTTAGTGGCGCTATACAACCCTAATAAAACAGCATAGAAGGGAAATAGTTTCATAGAACCAGTTATATCATCTCTGCTTGATTACTATCAATATCGGTAAATTGCTAATTGCTAATTGCTATTGCCAATGGCATTTTTTATATTAGCGTCAGCCGGGGCGGGTTTATTTATTCTTGGCGCCCAAGCGCAAACATTTTTCGTAAAACCCGCCCCTACACAATCAAAAACACTTGCATCACTATTGCTGAATCACATGATATAATGGTGTTTAACCTATAACTAAAGCAACCTACACATAGAGGTCTTGCGTAATTTTTGTACCAATTAGCAATTAGCAATTAGCAATTAGCAATTAGCAATTAGCAATTAGCTAAATTTACTGCCAATTCCCCACCAGGACAAAAGGTGCCCAGAAGTAAGGATTTTGATACTGAGATTGAGATAACAAAGCTAGCTGTGCCTTGCGGAGTGCTGCTGCTTTATTCACACCTTTGTTGGCAAGTTCTTTGTAAAATTCAGCCATAAAAATGGCAGTTGATTCGTCATTTACCTGCCACAGAGTTGCTACGGTGCTGCGCGCGCCAGAACGAATTGCGATCCCTGCCAATCCTAACGCAGCGCGGTTGTCTCCGGCAGCGGTTTCACAGGCACTGAGGACTAACAATTCAATCGGGCGCTGTCCTAGTTCGCGCACGCGCAAAAGTCCGTCCAATTGCTTGACGTTGATGCGATCATCCCAAGACAAAATAAAAGTATCGTCGGCATTAGAACTAAATTGACCGTGAGTTGCTAGGTGTAGAACGGGGTAGGGAACCGCACGGATCAGTTGTTGCAAATTAGGACGGGTAAACTGTTGGTTGAGCAGCACTCTCGCGGGAACTTCAGCGCTAATTTGTTGCACTTCTGTTGCAGTAGCTGGTAAAGGTGGGAAACCCTGACGAGCTTCTGATAAAGCAGCAGTTAATGCACGTAATTGTTCTCTTGTCAAGCGACGGGGTTCGAGCAGTTGCAGTCCGGGGGTGAGGGCGATGTTATATTTTTGAACTAGGTATTGTTGACCGTCGTAGAGGGCTGCCATTGGCAGATTTCGCAAAGCGCCATCTAAGACAAATACCAAAGTTTTAATATTATTTTGAATTAGATCTGACTCGGCGGGACGAATCAACCAATCGTAGATTTTTTGGGCTAATGGTAGACGTTCTTGGTCAAAAGCGGTGCGGCGTAGAGAAGTGCGAGTGTCTATGAAGGTTTGCTCTAATTCGGATTGGGATTTTATGGTGGCATAGTGACGCAAAGGTTGATTGGGTAGAGATAGAATAACTTCTAGGCGATCGCTCAAAATAATCGGATAGAATACCGCCGCAGTCGGGTCAACTTCGTCGATTTGTTTCGGTTTCGCGATCGCGCAAGCATCTTGGAAAAAGTTATCGAGTTCTGCTAATTGTAAGGATTCGATTGTTTGACGCGCTTGTTTAATATTTTCTTGCTTGGCGTTGGGTTGTAGCAGTAAGCTGACTAACTGGCGATAAACTGGTTCCACGCTTTCTCGGAACGAAAACTGCACGTCGGGATTAATTGTGACCAAATCGCTACGGAGAGAGGAGAGAATTTTGGTAGCTTGGGTGTAGTTAGCGATCGCATCTTCCACCTCTCCTTGCGCCCGATTAATCCGTCCCAACTGCCAGAACAACTGATATGCTATATCCGGTGCAGTCAAAGGCCCAACAAGGCTTATTGCTTGGTTAGTAACGTTTGCAGCCTCGATCCACTGCTGTTGCAATTCGTACAATTTTCCCCAACTACCTAAAACGTATGCCTGGAATTTAGCATTGCCCAAGGCTTTTGCTTGTTCAAGAGCAGCGGTTAAAATTTCCCCAATTGCCGGATAGTTGGAATTGGTTTCTGATTCTGCTAATTTCAGCAGACTTCTGACAAAATTAAGTTGAGCGTACACGCCCGTGCGAGTAGGAGATAAGCGCATTACGGCTTGCTTTTGAGATTGCCATAATGTTAATGCTTCCGCTGTTTTTCCCGTTTCCACTAAAAGGCTAAGTTGGTTTAGTCTGGCTTGGAGTTGCCCAAACGGCGATGGGGAGTTTTCTGCTGCTTTGTACGCAGTTAAAGCTTCTTGGGTAAATTGGGTTCTTAAGGCGGGTTGTTGGGCATTTTTTACTGCTAGCGCGATCGCATTATTCCCCAAACTCAATTGAGTCGCCGCAATTTCTGCGGGTAATCGCAATTTTTGGGCAGCTTCTAGACTCTGCTGCAATACAATTTTCGATTGTTCTAATTCGCCCAAGGCGTGCAACACATCTCCCAAACTCCGCAAACCCCAGACATTCATTGCGGTTACAGGTAATGCTTTGACGATTTTTAATTCTGACTCGTTTATATTGCACTGCTGTCGTTTTAATTCTGGATTTGAACTTGCAGACAGTCCCAATACTTCGCGTAAAATATTGCAAGCTCTGGGATAAAACCCTAAATCTTGCAAAGCAGAAGCTTTGTTAATTTGGCTTTGAGCAATTCCCGTCGAATCGTTGATTTGCTGATAAAGATTGACAGTTTTTTCCCAAGTTTCTACCGCATCTGCTGCACGCCCGGTTTCGCGGTATAGTCTTGCTTGTACGTCGAGTGCTTGGGCGAGAAACTTTAACTGGGTATTGTTTTTTGGTTGGATTTGGAGGAGGGAGAGACTTTGCGCGATCGCATCTTCCGCATCTTGCCATTCTCCCAGTTGTTGATACACCAGGGAAAGATTCCGCAGTGCCACAGCCTGACTCAGTTTATCGCCAATAGCTGCAAAGTCGGCAACGGCAGCTTGTAATTCCCTAGCAGCTTGGGTAAAATTACCAGATTCGTAGCTATTTTTTCCCGGTTGCACTTGAGCGATCGTTGCTGTTCTTTTTGATACTTGCGCCACAACAGACGGTGCTGTCATTGACAGGATAAACAACAAAGATAGGATAAAAATCCAGCGTCTGCGACCCAAAAGGCGAGAAAGCAGACTACAGCAGATTGAAAGCGAGTGAGGGAAAGCCTTAAGGCTTAGTTTGTGTAGCGGCACCCTTAAGGGTGCCCGCACACAGCTGTTGGTGTACCTCATGCGACAGCAATCCGCTATAATTTTTAGCAATCGGTTAGATTTGCCCTTACCGCTTTGCGAACCCCTAACCATACGCTATTCCTTACTCTGGTAGTTCCCCAAACATTTGTCGATAGCGTTCCAGCAATTGTCGTTCTTGTTCAAGTTGATGCTGAGTTTGTTGAAGTTGTTGATCGGTTTGTTGGGCAATTTCTTCTGGAGTGAGATATCTTTCTCCTTGTCGATTGAACCAGGAAAGAACTTCTCGATCCGATCCTCCATTCTGCATTCTTACCCTGCCAATTCCTAACCCAATTTCTGGCATAAAGAAAGGTTCGCCAATTTGCAAGCGATACTCGCCATTAACTAAGCGATAAACTTCAAAACGTTGCTGGCGATCGCGCTGCCAATAATCCGGGTTATAAATAACATAATACAGTGCGCCTAATTTGGCATAAATCGCCATTTGTTCTTCATATTCTCCCCCAGGAGTGCGCGAAACAACTTCTAACACAAAAATCGGGACAATATTATCTTCTTCCCAAACGACATAACTTAAACGAGATCCGCCACCTTTGCGCCGTTCCACTCCCAAACTCAAGAACCCATCAGGTACGACAGGAACCAAAGGAGTAATTCCCGTTGTATGATAAATTCCCATATCTACGGCAAAAAACCAATCTTGACGATTTGCCCAAATAAATTCCAACAGAAATAACAGGAAATTGGGGATAAAGTTTTGATTTTCGTTATCCACAGGTGTATCGTCAGAACAAGGAAGTTCAGTGCCTTTTGGTAGGTTTAGCTTGGGGTCAGATTGTACCATTTGGGAAACTCCAAAAAGCCCTTACCAAAATCGAATTTAACGCGGCGGACAGATTGTTTGGGGATGGGGATGGCGCGAAGAAGCTGCATCACCCGGATTGTAACCCACAAGAGTTACCTCACCTTTATCGTCGATCGCCCAACCTTGGGCAGGAGTGAGGGCGGGTTTAGTTAAATTATCTGTTCTAGTTGTTAAGTTATTGGTAAAACCCGCCCCTACAATAGATCTCCCCTGCTGCTCTTGGGGTAAATCGCTCCAACTAACGCGCACAGAGTCATCGCTCAAGGAGTTGGCAGGAGACGCGGGTAACCCCCCTCTACCTGTGACGATAAATTGGCTAGTTGCTCCTGTTACGCAAGGATTAGCCGCAATTAAGGCAGCAGAGTCAACCACATTTTGGGGTAACTCTACCAAACCTTGGGCTGGATTAATGCCAGAAGTGCTAAAAATTACCTGACCGCTTAGTTGTGACCCAGCTTGAGAAATTGCGGTGATATCGCTGCTGAAAAGTTGGGTGGGGTCAAGGATACTTTCTGGTGGGAGTAAAGCGGCTAATTGTTCTCGCGTGAGGGCAGAAATACCGAAAATGTTGGGGACGTTGATTTCGATCCGTCCGCCTCGACCTCCTTGGGCATTGGCGGTGATGTCGCTGTTTTCACCCCGAAAGGCTAGCAGGATGTCGCTGTTGATATTGATGTTGCCTCCTGTGGCGTTTGCTCCTGCATTCGTAATAATGCGGCTGTTGCGCCGCAGTTGGATATCTCTGGCGTTGAGGGTGATGCTGCCGTTTATTTGACCCAAGGTGTTGGCTTCAATAATCGCTCCATTGTTGAGACGAATCGTGTCAGCATCGATCGTCATATCACCTGCCCCTTCTACTCCAGATTGGTCGGAAACTGCAATGCGAGCGCCATTCTCAATTTGCAGGCGGGGTGTTGTTATGCTCAAGGTTCCTCCCTTACCTCTGCCTTGAATTCCGAACTCAGGTAGTGCGATAACCGTTCCATACAAACCGCTGGCAAATCGGGCGCCATCTGTTGCACCAGATAGTTCAATGCTTTCGGTGGCTCGCACGATCAAGTTACCTGCATCACCTTGTCCGATCGTGGAGACTTCGACTTTTGCACCATCGGTCACCTGTAAGCGATTGGTTTCGATGGTTAAGATACCTCCCTTACCGATACCAGTCGCCTCGACGGTAGAAAACAAACCACTGGAAAACAGACCATTGGCTCTGGTACCGCGCACTTCTATATCTTCTGCCCGTATCGTTAGATTACCTGAGTTGCCCCGTCCGGATGTACCAGAAACAATCCGGGCACCATCTGTGACTCGCAGGCGTTGAGTTTCAATCAGCAATGCATTACCGTCGCCTATACCTGTCGGAGCAACACCAGTGGACAAAGCACTAGGGATTCGACCATTGGCTGAAGACCCGGATAACTCAACCGTCTCGGCAAGCACTGTTAATGTACCTGCATTTCCTTGACCACCTGTGCTACTGAAGATCGCGGCACCGCCTGTGACGAGCAAGCGTTGGGTGTTAACTGTTAAATTGCCCGCTCTGCCGATCCCTATCGGTGACACGCTGGTAAACAAACCACTGGGTAGCTGTCCATTGGCTGAAGTTCCCCGCAATTCAACTTCAGTGGCAATAACATTTAAGTCGCCGCCATTTCCTCGTCCAAAGATGCCAGCACCAACCCGCGCCCCATCTGCCAGCAGCAAGCTTTGGGTTTCTAAGCGCAAATTGCCGCCGTTACCCACCCCTGTCGAGCCAACATCGGCAAACAAACCACTGCGAATTTGACCATTAGCGGCAGTTCCCACTAGCTCAATCGTCTGCGCCTGTACGGTTAATGAGCCTGCATCTCCTTGCCCAAGGGTAGTGGTCAGAATCTGCGCTCCCCCTTCTGCTAGCAAGCGTTGGGTGTTAACTGTTAAATTGCCCCCTCTACCTATCCCTGTCGGTGACACGCTGGTAAACAAACCACTGGGAGCCTGTCCATTGGCTGAAGTTCCCCGCAATTCAACTTCAGTGGCAATAACATTTAAGTCGCCGCCATTTCCTCGTCCAAAGGTAACGGCACTAATCTGTCCACCATCGGTTAAACGCAAGAGTTGAGTTTCAATCGTAATATCCCCTCCAGTGCCGGTTGCTCCTGGTTGGACTTGAGCGAGCATGAAGCTAGATATTGGCGTACCGGGTATGCTTCCCGACAATTCAATCGCTTCTGTTGCCCGTATTGTCAGGTTGCCGCCGCTTCCGGCACCCAAGGTGCTTGAGTCAATTATCGAGCTATTTGCGATCGCTACCCGTCTCCCCTGCACCCCAATTGCACCCCCACTCTCGCCGCGAGTCGTCACCGACGCTACTGGCGCAAGGCGAATATCCCCAAAATTGCTAACGCCTGTATAGTCTAACGCCCAACCGCGATCGAAAGGAGTTAGATTTACTAAACCGGAACCTGCCAAACTACCCAGTTCAATTCTTCCGCCTGAAGCTGTTAAATTACCACCCGTCAAAACCACTTCGCCGCCAACTAATGCCAGGGTTTGATTCGTATCCACCTGCAATCCTACCGGGCGGTTGCGATAGTCAAACGTACCTGTCTGCGGGTCAATTCCCAAGTTATGACCTGGCCCAGTTACCACAATGTTGCCCGGATTTTCTCGAAATCTCAAACCAATCGGAATATTTACCGTTAGTAACGGTGGTGCTTGCGGGTTAACGGTACTAAATTCAAATCCATCAAATGCAATTCCACTAGCAGAAGCAGCTAAAAAAGAACCGCGTAAATCTAACCTGGCATTTGGGCCAAAGATAATGCCATTGGGATTAATCAAAAATAGGTTGGCGTTTCCTAATACTCCCAAGGTATCGAAAATGTTAGAACGATTTGTCCCAGTAACGCGAGTGAGAATATTGATAATGCCATTGGGATTGGAAAAATAAGCGCCTCGTGCTTCTGGGATATTGAATTCCCCAAAACTGTGGAATAAATTAGCGCCGCGAATTGCCCCGCCGTCAATTCTTTCACTGGGAATGCCGTTAATTTCTACATTGGGAACTACTACGGATGCTTCATTGCCCAAACTGCCATCAGGGACAATTTGGGCAACGGCTGGGGTGAGGGCATCTAAAAAGCTAGCCGATAGGGAAAGCGTGCAAATAACAAACCCTTCGTTTAAAAGATTTTGGATTGAATTTAAGCGCGAATTTGGGGGCTTGGTTATTGTTGAAAAAGGATTTAATTTGCCATCCAAAATCCCCAAGTTAAAAATTAAAAAAGGCATAGTAAATTCTCCTTAATTTTCCATCCCAAATCCCAAATCTAAAATCTTATTTCTAAAATCCTGGCATCGAACAGGCTGGACTTCGCTCCCCCCTCCAACCACGCAGACTATAACTTACCAGCGTTACTTTGCCTGTATCGTCGATTACCCATCCTTCTGCGGGAGCGATCGCTTGATTTGAAACTTTTGCTACATTGTTTTCTGGTATATTTTGGGATATGGTTTGAGCGGGAGCAGGTAAATCGCTCCAACCCACGCGCACCGGATCTTCTCGCAGCACTTCGCTAGGAGGTTCAGGCAAGCCGCCGCGTCCAGTAATGACGAATTCACTCGCTTGCCCTTCTACACAGGGATTAGCAGCGATTATAGTTGCCGGATCGACGATATTTTCGGGCAATTGTACCAATCCTTGGGCTGGGTTAACCCCAGAGGCGCTAAATGATACGGTTCCTTGTAAATTAGCGCCAGTAGCTTGGGAAATCGCGGCAATATCGTTACTCCCAAGCAATAAAGTCGGATTGACTGGTAACGCTTCTAACTCAGTATCTGTCAGTCCCAAGTTGTTTCTGATTTGGTCGCGGCTGATGGCTGCGATGCCGAAGATATTGTCAACGTCGATGGTAACTGTTCCGCCTTTGGCTGTTTGCGCGTTAGCAGTGATGTCGCTATTTTCTCGTGGAAATGCCAGCAGGATGTTGCTATTGATGCGGATATCGCCACCCATAGAATTGCCTGCATCGGTAGTGATGCGGCTACCACGGCGCAATTGAATGTCTTGGGCATTGAGGATAATATTACCTTCGCCACCAGAGTTAGTTGTAGCGTTAATACTGCCGCCAGTGTCGAGAGCGATCGCCGAAGCAAAAATGTCGATCCTACCCGCCTTACCCTCCCCTCCCAGACTCTGAACGTTGATTATTCCCCCATCACGCACAATCAATCGATCTGCATTCAAAGTCAACGAATTCGCATCTCCCATATCTTTGGGATCGACAACGCCAAAGTTGATAGATGCAGCCTCAATTCTACTCAAGAATTGACCGTTATTCCTATTACCAATTACTTCTATCTCCTGGGCATTAATCGCAATTTTTCCAGCATCTCCAGCGCTTAAAGTAGCTGTAGTAATTATTCCTCCATCCCGGACAATCAGGTTTGGCGTGTTAATGATAATATCTCCACCCCGATTAGAGGTAGTCGTTATCGCACTGATACCGCTAAGATTGGAACCGCGATTGCCTAAAATCTCCGAGAAGCCCTCGATTTCAATCGATTCCTGGGCGTCAATTGTCAAGTTGCCTCCCGCCCCTCCAAAGGTGGAAAATGCTTTTTGACCCAGAATCGCACCACTAGACGAGTCGATTGCCGCACCCCCTGAAATATTCAACCGCCCCGTGTTGATGGTAATGTCACCCGCTTTTCCCGTACCCACCGTGGCAGAGGTAGCAATGACAGTGACAAAGGGAAAGTCAGGGGGATTGCCAGTCAATTCTACGGAATCTTTGGCATTAACGGTGATATTTCCCGATTTTCCGTCACCCAGAGTTGCTGCGAGCAATACGGAACCATCTCGCAGCGTTAAGCGTGAGGCATCTTCAATTGTGATGTCGCCTCCATTGCCTGTGCTGCCTTTAAACGTGCCGTTGTAAATCCCAGAACTGACAATCTCGATTGCATCAGCTTTTAGAGTGATATTTCCTCCATCACCTTTCCCCACCGTTGCACCGCCCATAGTTGCGCCATCGCGCATTACCAAGCGTTTGGTTTCGATTCTGATATCCCCAGCTTTAGCTGTACCCGTCCCCGTACCAGTAATTAAGAGTAGGTTCGGGTCAAAAGCATTCACCGTTCCCTTTGTAATAATGCTACTGGCAAACTGCCCAAAACTCTCCAAACCAAGGCCACTCAATTCTACGCTGTCGGTAGCTTGAATATTGAGATCTCCTCCCTTACCGTTAGCAAATGTAGAGGCAGAAATCAGAGAACCTTGCCCCACCCACAATGAATTTGCCCGGATATCAATCCCTCTGCCATTGTCGGTTCCCACGGTCAGCGACAAAATTCGGGAACCGCTGATATTGACGTTTCCACCCCTAATTTCGACTCTACCGCCACCCAATCCGCTGACGTTGACGAATGCTCCTCCAGATAACCCGATATTGCCAAAGTTTTGGATGTTTTGATAGTCCAAAAACAAACTTGTGGGCGCGAGATTAAAGTTAACAACACCCGGACTTGCTACACTCCCCAACAGAATATTTCCTTCATAAGCAGTAAGATTGCCGCTCTCTAAGCGCAAATCGCCTCCCAAGAGTGCTAAAGTCTGACCTCTAACGACTTCAAGACCCACGTTTGGCGGGAAGGGAATTAGCGAGGGGGAAATGGGTAATAAACTGGTAGCTTGGGATTGATTGATAATCGCACCGGCATTTTCTCGAAATCTCAAACCAATGGGAATACTTATGGTTAATAGAGGTGGCGCGATGGGGTTAGTGGCACTAAATTCAAATGCATCAAATACAATTCCACTCGCACTACTCCCAAAAAATGAACCCCGCAAATCAAGCCTTGCATTTCGCCCAAAGATAATGCCGTTGGGATTAATTAAAAATAAGTTGGCATTGCCCAATACACCTAAAGTTCCCAAAATATTAGAGCGATTTGTTCCGGTAACCCGCGTGAGGATGTTGGTAACGCCATCGGGATTGGAAAAGTAGGCTCCCCGTCCTTCCTGTATGTTAAATTCACTGAAACTGTGGAATAAATTAGCGCCGCGAATTGCACCGCCTTCAATGCGATCGCTCGTCACTCCATTAATCTCGACATTCGGCACCACCCGCGAGTTCTCATTACCCAAACTGCCATCGGGAATAATTTGGGCTTGGGCAGGAGCCAGAAAACTAAACCAACCTAAAATAACCATACAAGTTATTAGAGGCAGAGCCTCTGGGGAGCATGTCAACTTTGTAGCCGACACCCTAAAGGGTGTCGCTACACAAACAAAGCCTGCCTTCGCAGGCTTTAAAAGCTTTAGCC
>DNGJ01000404.1:0-9988 GCA_003486305.1 Cyanobacteria bacterium UBA11371
AGGTGATTTGCCCGCTAGAAACCTTTGTTTCTACGTAGATCTTTGGTTGCCATAAACGATTTTTCATAGAAACAAAGGTGATTTGCCCTACGATACATCAATCAATTGGCTAGTTGCTTGGGGGCAAATACCGAAATTAAAGTAAAATAAAGCTTTATTGTTGAATAACACCCGTATCGACAAAGCGCCCACCAGAACCGCCGAAAACTTCATCGCCGCCAGTCCAATTAAAGTCGCTGATTCGCAAGTTAATCGAACCTTGTTCCCGATCTGGGTTGAAACGAATAACAATACCGTAGGCGCGGCGACTGTATTCTAAAAAGTAATCGGTACTGAAGCGTTCCCCCGTATCTAAATTAATCCCCGTTTGAAACCCAACTCGAAATGGCCCGTAAAGTTGCTGTGTGATACCAAAAGAAAGCACTCTAGTATCGACAACCCGGTCAAAAAAGAAGGGAGATAAACCCTCTCTGAAAACTTGGGTGTACCCGACATTAAACGCGGTATAGTCGAGAAAAGGCCGGGAAAAATGACCAAATTGTCCTTGTAAGGCGATACTACCGCTGAGGGTTTGTTGGGTATCGCCGCTGGTGTATAAACTCGTCGTACCCCGCACAGAAGGAACTACGCGCAGGAAAGGTACGAGGGGAACTGGAGTATATCTCAAACCTTCGGATGGTGTCGCTGGTAAAGGTTGTCCGCGCCAAAGCAAGGTAGGGCGCGCCAGTTCGGCGCTGGCTTGGAAACGCCCTAAGACTATGCGGTCATCTTGCGGATTGGGGTTCGAGAAGTCAAAATCGAGCAAATCTTGGCGATCGCTTTCGGCGTTAATATACTGTGCGCTACCTTGATAAGTCAGGTTAATCCCTCTCCACAAGGGAATCACGGGGGAAGTAATCACCGCCCCCAAACTGCTGCGGACGGTTTGAAATCCTAAAGACCCGTTAAATAAACGATTGCGGTAGCTATATTCCAGAGTCAGGGTGTGGGGTAAACGAGTACCGATAATCTGAGTCGCCGCCAACCTGGCTCTAAGTCTATCTGGTAATTCGTTTAAAAAGAAAGTCGGCGTTACCGCAGAAGCTTCAACTCTGGTGCGGGGGCTGACGTTAGCATTGAACCGCATTCTAAAACCCCAAGAGTTTGGGTTAAAAATGTTACCGCCCTGTTGAGCGATCGCTCGCTGGACTAAAAACTGCGGCGTGATGCTCAGTTGCACTTGTGGCGTATTAATTATGTCAAAACCCCGCTCGACATAAAGTCCACCTCTTTCCCTGGCGTCGTAGCGAATTTGCACTATCGGTGCTTCCCTTGGGGTGCGGTCGATTACTATCCGCCGTCGGAAAGTCGGGATGGAAAAACCTTGATCGAAAAAGATGCGGGAGTTGGTGAGGACTATTTCGTCCCGCAAAGGTGAAAGTTGCGTAAATACAGCCCGATCTGCGCGCAATTCCAATTCTGGCGGCGAAAACGGATCGTTGGTCAAACGCACGTTGGTTGCAGTCCAGCCTCTGGGATAAAATTCAATCTGTTCGGCTTCAAAGCGCACCCGATTGAGTTGACCCACGTTGGTGAGTCCCCCCCTACCGAGTTCGACGGTGACGCCGCCTGGGCTGGTAATTTGTTGGGGTGGTTGATTTTCCAGCAAGCGATCGCTCAAAGGTCGATCCGGGACTGGGGTAGTCAATCCACCCGTCCCAGTTTCAAAGGTTAAATCCGTCCCCGAAGTCGGTGAAAATACTGTTCCCCTGGCGTTTTGAATCGTACCGCTGTTTTGCACAAAGTTATAGACAAAGCGCGAGCCGCGAAACACCTGCTGTCCCCGCGTCAACGATGCATTGCCTTCTGCGATCGCTATAAAATTGAGTAAATTTCCTTGCACCCGATTTGCATCGAGTATCCCCCCCTGAAACCGCATCACCACATTACCTTCAGCGGTAAATACCTGTCGCCGTTCGTCAAATTGCTGCCGGTCTGCGGTAACTTCTATTACACCCGCCGATGTAGAAACGCTAGTTGGCTGCTGTTGTTGTTGGGCTGGGGATGCTTGGGTAGTCTGGGTAGTCGCCCTTGCGGGAGCCGGAACCGGCGACATATGTTCCCCTGGCAAAACTTCTATTTCGGGAGTTTCTGGCACTTGTTGCGCCTGGGAAACCCTCCCATCGCCCGTAGTTGCCAGTTGAATCAAGCGATTTACCAGCCACCCATCCTGGCTGTCATCGGTTCCCGGAAAAACTGGTATTCCTGCGTATTTTCCCCGGTCTTGCTGTGCCGTTTCTAACTCATTCCCATCTTTGTAAAGATAGCCCCCCTGCTCACCTGCTACCGGAGTCCCCTGCTCCTCGATCGAGGTTGTCAGATCCGCAGTTGTAGTGGAAATATCGGTAGCTGGGTCTAATTCTGGTGAAATGCCAACGCTCAAGGGTGGACCCAAGTCTGACGCAGTTGCAGAGCGCCAAAGCAAGTCATGTTTGCTGCGGATGTGGTGAGATGCGCCTGTATCGGGATGGGGATGCGATCGCACAATTAACGATTCGCCAGTATCATGAGGCAGATGCCCCGAAGGTAGTGGCGCAATAATTGCTGGCGTCTCAGGGGGCGTAACTGGGTAGGGCATCTTTTAGTACACCGAAGCAAACAAAAAACCCAGACGCAGAACCTCAACCGCATTTGAGGCTGTACGGGCGAGGTATCCCCCGCCCAGACTGCCTGAGATCGAATTAAATCGTTGTCTATTCCAAATCGCGACGCTTGGGGTTGCGCGCTGGGTCATTAGACAAGAACCCGAAGATAAACAGCAAAACAAAGAACGAAACAACGACATAGACAGTGATTTTGAGGGTCAGCATACGGTATCTCCGTGACGTGTGAAAAGCTCAGCAGTTCCGTCGTTTAGACAAGTCAGCTTTATATGATACCGAATTATTGCCAAATTTTTTACTAAGAATTGCGCATCGGTCATTTCCCTCTATCCCAGATTATGCGATTTTATGTTGTATTTTATACAAATTTTGCTTTACTCTTTAGTACTGACACGGCTACTTAAGTAGAAACCCTGAGACAACCACGCGCCTACACGGAAACTTTAAGAAAAGTTTCCGTAAAATCCCTCATAAGATAGATGTGGTTTACGGCAGCGGGGTTAAAATCAAAAAAACTACTTAACTAAAACATTGATCTGGATCACAACCAACCAACAACCAGCGTCACGGGTTCCAAGCGATGCGCGTCACGCAAGCAGTAACTAAAAGGATTCATACTAGATCTATCAATTCAGTAAAATTGCGGATATGCTATGGACTGGGTAGGTGATGGCTGTTTGATCGGCCCTGATAGATGGGTGGAGTGTTCGGAAACGGAGCCAGAAAGCTTGGTCGAATACAAAGTGCAGCTGCAACCTACAAATCCAAGAGCGAAAACGATTGTTGTCCCACAAGCACCAATCGACGCCATAGTTTCTACTGAAGCGACTAGCTGTAGAAAAGAACTCGGTTTGGACTCGACGCTCCAAGAGTTGAACGTTTACAGGGTTTGCATCGAGTCAGAGCGTCCAACTAATGAAGTTATCAAGATTTTAAACGAAAATCCTTTACTTCCTGGCATCATTATCACCAGCGAAGGCGAGTACGTGGGGATGATTTCGCGGCGGCGCACTTTTGAATATCTTAGTCGCCCATACAGCTTGGAATTATTTGCCAAACGACCATTGAGAGTACTTTATGGCTTGGCTAAAACGGAAACTTTAACCTTGTCCAGCGATACAGAGATTGTGGCAGCAGCAAGGCAGTCTTTGCAACGCCAACGCGAACTGATCTACGAACCAATTGTGGTGCAAGACCCGCAGGGAGTTTACTCACTCTTGGACGCTCATCAGTTACTGTTAGCACAGTGCCAAATTCAAGATGCTGCTGCGGCTGCACTCAGACAAGCAGAAGCCAAATATCGCAACATTTTTGAAAATGCGATGGATGGCATTTTCCAAACTACACCCGACGGCAGCTTTAAAAGCGCTAATCCTGCGATCGCGCGGATTTTGGGCTATAAATCGCCAGCGGAACTGATAAACAATTGTACCGATATTGCACGGCAAGTTTATGTTAACCAAAATCGGCGAGCCGAATTCATTGCCGCGATGCAAGAATACGGTTCTGTATCCGCGTTTGAATCCCAAGTTTATCGCCGAGACGGTAGCGCGATCTGGATTAGGGAAAACGCCCGCGCCGTGCAAGACGATAGCGGCACTTTACTTTACTATGAAGGTACCGTCGAAGACATCACCGAGAAAAAACAGGCAGAAGAAGCACTGCGGCAAAGAAAAGCGCAATTAAGCAAAAAAACAACCGAATTAGAAACTGCTTTACGCGAATTACAGCAAACTCAAGCCCAGCTAATTCAATCTGAAAAAATGTCTTCACTAGGGCAAATGGTTGCTGGGGTCGCCCACGAAATTAATAACCCGATTAACTGCGTTGCTAGCAATCTTCCCCACGCCGAACAATATACACAAGACTTGTTAAAATTGTTGCAGCTTTATGCCCGACAATATCCCGATCCGCCAGAGGAAATTAAAGCCCAAAAAGCTGCCATAGACTTAGAATTCATCATCGAAGATTTGCCTAAAATTTTATCGGCAATGGAGCAGGGGTCAGAGCGCATCCGCGAAATTGCCCGCAGCTTGCGAAACTTCTCCCGCTTGGATGAAGCCCAAATGAAACCCGCCAACATCCACGAGGGAATCGAAAGCACCTTACTGATTTTGCACCATCGATTGAAACCCAAACAAGAATTTCCGGGAATTCAAATAATCAAAGAATACGGCAACCTACCACTGGTAGAATGCTATGCCGGACAACTCAACCAAGTTTTTATGAATTTAATCGGCAATGGGATAGATGCTATAGAAGAGTTAATAACTAATGAAAACGAAGTTAATTCCCCATTACCAATTACCAATTACCAATTACCAACTATTCGCATTTGTACAGAAGTTATTAACTCCGATTGGGTAAGAATCCGCATATCCGATAGCGGATTGGGAATGACGGAAGAAGCGCAAGAACGGCTTTTTGAACCTTTCTTTACTACAAAACCAGTTGGCAAAGGCACGGGTTTGGGTTTGTCAATTAGTTACAAAATTATTGTGGACAAACACAAGGGCGATCTAAAATGCATCTCCGCACCCGGAAAAGGGTCAGAATTCATCATAGAGATTCCCATCTCCCAGCAGGATTAGTCAAGAATCTATCAATGGGTGAATGCGACGGGGCTAGATAATTTTCTATGCTTCTGAAGCTAATACTAAGCAGCTTGTACTTGCAAGAAATAATTTTTCTCGCTAGCCTCAAATCATCTGGGGGATTTACTTTCGATGCAAGCATTGGGTACGTTTGGTATAACACAGGGTTTGGAGGTTGACATGAATGTAGACATCTTTGCGCGGCAAATGCAAGCACTCAACTTGCGATTGAACAAGCTTTACCAAGGTGCTAACGCATCGCCTTCTCCTCCAATAGAGCATCTACTACCCGTTGCTTTCAAGGAACTGGGTATTGTTTCGGAAGAACTACAGGTTGCTGTAGAAGAGTTGTGCCAACAAAATGAGGAACTAGCAGTCATACAAGTCGAGTTACAAGCGGAACGCCAGCGCTACCAGGATCTGTTTCAATTGGCACCGGAAGCTTATTTAGTAACGGATGTAGCTGGTAAAATCCAGGAAGCCAACCGCGCCGCCGCCGAGATGCTCAATATCTCCGAGCTACATTTAATCGGCAAACCGCTGGTTGTGTTCGTTGCATCCGAGGAGCGTTGGCAATTTCGTAACGAACTGAACCGACAGCGCAATGGATCGCGCATCCAAGACTGGAAAGTCCGCCTGCAACCCCGTGGGGGGGAGCCATTTGAGGCAATGCTAACGGTGTCTTTCGTGCGCGATCGCGAAGGTACGTCAACTTCTTTGCGCTGGATGCTGCGTCAGATCGGCACGAGTGAGCCGCTTCAAATCGCCCAGCAAACAAATAACAACACCAAAAGCCTTGACTCGGCGATGCAGGTTTATGCTAAAGGAGAAACTATTCCCCTCAATCCCCAAGGTATTTGGCAAGTTCATCAAGGCTTGGTTAAACTAACAACTATCTGCGAAACAGGTGAAGAGGTGCTGGTAGGATTGGTAGGAGAACAAATGTTGTTTGGATCGAGTTTAACCGCTCTAAAAACTTACCAAGCAACAGCTATGTCCAAGCAAGTTCAGTTACTAGAAATTCCCCTTGCAGAAATAGCAAACAACCCCAATCTAGCTCAAACTTTTTTTGAGCAAATTAATCGCAGGCTCAAGCAAACCGAATTGCTTTTAGCCATTTTTGCCAAGCGGCGCGTGCAAGACCGCTTGCAGCATCTGTTGCTACTTTTGAAACAGGAAATAGGCGAACCTCACAGGGAAGGAACTCGTCTAAAAGTTCGCCTGACTCACGAAGATTTTGCCAACGCCTGCTCTACCACCAGGGTGACGATGACTAGGTTGCTGCTGGGGTTACAACAAGAAGGGAAGATTGCCTTTGACTGCGATCGCCTCCTAATTTTAAAACACGGCTGCTTTTAACCAAACTATTGAGTCCAATCTAATCTTCCATTGAGATCTTGCACTATTAGCCAACCGAGGCCAAGCCTGGATAATTTCGTTCCCAGGCAAAGCCTGGGAACGAGATCGAACTATATTTTACCTCTCCTTGTATAAAATATAAAGTAGATAAAAAAAGTTAATAATTTTAAAGATGTGTTATACAAAGTTTATAAAGTGTGAAGAAGATGTAAAATCAAACTCACAGGATTACGTCGGTATTGTAAGGCAGCGTTATCAGTCAGGGGTGAAGAGTTGCACTCGATCTCCTCTGGCTCAAATCGACGCAACCTTGTGCAATCGACACTTTTAACATCAGGGGCATTCCGGAGAGCGGGCAGTAGTAAATACAACTGAGTAGGTGAGCAATGGCAACCCATACGGCAAAAATTCCGAGCAGCAGTAGAAAGGAATTGCAAGCAAAGCAGAATCGGTTTTTTACCCTTTCGTTGGATATGTTTTTCATCTTGGGTTTTGACGGCTACCTAAAGCAAGTAAACCCGATGTGCGAAAAAATACTCGCGTTAAGCTCCGCAGAATTGCTCGCCCAACCATTGTTAGAATTGGTGCATCCCGAAGATCGGGAATCGACTCTCGCTCAACTGGAAAAATTGGCGACCAGCGACGAAACCGTTACGTTTGAAAACCGCTGCCGTTGCCGGGGTGGGTCGTATAAATGGTTGCTTTGGAACGCTGCTCCCTGCCAGGATGATAAATTAATTTATGCTGCCGCCCGCGACATTACCGAGCGCAAACAAGCAGAAGAGGCGCTCAAAGAAAGTGAAGAACGCTTCCGCTTGTTGATTGATAGAGTGAAAGATTATGCGATTTACATGCTCGACCCCGATGGACGGGTGGTGAGTTGGAACCAAGGCGCGGAAAGAATCAACGGGTATCGCACAGAAGAAATTATTGGTAAGCATGTTTCGTGCTTTCATCCCCCCGCAGAGGTAGAAAGCGGTAGACCCGAAGAAGTGTTGCAAATTGCAGCGAAACTAGGCGGGTACGAATACGAGTCTTTGCGCTTGCGTAAAGATGGGTCGGAATTTTGGGCGAATGTGGATGTAACGGCGTTAAGAGACGAAAACGGACAGTTGCGCGGTTATGCCACTGTAACGCGGGATATTACCGAGCGCAAGCAAGCAAGCGAAGCGCTCCAACAAGCGTATCGCGAGTTAGAACTTCGGGTGGAGGAGAGGACTTTTGAGTTAAAAGCTGCTAATGAAATGCTCGTACAGGAAATTAGCGATCGCAAGCGCACCGAGGTAGCGTTGCGCCAATCTAAAGCACGCTTAAAAGAACAAGCTAAACATTTAGAGGACGCACTTTACCAACTGCATCGCACCCAAGCACAACTGATTCAAACTGAAAAAATGTCGAGTTTGGGACAATTGGTAGCGGGTGTGGCTCACGAAATTAACAATCCCGTCAGTTTTATTTACGGCAATTTAGACCATGCAAGTCATTATATCCGCGATTTGCTGCACTTAATTAGCCTTTATCGGCGACACTATTCTAACCCACCAATCGAGATTCAAAATTCAGTAGAAGCGATCGATATCGATTTTGTCATGGAAGATATGCCCAAACTATTATCTTCGATGAAAATGGGAGCAGACCGCATCCGCCAAATTGTTTTATCTCTGCGTAACTTTGCGCGTCACGACGAATCGGAAATGAAGCGAGTTGATATTCATGAAGGGTTAGATAGCACGCTCAAATTACTGCAAAATCGTCTCAAGGGAAGCGATGGAAAAGCTGGAATTCAAGTTATTCAAGGATATGGCGATCTGCCTGCGGTTGAATGCTACGCTGGATTGCTCAATCAAGTATTTATGAATCTCTTGAGCAACGCCATCGACGCTTTGGAAAATCATCCAGACCCCAGGATTATCACGATTCGCACCGAATTGGCGATGCGGGATTTCGCGATGAACTATGGCGGTTCTATGCTACAAACCGAGCAATCTCTTATTCCCAATCCTTATATTATCATTCGGATTGCCGATAATGGTCCCGGTATGACGGAAGACGTCTGTCGCCGGTTATTCGATCCGTTTTTTACAACGAAACCTTTAGGCAAGAATAAGGGACTTGGTTTGTCTATTAGCTACCAAATTGTGGTTGAAAAACACGGCGGTCAATTGCGGTGCGTTTCCTCTCCGGGTGCAGGTACTGAGTTTATTATTGAAATACCAGTTCAACAAACTGCTCAGTGGCAATCTTTCGAGAACCCCCTGTCTGAAAATTCCACGTTTTTCTCACCATCAGCATCTAGACGTGGTATATTCTAATGGCTAATTGCTAATGGCTAATTGCTAATGGCTAATTGCTAATGGTCGATATTAATGGGTAAACCATCTTGAAAAACCAGTAATTCTCCTGCTTTAATCGGCGTCCAGACTTCGTTGTCTGTCAGGGGAGTGGTGGCGATGACAGCAACGCGATCGCTCTCTGTCGTTAACTCGCGAAAGTCTACCGTTATATCTTCGTCAATTAAGTGGGCAGCTGCAAAAGGCGCTTGTCTTACAATGTAGTTGAGATGGTTTGAACAGTGGGCAAAAAAGTGTTCCCCATCTGAAAGTAAATAGTTAAATACTCCTTTTTTTGACAAAGCGTCGCTGATGTCTTTTAATACTGCGTACAGTTTTTCTATCGGGGGTTTACTTTGGGGAAATTCTTCCCGTAAAGCGTTTAGCATCAAGCAGAAAGCTTTTTCGCTATCGGTTTGACCTACTGCTTGATAAAAATTGCCATTTTCTGGATGTAAATCTAGTAAATTTCCATTGTGAGCAAATACCCAATACCTTCCCCACAATTCCCGCCGGAAAGGATGACAATTTTCTAAGGCAATTTTACCCTGAGTTGCTTTGCGGATATGGGCAATGACGTGGGTAGAGTGGATCGGATAGCGCCGCACCAACTCCGCAATCGGAGAAACAACTGAAGGTTTATCATCTAAAAATATGCGGCATCCCAAACCTTCAAAAAAAGCAATTCCCCACCCGTCGCGATGTTCGTCTGTCTTTCCGCCCCGCGAACAAAACCCTTCAAAAGAAAAGCAAATATCCGTTGGCACGTTGCAATTCATTCCCAGCAGTTGGCACATGATATGTCATGGGTAATTGGTAATTGGTAATTAGTAATTGGTAATTGGTAATTGGTAATTGGTAAAACTCAATGCCTTTGCCCTAGTCTAATCGTTTTTATCTTTTATACCTATCCTACGCTATTGCGGCTGCCCCAGACTAGATTTTTATATTTATTTTAAAATTATAAGTTATATCAATCCTGGAGCTAATGGCTAATGGCTAATGGCGTGTAAGGGCGTTCGCGCAGCGTGCCGGAGGCATTAGCAAATGCGATGAAATATTT
>DNGJ01000404.1:10141-11290 GCA_003486305.1 Cyanobacteria bacterium UBA11371
ATGGCGTGTAAGGGCGTTCGCGCAGCGTGCCGGAGGCATTAGCAAATGCGATGAAATATTTTAGATTTACCGACAACATAACAGCGCAAATGCTTCGCCCCGCTCTATTACCTTTTCTTGCAATTAGCAATTAGCTATTAGCCAGCTTTTAATTACTAATTATAAAACCGGGCGCGCACGCGGTCAACAGCAATTTCATCTAATAACGTCCATCCCCATTCTGGTTTTAATTCAGGTCGCTTGTGGGGTGTAACGATTATCATCGAGTCGGCAATTAGACTCAATTGGTAGGCTAATAGGGGGAGACGCGAAGAATTTACCAAATGCATGGCGAAGCTGCAAACGATTAGACTGTAAGTGCGATCGCTTATCATTCCAGAAGCAATATCCTCAAAAGTGTAAGCTTCCGCAATTTGATTTGTGCGGTTGAAATAGGCATTACCAGTGTAAGGATCGATGCCATCTATATTAGAACATCCCAAACTTTTCAAGGCTAACGTAACCTCACCGCTACCACAAGCCAAGTCTAATACTTTGCTAAAATCAAGAGGCCATTTAGCAGCAGCTAATTGTATAACTTTTCTAATAGCAGACTCGTGAGGGTTTCTGTATTCATCGCCGAAGTTTTCATAGAAACCTTGGACGCTGTGTTGCTCGTATTCATTCCGGATAGCTTTAGTTTCCGGTTTAATGATTTCTTGAACTTTGCGTTTTTTATTCATAGAGTGGAGCGGGTTTATTAAAATTATCTGGATGTAAAATTTATTTGTAAAACCCGCCCATACAATACAAAATATAGTATTGCTTAGGGATGAGAAGTCGGCGGATGTAAAACCTCAAGCAGAGCATCTGCTAAGATTACAGCTTCTTTTGCACGTTCGTGAGGACTGGCGGAAGCGCTGGTTGCTTGCAAAGCTAGTGCGGCGATATATTCTCTTTTTGTTAGCCCTTTTTCGAGCATTGAAGGCTCTACAGGATGGGCGGCACGTTCTGCTTGACTGGTCATTTTTTTGACTTCCTTTTTAAGAATAAACAATCCAAAACATAATTTAATTCCATTTTGCAATTTTTGTCGGGGCCCGGCAATATTCAGTTATACCTGAGAGGGAAAATTATCGCTGCCGTGCCCCTACCTGGCGTTATTGACAA
>DNGJ01000540.1:0-1597 GCA_003486305.1 Cyanobacteria bacterium UBA11371
CCGCCAAGTTTTCTTGGTGCTGTAGGGGCGGGTTTTCCCAGCAATATTTGCTAGCAGCGCATTGGTTAAATAAACCCGCCCCAGCTTAGGCCACTACCATACAATGAATTATGGCAGGCAAGCTGCCATAATTCCTCTACCTGCGGTAATGTACTTTCGGGAAGATGAATTTTTATTAGCTCGCTGTTACCTTACCAAATAACAAAAAAGTCTCGTTGATCCCAAAGGATAAATATACCCCTAATGGTAATCAGAGCGATCGCTCTCATTGCGAAACTGTTCGTCCCCAATCTTTTGCAACACCAACATTCCGATCCAATTCCCTGGCGCTGCGGCAATTCCGATTACCAAACCATACCCAAGACACGGCAAAGTCAACGCCCCCAAAACACCATAAGTTATAATTTTGGTAATATGCACTACCAAAACGTGGGCAGATTTGGTATCAATCATATTCTCTTTAACTAAACCATGACACTCATACCAAATCCGGGTTAACTACCCCCGTTAAGACGGCGCAGGCGGTCTTTGTTTGTGTAGCCGCGAATGCGAGTCGTTTGGCAAAAAGGGGGCAATCAAAGCCGATGCGAGTATCAGTTACCATAAGTGAGCAAACAATAGCACAGGGACTGCAGCCCAATGGGGAATTTGGAACATCTGGAACAGTTGAAGCAGGGAGTATATGTTTGGAATCGCTACAAATCAGAAAGTGGCGAGTGCGAGATCGACCTCAGCTATGCCGATCTAAGGGCAGTCAATTGTAGCGGGGCGTACTTAGAAGGTGCAAACCTTTACAGAGCAAATCTTTTCACAACCGATTTCAGGGGCGCCAATCTCAGAGGTGCCAATTTTAAAGAAACAAACCTGGAATTGGCAAACTTGAGTCGGGCATATTTAAGTCAGGCAAACCTAGAGTTGGCAGATCTGTTCCAAGCCAATCTCAGCGGGGCTAACCTTCAGGGAGCTTGTCTGGAAGGGGCAGACCTGCAAAAAGCCATCATTTGGCGCGCCAATTTAACAGCAGCTTCGCTGAGGGAGACAACTTTCTGGAAATCTTTTTTGATTGGGTCGCTTTTAAGAAAAGCAGACTTGAGTTTAGCAACGATACAGGAAACAAACCTGGAGCAAACTGACCTTCAAGAGGCAGAAATTAAAGAAGTATATTTTAGGCGATCGCATCTGGGCAAGGTCAATTTTAGAGGAGCCAACCTAGAGCGATCCGTTTTCTTAAAAACAGTCTTTTGGCAAACAAACCTTCACAATGCTTGCTTGAAAGGAACGCATTTTAAAGATGTAGTTTTTTATCAAAGTGACTTAACGAAAGCAAACTTTCAAGGCGCGCACTTGGAACGAGTCGTCTTTAGAGGGGCAAACTTGACAGGAGCAAACTTAGAACAGGCAGTCGTTGAGCAGGCTGTTTTTAGCGAGGTAAACCTCAGCGGAGTTAATTTAACAGAGGGAGCGATTCAATGGAAACAATTTGGCAAGAACGCAGCGATCGCATCTCAAAAGTAGGTGCCCTGCGACGAGGCGAGAAACCCGGTTTCTTCGTTGACAGCCTTTTGGCTTCGTTTGTTTAGCGGCACCGTTAACGGTG
>DNGJ01000540.1:1795-5180 GCA_003486305.1 Cyanobacteria bacterium UBA11371
TAGCGGCACCGTTAACGGTGCCGCTAAACTTGCCTTGCGGTGTACCTCACACGAAAAGCAATCCGCTATATCAATCTAAACAGCGCAACACTACGAGACTTCGCGCCGCCACCGGCACCTTATAACCGTTGGTGTAAGTTTTCTCTTCCTTGATAAAGCGAGGTTCTTTGGTATCAATTACAACAACCCACTCTTTATCATCTAGCCCCAGCACGCTTGGTAGCCCAAACTCAATTGTTTCATAGTGGGCATTAAAGAAGAGGAAAAAGCTATCATCGATGATGCGATCGCCTTTTGGTCCCGGACTAGGAATTTGGTTACCATCCAAGAACACGCCCATCGCCTTTGCATAACCCACATTCCACTGTTCGTCCGTCATCTCGGAGCCATCGGGGTTAAACCAAGCAATATCGCTAACGCCCTTACCATGAATCGCACGACCTTGGAACCACTTGCGCCGCCGAAATACCGGATGCTGACGCCGGAAGAAGATTAACTCGCGGGTAAAATTGACAAAATCTTCGTTTTCTTTTTCCAATTCCCAATCAAACCAAGAAATTTCATTATCTTGACAATAGGCATTATTATTCCCCTTTTGCGTCCGCCCCAATTCATCTCCTCCCAACATCATCGGGATGCCTTGAGACAGGATTAACGTGGTCAAGAAATTGCGTTTCTGCCTTTCCCGCAATTGCAAAATTTCCGCGTCATCAGTTTCGCCTTCAACTCCACAATTCCAAGCACGATTGTGGCTTTCTCCATCGCGGTTTTCTTCCCCATTGGCTTCGTTATGTTTGTCGTTGTAACTCACCAAATCGTTGAGAGTAAAACCATCGTGACAGGTAATAAAGTTAATACTTGCATTCGGACGCCGCCCGTTTACCTGATAATATAAATCCGGGCTGCCGGTGAAACGATAAGCAAATTCTCCTAAAGTCGTCCCCTCACCGCGCCAAAAGTCTCGCACCGTATCCCGATACTTACCATTCCACTCAGACCAGCGCACGGGGAAATTCCCAACTTGATAGCCACCATCGCCAATATCCCAAGGTTCGGCAATCAGTTTCACATCCGCCAAAACCGGGTCTTGATGGATAATATCAAAGAACGCTGCAAGGCTATCCACTTCGTATAATTCCCGCGCCAAAGCCGAGGCGAGGTCAAAGCGGAACCCATCTACGTGCATTTCCAACACCCAATAGCGCAAGCTATCCATAATTAACTTTAAAACTTGCGGGTTAGAAACGTTGAGCGAATTGCCGCAGCCGGTAAAATCCATGTAATAACGCTTATCGCCGTCTACCAAACGATAGTAAGCAGCATTATCGATGCCTCGCAAACACAAAGAAGGGCCTAAATGATTGCCTTCTCCGGTGTGGTTATAAACCACATCTAAAATTACCTCAATTCCAGCGCGATGCAGCGCCTTGACCATTTCTTTGAATTCGGTTACCTGACCCCCCATACTACCGCTAGAACTGTAGCCGGAGTAAGGAGAAAGATAGTTGATCGAATCGTAGCCCCAATAATTAGTTAATCCCTTATCAGTCAGGTGTCCCGGACGCGCCAAAAAGTGATGCACCGGCATTAATTCAACAGCTGTAATTCCTAACCTTTGGAGATGCTCGATTGCCGCTGGATGAGCCATTCCCGCATAAGTGCCGCGCAATTTTTTCGGGATATCCGGGTGCAATTTAGTAAAGCCTTTGACGTGGACTTCATAAATAATCGTTTCGTGCCACGGAGTTCGCAGCAGCGTGTCGCCTTCCCAATCAAACGACTCATCAATTACGACAGATTTTGGCACCAAAGCGGCGTTATCTAACTCGGAAAACGATAAATCTTGTTCCGGAGAATCCCAGGAATAAGCAAACAATTCCGGGCCATTTCTCCTGATGTTGCCATCAATTGCCTTGGCATATGGGTCAATTAGCACCTTGTTGGCGTTGAAACGATGCCCTTCATGGGGTGCATAGGGGCCATGAACTCGGTATCCGTACCGCTGACCAGGGCCAACTCCCGGCAAGTAACCGTGCCAAACAAAGTTGCTGACCTCAGTTAACTCTATGCGCGTCTCCTCATCGTTGCGATCGAATAAACAAAGCTCAACACCCGTTGCATTTTCTGAGTAAATTGCAAAATTTGTGCCTTTGCCATCCCAATGTGCGCCTAAAGGATAAACATCACCAGGCCAAAGTGGTACGTACATATGTGCAAATTCCAATTTTTTAGAACATCGGTTCAGTCATAATTGTTCGCAAGAGCGAACAGTTTCAACCAAAAAAAGTTGAAATATTGAAAAATTTTCCAGCTTGCTCTGACAATAATTACTATTGTCCTTAATCCTTAGAACCTCTCGGAGAGTCTTTCAAAAGCCCTGACTATCGTCTGAAATTGGCGAAAAAGACAGATTTTCGCGGCTCAATCCTCTGGTTTGGGCTTTTCAAATATCCTCCTTAATTGCATTCCAGTCATCTGTAATAACTATCTTAAAGTGTTACTGGCTTAACCGGCTTCTACCGGAAGAATGGAGTTCATGTAATTACTACTTGTGATGAAGAATACATAAAATATGAAGGTTTTCAGCAGAGCGATAATTTAAAACTCTCGAACACAAGCAAAAATTATAAATCTGCCAAAAAGTTATCTATCTTTTGGTAGAGTTCCAGATGTTACATCACTCTAACTGTAGGAATATATAGTTTTTGTGGATGATGCGATCGCTCTACCTTTTTAGGTTGATTATTTACGATTGCTACTTCATAATTATATACAATTAAATTCATAAATTTTTTGCATAAGCAGTCCAAGCTAAAACGTTAGGTTCGTAGTCAGCTGACTACGAACCCAAAGTGGTTATATAATATGCTGAAACTTTGAGTAAAAAAGGGATAAAAGCCGGTTTTTCTTAGCATTATGCAGCTAAGTATCGAGTATTTATCAATGAAAAAAACTGGACTTGGCCTTGATATAATTTTGTAGCAATTGTTCTGAGAACCCAGTAATTTTAGCAATCTCAGCCAAGGAAAGTTTTCCCAACAGCAGGTACTCAATCAATTCTTGGGTTCGCGGCGAAATCACCTGAGTGTGGGAGTTGTGCATAACTATCCGTCCCAAGTTTAGTTTTGTAAGGTTTACACTGTCTATAACCTATCGTCTTGGCAATTATTTGTCTGTCCGCTACCGTACATTGCTTACCAATTATTTTTCTCACCTTAAAATAGGGAAAGCCAGATGGTTGTGCTACCCGTATTGAAAGTAATATGTAATCAACAACACATATTTTATTTACAAAGAATCTCTCTGGCGACAGGGATACTTACCACTGCGGTTAGTTGTATGCTTTATAGGGGATTGCAGCGGTATGAGGTACACCTTCGTTTGT
>DNGJ01000381.1 GCA_003486305.1 Cyanobacteria bacterium UBA11371
AAAGTTCAGCTAGAACACTATCTAATTCAACTAGAATCAGAGTTTATCCAACTTCTGGCAGAACGTTCTGTTGCTTATACTGGGGCAGAGATTCGCAACATTGTTAAAGAGTCGGCAACTGAAGCTTTTGCCAATGGACATCCACGACTTGTGAGCAGCGATCGCTTATTAACTCTACTCGATCTTAAGCCACCCCAATTCCGCCACGATACGGAGGAATTAGAAGCTTTAAGAAAATGGGCGGCTTTAGGGGGAGCAGAATTCGCTGCGCCTTCTGACTCTTCAAACACCCCACCAGTTACCTCAGATTCTAACTCGCTCCGAGAAGTATCTTGGTACTGATAGCATTCAATTGATTTCGATTTATCCAAAGTGCCAGAACTGCCCCCTGGCACTTTTTTACGTTCAATTGGAGTTTAATTTCATGCAAATTCGGCGATACCGTTTTAACCGAGCGTCAGGAAAGATTTATCGAGAAAGTCTTCAAAATCTGATCGAAGTATCAGACCATCTCGATACGATTATCCTCTACGCCACTCCCTCAGTTTATGGACAACCCTTTCAAGCTATGCCAGCACAAGACTGGATAAGTTTGTGCTTTCTAGATAACGAGCTTTCTTGGAGTTTTGCTCTACTCAACAGCGGGCAATCCGATGCTTTGCGTCCCTTTCTGAATTACCAAACCCAACATCAGAATTTATCCAATCAAATCACCCGGATTAACTTGGTTCCTCAAAGCTCGCGCAGTGGTAGACATTGGTATGCTTATGCATTTGAAGCACTCCCATTACCACCCGAAGTTAACCCAACAGAAATTCGGCAAAATCACCCAGAATTGCCATTGATTGACCCCACTATTAACCTAGATTTTCCCGAACCTGAACTGGAGCAATTTGTTCAGCACGCGGCCTTTAATTATCAAAGAAAAATCAAGTTAACCGACGCTAGAACGGTGTTTTTATCTTGGGATTAAACAGACTATCAACGCCATTGGTAAATTAAGCGCTGACGCGCCACCAGGAGTGATTCATAGCGCCTTACCAAAGCTCGTGTACTTTACCAATCACCCAGAGTTCTTCAAGAACCTACCAAAAAAGCAGGTGAGTATCCAAACGCTCGCTAATTGTTTTAAAAGACCTGTATGGAATGGCAATTATCCGCGTTTTGCCTTACAAACAACCAACGAAGTCTGGCTTGAACAAATTTTTAGTTCGGTTGCGTCAACCTTAATACTTTATCTGGATTTTTCTCAAAAAGTAGAGTATCGGACAGTGAGAAGTTTGTTGAAAAGCTTGAGTAGCAGTCAGCTGACTTTAACTGTCTTAATTTATGTCCCGCAAACCTCTGATATTGATTGTCTTCCTACTGCTCTATTTGACAAACTTTGCCGCTTGAAATCTGGCAGTTAAAACATAGCCCCAGATAGGCTATGTGCAACTCATTTCCACTGTTACCCTTCCTAATACGCTACAAAACCTAACAATGATTCTCAATGCAGAAGACTTGTCACGCCTTGAAAATCCTAACTTGATTCACGAACTTGACACAAAAGAGATGATTCAATCTCGAAATTTGGGAGAACAATTTCATCTAGTGATGCAGCAGTCCTTAATGGGTTTACCCATAGCGGAACTTTTGGAAAGCAATAAAACGCTAGGGCAATGGTTCTCCCAACTCAAATCCTTAGCTCCAGAAATATGGACTGAAGAACCTAACACCTGGAAAGCGTTCAACTATTGTTGTGAATGTACCTTTGAAAATGTTGTTCTCCAGTCAAATTTTGACCTGATTATCTATCGTTACGAGCAAGCTGAGATTGTTAACTGGACGGCACGACCTATGCCGAACTTGGAAACAATCGCCGCAGACTGGAGAACTCAACTCGATTTGTTTCTAATTGCACAAACCGATTCCTATCTACCGGAACAAATTAGATTAACCTATTGGTTTCTCAATGAAATAGCTGACCCCATCAAGGTTTCCTTACACTACAATACCTCGTCCTATTACACCTTTAAGAGCCGACTAAATCAAACTCTTTCCAAACTTTTCCAAGCAACCAAAGCAATCGATACTAACCTTAATGATTCTACGCTCCAACTTTTACGGGGAACAATCTCGTTGAAAGACTATATCGATTCAATTCCAGAAGTTGAAATTTGATTGCAATGAAGTCGCCCACGCTTTTCACGGTCGTTAAACAAACCAATCCTCAATCTGCAAGTCTTGGAACCCTGCAAAATCAGAGACATTGTGAGTCACTAAAATTAAATCGTTGGTACGCGCGTTCGCGTAGCGTCTCCGAAGGAGAATCGCTGCAATCTGTCCATCTGCATACGCTGGTGGCTGACCCAAAGCCGTAAGACGCGATCGTTCTGAGGCGTGCCACTCTGCGGCTGCTGCGTCATAGGGCAAAATCGGGAATGTGGCTTGCACTTCCAGGAGATACTGTTCGATCTGGCAAGCGTCTTCGAGAGACTGGCAAGCGCAGACACCCATAACGGATTTCATGCCACGTCACTGAAGCAATGGCGATTTCATCAGTATGCAGCCGCAATCGCTCAATCGTTAAGGGATGAGGCAGAGGTCTGAGGGGTTCAGACAGAACGTTGGTATCGATTAGGTATCGACTCACAATACAACCTCACGACCCTCTGAGCGATCGCGTACATCTCCCCAAATCTCGTCCGGGTTCACTTCAATCCCCTCTGTTATCATCTGCGCCCGAATGGTTTCCACCTTAGCCCAGAATGCTTGCTGGCGGCTGACGCGCTGACGGCGCTGAAGTTCGTGTTCGATCGCCTCAATGACAAATTCAAATTGGTGCAGCGCATCAGGGCTATCCGTCACCAACTGCTGAAGCTGGGTTATCAGCTCATTCGGCAGCATCAGGGTAATTGATCGCAATGTCATCACCGCTACCTTTAGCTAAGCTTTCTCCATTTTACCAAAGATAGGTTGAAAGCCCCCATCATTTATGTGTTCAACTCAACCTACCAGATCGCGATCGCATCTGAGCAAATCAGAGAAGATGCAATCGCTTCTGGTACGGGAGAAATCTATGATAGTAACGGTCGTTTGATTGCCAAACTAATGCCAATAGGCAAGCATCTTCGCTTTAGTTAACATGCTGCTGTTATTGCAAGCGATCGCTTTTTCTTGGCAGATTCCTTACGGATTAGTTAAAATATATTATAAAGCAAAGCAATTGGGGATTGAGCAATGATTCGTAATATTGATATTGAAAAGTTTGTTGTTATGCTTCGGGACTTGATTATTTTAATAGTTGTGCTGGTATTCTTATATATCTTGCTATTTAAAGATAGGTTAGCATTTACTATAGCTGGTAGCTTGATTACAATATCTTCCCAGTGGTTACTGGCAAGAAGTGGGAGGAAACAGGAACAGAAGAAGATAGCAACTTTCCTGACTACTATTATCGATAACCAGGTGAATCGTCTATTTATGATTGAAGGGCAGCTCATGTCCGTAAACAACAATAAAGCAAATCTCGAATCAGTCAAAAATTATTGCGAAAAATGTAAGCCAGAGATGGAATTCGATTACCAAAACCTCCTGAATAAAACAGAAATTTACGCTCTAGACATTGCCGGAGAAATTGTTTTATACCTGAATCGAGTTAATCAGTTTTTTGATTATATCTGTTCTCTGAAACCGGATGATCGTGGAGATATACAGCAAGCGTTAATAACGATTCGATCCTATTGGATTGAGGGCTATTCAAATGCAATGAACCTGAATCAACAAGTTGTTATAAATGAAATTATTTTCAATAATTGTGTATCTAGATTGAAGGTTGAATATCAACGGCTCTCTCGGTTAAAGTGTAGACACGAAAAACAAGGATTAGACAGTGATTGCGAATCTCTGGCTATGGAACAGATTGAAAAATTATTCAAAGATTTTGGAATACCTAATTAAATTTACCTACATTTTCATCTGCTGAATCGACGCTTGAACCGGGGGTCAAGGCGGTCTTTTTTTCGCCTATTGCAATCGAGGCAAAGGGTTTGCAGGTTGCTGATGTCATTTGATCCTCCACGAGCTAAGGGAATGATGTGATCGATCGTAAGATTAGTCTCTTGGCCAGTCTTGCCGCAGCTTTTGCAGCAATTTTCATCGCGCTCAAAAACAAGTTTCCTCACCTTTGGTGGAATTAAAATTCGCGGAGTTTTTCTGTTCAAAGACATTTTGGGTATAGATTATAAAATCAGACACTTCCAGGCTCGTCATGTGGGGGCATATTGCCAATATACCTTTGCACGCGAATGCTTATGGCTTAGGTAGTTTTTAGTTTGTTCCGGGCTTTAGTAACACGGCCCTCTGCATCAGCCATCACCTGCTCGATATTTTGGAGGATCTCCCCCTTATAATTTTCCAAAACCTTAGTAGACAGAGAAATCCGACCCTTACCATCATCCAGTGTAACAATCATTGCCTTGATTAACTGATTTTCCTCAAATAGATCCGCGAGTATAACAAAGCCACCGCTAACGTTACTTATGTGGAGCAACCCAACTGTACCATCCAAATCTACTACTACGACATCTTGCGTGACTTTAGTAACTATGCCCTCCACAAGTTGTCCCCTCTCTAATTTTTTGGAGCTTTCGGATTGAGCAGCCGGGTAATTAGGTCGCACTAGCCGATCGGGACTGGCTCCAGGTTCCGGGCTGTCATCTGACTCTACAGGATTTGTCTCACTATAACTTTGTGTAGCACTCAAATCATTTTCTGAATCCAAACTGGAAGCCGATTCTGTTGGGATGTTATTTGACTCTACAGAATTTACGTCAGTGAAAAATGGAGTGATACTCGAATTATCTTCAAGTATTGTGGGCAGCTTACAGTCATCTAATTTCATTGCCTCTAAGTAGCTATTGATACCTTCAACTGCTTGGTTATATTCGGCAATTTTTAGCTCAACTTCTCCCAGCTTCCGCTTACGCTCGTCGATTTTCGCTTCAGCCTCTTTTTCTATCGCTTGCCGTTTGTTGGCGCGAGCGTGAGCGGACTGCTGCCAAATCAATTGCCGTTTATTTTCAGCCATTGACAACAGATATTTATTCAGCATTTTGATTATTTTTGACCCAAAATTAACTTCTATTGTTTGTTTAAATTTAGATTGAAAATCAATCTCTAGCAGTTGACGTATAGATTCTTCTGCTTCCACCATGCGTTTGACATCTCGGCTGTTAGATGCTTCTTGCAAAGTTTCACGGAACTGATAAAGCCAAACGCTATCTTCGTAATCATAAAGATCTGGGCTTTCGATGATGTAAAATACACATTCTGCACTCGCCAAAACCTTGACTCCCTCAATAATTATTTTTTCTATATCCTGTAACTCTTGTACAATTTTACAATCATCACCTAACAACAAATTACAAAGCTGCTTATAGTATTGTTGCTTGCGTACTCGCTTAATCAAGCGTTGGAAAAAACTAGCAATCAAAGTTTCTGATTCTTTAACCAGAACATTCTCTAATCCATTGGCAATGTCATAGAAAGCTTGTCCCAAAACTGCTACTAATGGCGCTGTGACATGACGATAATTTCGACAGGTATTGGCGAAGGCATCTAATATAGAAAAATTTTCTATCAACTCAGTGAGATTATCTTGCATCTTCTGGTGAAGATTGTTGAAATCTTGCTTAAAATCTTCGCAGTTATCCATTACCAATAGTTGAATTTCTTTTTCTATTTGTCTATAAAATGCTTCGCCAACCTCCCATACTTCTTTCTCGATCTGTGCCAAATCACGTTCTGTCATTTCTGCAATATTTGCAGGTTGATTTTGCCACTGACGTCTCTCTTTTACGTAAGAGTCACACAAATCGTCGCAGAGTTCGCTAATATCGCTAGCTAGGTTTGCAAATAATTCTGGACGCTTTTCCTCGGTCAGATAGTGGGTGATTGCATTGCTAAATTCCTGAATACCGCTATCCTGAAGCAACTGCTGGATTATACTGGTTTTATAAAGATTAATAATTTCCAAATATTGCTCATTTTTACTTTGAGTTTTACGCCGGACAATTTGGGTAAATTTATCGACTGGTAGCTGATCAGAATCACAATAGTCAAGGAAACCCAAGACAAATGAAGGAGTTCCTTCAATCCCATCTGAGCCTTTGCTGGTTTCGGCTTTAAATATAGTATCTAGTCCCCAGCGATCGCTCTCACTTGTATTTTTGAGTTGACTAGCCCAAAAACCTAGCAGAGCGCTAGTTTCATAAATCCCCCTTCGCGTATTACTGAAGTCTTCGCTAATCAGATCGTCCAGTTCTTGTTTCAGCTTGGGGTCACGCCAAGTTTTGTCTATGCGGTTAAAGACGTAGAAGACGCGATCTCGAATTCCTGGGTTTTCTCGTATTACTTTGATTAATTCTTTTTCCTTTTGCTCTATCTCTCCTTCTTGATCGGCCTTCATCACACAGATAACGGCTGAGGTGTTGGTTTCTTCAACCTTGTGGTAGGTTAATTCTGCGTCTCTTAACACTGGGGCATCGATCCCTGGCAAGTCAACCAGGACGTTGCCATCCTCCAACAGGGGATGATGGCAGTAATATTTAATCCGCTTGAGAACAGCACTGTTTGTGCCGCGACGAGCATAATCATGTGCATCCTTCTTGGAAAGACCTAACTCGTCCATCCCTTTAGTGTTATTTTTCGATGGGTCGATGTGTTCGCGGTTAGCCTCAAATCCATCCAGTAATGCTACCAGTCCATCTGCTTCGTCTTCCTTGTTGATTTTGCCAGATCCCTTATGATCTTCAGTGATTTTTTTACATTGTTGCCTTAAGTTTTCAATTGCCTCCTTTTTAGTAATGTCAAGTGGCTTTAGTCCCAGAGTTTCAGATCTGTCGTTGACCTCTTCCTGTACTTCTAAGATGCTAAGAAATGTAAGTTCAACTCGTTCTTCCTCTGACGACTTGGCATACTCTATGTAGCATTCGATGCCAGTCGCATGACCTGTACTGCTGTATAGTAAGTCTTGCCCTAACAAGGCATTGATCAGCATCGACTTACCAGCACTATACGTCCCCGCAAAAACAATCTCGAACCTGGGGTCAATTGCCTTATCACGGGAAGTCTTAATTGCGGCAGTATCGTGCTGCCCTCTCAAAGATGGCTCCTTATCCAACAACCGCAGTAGACAATTCACATGAGCTTCCAGGTTTTTAGATTGAGATGGCATTTGGGTCATTATGGCAAAAGCACTCCAGTTTGCGGAAAATTACAGAGTTAGTCGAAGGTAAAGCAGGAACCTGGTACTAGGATTCCCAGAAAATTCCCCATAATTACGATCAATTTTTCGGGTTGAGACCAGGCGCTTTAAGGAACCGTTGCCGTGTCCGTCTTTGGCGTCAGCTATAGGTGTCCATCAAACCGCCTGGTGCATCGCCGAGTTGTCCTTGGGTCGAGCGTGAAGATATCGGCTCGTGGTGGTCAGCGAGGCATGACCCAGCGGCGTTGGCTTAGGTGCGAACGCACCCGGCGAGTCTGCAAGGGTTCCATAACAATGACGGAGCCAATGGGGGCTAACCTTCAGGTCAATTCCCACCCGCTCGGCACTAGCCCTCACTATCAATGCACCCGCACGCTGAGAACGATTTCCGTGAAAATCAATGAAAGATAAAGTTTCTCAAAAAGAACTATCAAATCCCTCATCAACCAGTGAAATTATAGCTTCAGCTTGATAAAGAACGCAAACAGCAGGTTTGGGAAGCTTTGCAACCCAAATACCGCAACTATGTACCAACCCTTTCACCACAAGTATCGCCCGCAAACCTTTTCAGAATTGGTCGGTCAAGACGCGATCGCTACCGCACTAACCAATGCTGTCACGCACTCTAAAATTGCTCCTGCCTACCTCTTCAGCGGGCCAAGAGGCACTGGTAAAACATCATCTGCCCGGATTCTAGCCAAATCGCTCAATTGCCTGAATAATGAAACTCCTACAGCATCTCCTTGCGGTCAATGTTCGTCCTGTCGAGACATTGCTAATGGCACCGCTTTAGATGTTTTAGAACTCGATGCAGCCAGCAATAATGGTGTTGACCAAATTCGAGAAATCTGCACGGGAGCGCACTTAGCTCCTGTCTCTGGTCGCTACAAAATCTATGTGGTGGATGAAGCACATGGATTGAGCGGTGCGGCGGCTCAGGCACTTTTGAAAACGCTTGAAGAACCACCAGAGCGAGTTGTTTTCATCCTCTGCACCACCGAACCGCAAAAGTTACCTAACACTATCATTTCTCGTTGCCAGCGCTTTAATTTCCGC
>DNGJ01000377.1 GCA_003486305.1 Cyanobacteria bacterium UBA11371
CGCACCCCCTGAACGGTTACCATTTTTCTCTGATGCTGACACTGTATTACAAACTATCAGATCCGGGCAAGTTGAAGGCTTTATCACAGCCACAACCTTAACAAATATCTTCTACATTGCCAGAAAAATAAAAAAGACTGTAATAGCCAAGCAATATGTCTCAATTATCCTGGCAACACTGGAAGTTATACCTGTTGATCGCCCGATCCTAGAGGCAGCATTAGCATCTAACTTGAGCGATTTTGAAGATGCAGTTCAGGAAGCTTGTGCTATGAGGGAAAATCTGGATGCGATTGTGACGCGCGTTCGCGCAGCGTGCCGGAGGCATATCGCGCAGACTTCGCAGGCTCTACAATACCAATTTTCTCAGCCGGGGAGCTATTGCAAAACCTTCCTGAATAAAATCTAAAATCTAAAATCTAAAATCTAAAATTCCCGACTCAGGCGATCGCTTGCACCCCAAACTACCTCATACTGGAAAAAGTGTCCTCTGGAGTTCCCCATGTCTTCCGAAACCGTTCCCGTAAAACCCGCCGTCCTGATCGTCATCATTGGCGAAGCCGTCCTGCAAGACCGCTTGATCAAGCTGCTGAAAGCCCACAACGTCAGCGGTTACACCATCACTCAAGCACGGGGTGAAGGCGGACACGGCAGAAGGATGGGAGACATTGCAGGCTACAACACCAATATTGAGATCAAGACCCTCGTATCGCCAGAAGTATCCGATGCTATTTTTATATCCCTGAAAGAAAATCAGGACGGTCACGGGTTGATCGCCTATCGACATAATGTAGAAGCCTTATACGATTAAGATTTAATCTAAAATGCGCTAACCTTAGCAGGAGCCAAGAAACGAGCTAAAATCTAAAATCTAAAATCCCATGTCGCAAATTGTCTGGATCGCCCGTCACGGGAACCGCCTCGACTTTGTTAATCCCGACTGGTTCCTCACCGCAGAACGTCCCTACGATCCGCCATTATCCGATGGTGGCGTTGTGCAAGCTCAGCAATTAGGACAGCGCCTTAAAAGAGAAAAGATTGCCCATATTTTCGCATCACCTTTTTTGCGAACCGTACAAACGGCGAACGAAGTGGCAGAAGCGCTCGATTTATCGATTAAAGTAGAATCGGGCTTAAGCGAGTGGTTAAATCCCCAGTGGATGCCGTCGATGCCGGAAAAACAGCCGATTGAAGTATTGCAAGAACAATATCCGCGAATTGACCTTAGCTACACTTCAAGAGTCATCGCCGAATATCCCGAAACTGGGGAAAAAGCACTTCTTAGATCTGGAGAAACCGCCAAACGCCTCGCGGATGAATTTTCAGAAGATATCCTGCTGGTGGGACACGGTGCATCGGTAATTGGCACTTCAATGGGGTTACTCGGTGGAACAACTCAACCGGAAATTAATGCGACTTTGTGTTGCTTGGTCAAAATTGTGCGTCAAGATCGAGAATGGATCATGGAACTCAATGGCGATACTTCCCACTTGAGCGAAACTGAAAAAGTAATTCGATTCCACTAGATAACTCAAGTTGCTAATGGCGTGTAAGGGCGAAGCATTTGCGTAGAAATATTTCAGGTTTAGACAAGATAACAGCGCAAATGCTTCGCCCCTAAAAATGGTATATTAGTAAGCTGCTGTAGATATCGCTATTAGCTGTGAGCTATTAGCTATTAGCAATGCCCAATGTTTATAAATAGCAAATTGCGTTAGAGATATGACGTTATTATTGGCAGGAGATATTGGCGGCACTAAAACAATTTTGCGCTTGGTGAAGTTGCCAGATCAAGGGCAAATGTATAGCTTAGATGAGGCGACTTACAAGAGCGGCGAATTTCCAGATTTAGTGCCGATGGTGCGGCAGTTTCTGCAAGCAGGTGCCGAACATTTGGGATACCTTCCCGCACCGGAGAAAGCTTGTTTTGCGATCGCAGGCCCTGTAGTCAACAATACCGCCAAGTTGACAAATCTGACTTGGTTACTCGATGCTCAACGTTTAGAACAAGAATTAGGCATCTCTAAAGTTAGTTTAATTAACGATTTCGCTGCGGTAGGTTATGGCGTTTTAGGACTTGGCGAATCCGATTTGCAGGCATTACAAGCTGAAAAACCGCAAAAAGACGCCCCTATCGCCGTTATTGGTGCGGGTACGGGGTTAGGACAAGGATTTTTAATTCCTGTGGGAGATACCTATCAAGTTTTTAGCAGCGAAGGCGGACATACCGACTTTGCACCCCGCACAGAGTTAGAATTTCAACTGTTGAAATACTTGATGGATAAACACGATATTCAACACGTATCAGTTGAACGAGTTGTATCGGGTCAAGGGATTGTTTCAATTTACCAATTTTTGCGCGATCGCTTATCCATTCCCGAATCTCCAAATATCGCCGCCGACATCAGAACTTGGGAACAACAAGCTGGACAAAGCGAGAAAAGTATCGATCCAGCAGCAGTCATTTCCAAAGCTGGTTTAGAAGCAAGCGATCGCCTCTGCGAACAAACCATGCAAATATTTATTGAAGCATACGGTGCAGAAGCAGGCAACCTCGCCCTCAAACTTTTACCTTATGGCGGTGTTTATATTGCTGGTGGGATTGCTGCCAAAATTTTACCTTTAATTAAAACAGGAAAATTCCTCACTGCATTTACGCAAAAAGGTCGCATGAGTCCGTTACTGGAAAAGATGCCGGTACATGTCGTTTTAAATCCGCAAGTCGGGTTAATTGGTGCTGCTATTTGCGCTTCCCGATTGTAGGTAACGCAAGTTGCTAATTGCTAATTGCTAATTGCTAATGGGAGGATTTTTCCCGATCTCGCCATTAGCCAATATAGCGGATTGCAGACGCAGGAAATACACCTTCGTTTGTGTAGGGAATTACAGCAGTAGGGGCACGGCGCCAGTAAGCTTTGTCGCCAGCGCAAAGTGACTCGCCTGCCGTGCCCCTACTAATGATTCAGAAACACCCGGAAACGATATTATACTAAATCCGCTTTTATAACCCCTTTTATGCCTAACGACTGAAGTCGCGGCTACACAAACAAAGACCGCCTGCGCGGTCTGTAAGAATAAAGGGGGTAATCAATCCGGATTTGGTATTACATGTAACGTCTCTACACTTGCCTTGCGCCAAAAGGCTGTACCTCACTCGAAAAGCAATCCGCTGTAGCCGCAACGCACATTGACTTA
>DNGJ01000376.1 GCA_003486305.1 Cyanobacteria bacterium UBA11371
AACGATCCCTGAATCAGTCTTTTGGCGGCGATGGGTTGTCGAATCATACCAATTGCTAAGCGTAGAGGTTGAAGCGAACCGTTAGGACTCAAAGCAGTGGTAAGATCGGGCATATCTTGATGGCAGTCATCGCTGATAACTCTTACCATAGCTACGGCGATTCCAGCTTGAGAGAGCATTTCTAAGGCGGCGAATCCCTCCATATCGATGACATCGGCTTGATAAATTTGACTTAGAAGGCGCTTACTAGCAGCAGCATTAACAAAGCGATCGCTAGTAAGCGCCTTGACTATTGCGGCTTTTTGTGATAGTTTGCTGTGAATTTGACTGGTGAGGTAGCGATCGCAGTTCAACGGCTGCGGTAGTGTAGCGGGAATCAATGGCAAATCTTTTTCATCTCTGGCTTCATCCCACCTTTTGATACAACTTTTATACAGCACCACATCTCCAACTTTGTGGGAAGGAGTCAAACTTCCGCACAGACCCATCAGCAAAATTCTTGAATGGGGATGAAAAAAATTTTCGGTATTTTGCAGATTTTCCAGATATTGAGTCAGCGGTTTTGGTCCCATTGGAATGGGAAAAACTCGCGGCGTAGGAGTGCTAACGCGACTTAATCCGCGACAAACAGCCTTATATTCGGCACCTTGAGCAACTAGAATTGCTGAAATAAGATTTGATTCTACCATTTATATCAATCTTGGGGAGACGCGCAGGATATCTTAGCACGACTACTTGGGCGATTGATTATCGGCAAAACGTCTATTAACTCAAGTTGCTAGTTATCGAAGGACGTGCGGCTAATGGCTAATGGCTCAATCAGAAAAAAAGCTATATTAGCAATTAGCAATTAGCAAATAGCAACGCCCAAGTTTATAACTAGCAACTTGGGTTATTAGAAAAACTTTAAGACACTTGGTTTTTCAAGAAAGCCGGATTTCTTCTTGCTACGTGAAATACTAGGCATCGTCTTCAAGCTTTACTTCTAGGGGAAAAACAACCTTAAAAGTCGTCCCGACTCCTATTTGAGAAACTAAACTAATTTCGCCCTGTAACAGTTCGACCAAACGGCGAACAATTGTCAATCCTAACCCCGTGCTATCCGGCGGATGTTGTTGATCGGAAAGTATAGCCCTAGAAAATGGATCAAAAATGCGCGATTGGTCTTCGGGGGCGATACCCACTCCCGTATCGGAGATCTCGATAACCCAGCGTGAGTCCGCTAGCAAATTGCACTCTATACCAATGCTACCAGTTTTGGTATATCGAATCGCGTTGCTGACCAAATTTACCATAATTTGTTGCAGTCGAAACGGATCGGTTAACACTCGATCGGGTGCATGATTGCAGTCTGGTACTAACAGTAATCCGCGAGAATCTGCTAGAGGTTGCATCACTTCTACAACCGTTTTAATTACAGTTCGGACATCGCTAGATTCCAATTGCAGCCGCATTTTCCCGGCTTCATAACGGGCAAATTCCAGCGCATCGTTAATCAGGCGCAGAATTTGACGACCGCTGCGGATAACGCGATCGATGTGTTCTAAGCTAGAAACTGTATCCTTAACTTTACCAGAGCGCTGTTGGCGCATAAATAGCTCGGAGTAGCCAATAATTGAAGTTAGGGGTGATTTTAACTCGTGCGCCAGTAGGGAAAGGTTATCTTGACTCGCACGAACTAATCGAGTTAATTCTTGATTGGTTAAAGATAGCTGATTTTGCAGTTGTTCTAGTTCGTGCAACCGTTCGCCGACGTAGCTTTTAAAGCACTGGGAAATCGCCGCATCTACAACTGTATTAACGATAGACATGGCGCGAAATATTTCCTCCGGCGATCCCTGCAATAAGTCGCCACGGAGATGAGCGAGAATAGTTGAGCGGAGTAGGTGATATTCCCGGGCAATTTCTGTTGCATCGAAGCCTTGTTTTGCTCTGACAACACCGTGTTCTAAACTGGCTGTGGCGATTGTTTCGATATCATTTTCTTGAGCTTGATCGAGTACAGTTGCTAGGGCGGTGAGAACGTTTTTGACGTGGTTTTCAATTGCTGGGCGATCGAGGTTGTCGCTACTGTGAATTTGTCTATCTTCGATAACAGCGCTTACCCATTTTTGCGCGATCGCATCTGTTTTCTCTTCTAGCAGTTGACCAAAGTTTATCATAAATAATTTTTGGGCAGATTGACACTTTGTATCTAGCATCGGTTCGAGAACCCGCACCCCACAACAATCTTAAAGCAGAGGTTTCATCTGACTAAAGGCATACTCTTGGGTAGTAACGCAAGTTGCTAGTTATCAGCTTTGGCGGTGGTAATTGGTAATTGGTAATGGGTAATTGGTGTTGCAATCGTGGCAATTACCCATTACCAGTAGGGGCGGGTTTAACGAGATATTTCGATTGGTAAAACCCGCCCCTACTTGGATATAAGTAGCAACTTACGTTAGTAGGAGGGGCGAAGCAGGTGCATTAACCTATAATTTATTTACCCTCATGCTAATGCCTTGGGCTAGCTGCGCGAACGCCCGTACAACGTTGCTTACTCTTCGTTATTTTTTGCCGGAATTTCACTAACTACTTCATACAAAGCTGTAGTTGGTGGGTGAGCAAATAAAGGCGTCATCTGTTCCACAATTGCTTGATATGCTTCGCTGCGATTGGATTCCATATCTTCTACGCTGTCCCAAAAAATGACGGCAATTCCTTTATCAGTTCCGGGTTCTTGTAGCAGGTATGCTCCCTTAAAACCGCGAGTATAAGTTGAAACAGCTTTATCGTAGAGTTGTTCTGCTTCTTGAAACTTACCAGGTTTGAACTCTCCTATGGCGACGTAGGCAAATTTATGTTGCAGAAAATCTTGAAATTCTGACATTGTTTCCTCTTTCGCACTATGTTTTGACAATATGGCTACCTTAGCGCTTTCTTAGTCAAGAGCGATAGTAGAAAGAGAGAATTTGTAACATTTTAGATTCCAGATTTTAAAGAAAATCTTAAATCTGAAATCTAAAATCTGCCATCGATTATGTTAGGCTCAAAGACATTAAATCTTCTGCCATCTCGAAGTTAGCGGTGACGTTTTGCACGTCATCGAGGTCTTCGAGGGCATCGATTAATTTTAGGAGCGATCGCGCCTGCAAGGGATCGGTAACTTCGACGCTATTGTTGGGTATCCAGCGCAGTTCCGACTGCTTGACGGCAAAGCCTTTTTGTTTTAAAATTCGTTCCAAGTTTTCCAGATTTGCCACCGAGGTAAAAACTTCAGCGCCTGCTTCGTCTTCATCGTCTTCATCTGGGATTAATTCGTAAGACTCCGCGCCCGCTTCGAGGGAAGCTTCCAACAATTCATCTTCATCGAGTGTACCGGCAATTAGCACCACGCCTTTTTGCTCGAACATCCAAGACACGCACCCTGTTTCCCCCAGATTACCGCCATTTTTGCTCAAAGCGGCGCGCAAGTCGGCGGCGGTGCGGTTACGATTATCTGTGAGCGCTTCGATGACAACAGCAACGCCGCCTGGACCGTAACCTTCGTAGCGAATGGCTTCCAGGGCATTGCCATCTGCGCCTAGTTTACCAGCACCTTTTGCGATCGCGCGTTCTATATTATCGTTCGGTATCCCCGCCGCTTTGGCTTTTTCAATTGCCGTCCGCAACTGAAAATTCCCCCCCGGATCTGGGATACCCGTGCGCGCCGCAACTATAATTTCCCTTGAAATCTTCGTAAATACCTTGCCCTTGACGGCATCTACTCTCGCCTTCTGGCGTTTGATATTAGCCCATTTACTGTGTCCAGCCATAGCGGAGAATGCTTAACACTCTGTCTTCAAACAAAATAAATATCATAACTCAAAAAACGGTAATGGGTAATGGGTAATGGGTAATGGGTAATGGCTAATTCATTAAACCTTTCTATCTCTCTTGCCAATTAGCAATTAGCAATTAGCAATTAGCAATTATCATTTACCTCCTGTAAACGTCACAGAGCGAATAAAGTAGCGGTTAAAAAAGGCATAAATTGCCAATGCAGGCAGGGTAAAAACCATCGACGCTGCCATAATATAGTTCCAATAACTGATGTACTGACCCTTAAAAGTATTTAACCCCAAGGGTAAAGTAAACAGTTCCCGGTCAGATAAAATAATCAAAGGCATCATAAAATTGTTCCACGCGCCCATAAAGATAAATATCGCTTGTGCGGCTAATGCTGGTTTGGCTAAAGGTAGCACCACTTGCAGAAAAGTTTCCCACCTACTAAATCCATCTAATGCGGCTGCTTCTTCCAATTCCTTGGGGAAGTTGATAAAAAATTGCCGCATCATAAAAATAAACGTCGCATTCACCACATTTGGCACAATTAATCCCTGATAAGAATTGAGCCATCCCAGGGATTTTAAAACTAAAAAACTGGGAATCAGCGTTATTTGTCCCGGAACCATCAGCACCGCTAAAATTAGCAAAAACCACAGTTTATTTCCCGGAAATCGCATTCTAGCAAGAGCGTAACCAGCCATCGAATTAAATAACAAATTGCACGCAGTAATACAAGCGGCAATAAACGCGCTATTCAGCAGCCAACGGATAAATAAAGGTTCTTGGATAAAAATCTTTTTATAGTTATCGAGGGTAAAATTTTCTGGGATAAAGCTAGCACCTCCAGCGACAATTTCCGATAGAGGTTTGAACGAGGCAGAAAGCGCCCAAGCGAAGGGGAGAAAGGTAGCGATCGCATACCCCACCAAAACAACATACAGAATAACTTGTAACCACCGAAACCGAGTCATAGGGATTGCATATTTTAGATTTTACATAACTCGTTCCCAGGCTCCGGCCTGGGAACGCAATTCATGAGGCTCCGCCTCAATCTTACTCCTTAAATAACTGCCGCTGAACCACCGTAGTCACCATAATAACCCCCGCCAACATCAAAGCCAACGCCGCCGCATAACCCATATCCAAACTCTTAAAAGCATACTGATAAATCAACAAAACAACAGTCAGAGTCGAATTATTTGGCCCACCCGAACCTGCCGAAAAAATATAAGACTGGTCGAACAATTGAAACGTACCAATAATCCCCATAACCATGATAAAAAACGTCACCGGCTTCAGCAAAGGGAGAGTAATACTAAAAAACCGATCCAATCCATTCGCCCCATCAATTTTAGCAGCTTCATAAAGACTTTCTGGAATATCTTGCAGCGCTGCCAGATAAATCACCATAAAAAAAGGAGCCGTTGACCAAATATTCATAATCATAATCGCTTTCAACGCCACCGCCGGATCGCCCAACCAATTATAAGTAGGCAATCCCAAAAAAGCGAGTAAATTATTCAGTAACCCATTCGAGTTATAAATCCACATAAAGATTAAAGTTAAAACAGCCGAGGACGTAACAGTAGGCAGAAAAAAGATAATCCGAAAAAAGTTTTTACCTTTGATTTTAGAATTGAGTATCAGCGCTAGAACTAAAGCCAGAATTGTTTGAATCGGCACCACAATTATTACATACTCAGCCGTATTCTTCAGCGCCATCCAAACTCGCTCATCTCCAGCTACCCGCAGGAAATTTCTCCAGCCAATAAATCGATAACTTAACTCGCCTAAAATCCGCACTCGATTAAAAGAAAGAAAAATAGCATAGACAATCGGTAAAATTGTAAAAATTGTCATTACAATTACCGTTGGTGCCATAAAAGAATATCCTGTCATGGCTTCTTGGATCTTTTTATCGCGGGATTTTAGCAGCATGGTTTTTAATTCGCAGCTTGGATTTCTTTGTTAGCGGCATTTTGTGCTTTTAACATGGCATATTTTAAAGATTGCTCGCCAATTAAGGCACTAATAAACTGATTGTTGAAATGCGTTAAAATTGTCGGTAAATTATCCCCAGCTTGCCAAATCGTTGCATAAGTAGCACCTGCCACAAAAGGAGCATAAAGCGGATTCTTAGCATAGCCTAAATCTGCTAAAACAGATTTACGACTCGGTAGCACCAATCCTTCCCGCGCCCAAGCTTTCATTCCCTCTTTACCAGTTAAATAAGAAATCAATTCCCAAGCGGCTTGTTTATGCTTGGCTTTCTTATTCATCACGTAAGCGACTGTATAAGCCATCGTTCCTTTTTTACCGTTAATTTTAGGCACTTCAGCGGTAGCAAATTCAATCTTAGGAAAAGTGTCTTTTAAATAAGGAATTGCCCAACTACCTTCGATTACCATTGCTGCTTGTCCTCGCCCAAACATTTCGCTACCATTACTTGCACCCACATCGGAAGGTTGGGCGGAAGTTCGCTCTTGTCGATATTGATTTACAATCAATTCAAGACCTTTTAAACCTCTGGGACTGGCAAAGGCTGCATATCCCTTTTTGTTGATTAATTGACCGCCAAAGGCTTTGGTTATAAAATAGAGACGCGACAGTTCTGGAGCGAGTCCAAATCCGTATTGATCTGGTCGGCGATCGCTATTTTTATCAACCGTTAATTTTCGCGAATCATCTAATAGTTCGCTCCAGGTTTTTGGAGGTTTATTTAATAACTTTATGTTATAAAATAGCGCCAAAGTGGAAAAGTCTTTCGGTAATCCATAGGTTTTTCCATTCAGCCGGAAAGCTTTCAGCATTGCTGGAATAAAATCTTTTAATTCAAAGTATTTTGTAATATAATTATCCAGCGGTTCCAGCACGTCGTTTTTCATCAGCAAAGGTGCTTCAAACGCATCTAAATAAAAAACATCCGGCGCAGCATCGCCAATTAATCGAGTTTTAATAACATCCATATATTGGTCGTTAATCACCTCGTGCTTGACCTTAATATTTGGATGTTCTGTTTCAAAGTTTTTCAGTACCTGTTGCAGGAGTTGCTGTTCGTTAGGATTGCTTTGCCATCCACTCAGAGTCACTGTAATTCCTTGTTCTACGCGGGTAGAACAACTGGTTAGGTTTATAATAACCAGTAGTAACAATACCCATTTAAACCCTATTTTCTGTGTCATTCCTTCTCCTCACGATCTTAGAAACCTTTGTTTCTTTGTAGATCTCTTTCCTTGCTCAACAATTTTTCAGCTTGTACCCGGTTTCTTCATCACCTTTGTTTCTTTGTAGATCTCTTTCCTTGCTCAACAATTTTTCAGCTTGTACCCGGTTTCTTTGCGTCAATCAGCAGATGCACCCTTTGAAAAAATTGAATTTTATTAAAAATTGCTTGACAAAAGGGAATGTTTAGCCACCAATTTATAACCATCTATTATACGTTCACGATGAACATTTTAGCGTTTTTTCGTTCAAATAAAATGATTTCGCTCTTGTCATCAAGATTTGACAGTTATAAGAATTTGTTACATAAACTGGGTAAGTATTTGCTCCTAGTTTGTTTGGGTATTTGTCTGCTGAGTTCGGCAGGATGTCAGTCGCAGTTGGCGCGTCATGATGAGGCTGGTGTGATGCGGCTAACCCTGTGGCAAGGGGTGAATCCGCCGCCGAATCGGGATGCGTCGCAGGGATTAGTGGATAAGTTCAATAAAACTCATCCAAATATTTAGGTGAAGTCGCTGTATGTGGGGCAGCAGGATTGGCAAATGCCGAAAATTTTGGCATCGGTGGTGGGAAATGCGCCGCCAGATATGTTGTGGTATAACCCAACAATTGCCGGTCAATTGGTAGAATTGGGGGCGATTCGATCTTGAGATGATTTGTTGGCAGCATCGCCGGTAAAAAAGGAGATTAACCCAGCATTATTTGAATCGATGCAATTAGGAAATCAAATTTAGTCTATAACCGGGAAGCACTAATGGCAGCACCAATTAAACCGACTTGCGGATTTAAAACGACATGGACTGGCATTTTTTCCAGGATCGGATTCATGCGACCTTTTTGGGTAAATGCAGTGAGGAAATTTCCGCTTTGAATTAAAGGTAAAATTTTCGCAGCAATCCCGCCAGCAATATAAACGCCGCCATAAGGTAAAAGTTTGAGGGCGAGGTTACCTGCTTCTGCACCATAAGCTTCAATAAAGATTTGCATAGTTTGGGAACAGAGTTGATCGCTTGCTTCTAAGGCTGCTTTTGAGATAACTGCTGCTGGATCGATAGTTTTCTCACTTTGTCCAGCTTGTTGTTCCCAACTTCTAATGTCGGCGGCGATATTGGGAGATTCGGGAAGGGATAAGCGATCGCGCAAAAATTGGTAAATTGAAACAATCCCTTGACCTGACACTACCCGTTCAACGGATACGTGTTGAATATTATGTTTATCCATCAAGTATTTCAACAGTTGAAATTCCAATTCGGTGCGGGGGGCAAAATCTGTATGTCCGCCTTCGCTGCTAAAAACTTGATATGTATTTCCCTGGGGAATTAAAAATCCTTGTCCCAATCCCGTACCCGCACCAATAACGGCGATGGGGGCGTCTTTTTGAGGTGCTTCTGCTTGTAAGGTATGCAAGTCGGATTCGCCGAGTCCCAAAACGCCATAACCTACGGCGGCGAAATCGTTAATTAAACTAACTTTAGAGATGTCTAATTCTTGTTCCAAACGTTTGGCATCGAGTAGCCAAGTCAGATTGGTCAACTTGGCAGTATTGTTGACTACAGGGCCTGCGATCGCAAAACAAGCTTTCTCCGGTGCGGGAAGGTATCCCAAATGTTCGGCAGCTGCTTGGAGAAACTGCCGCACCATCGGCACTAAATCGGGAAATTCGCCGCTCTTGTAAGTCGCTTCATCCAAGCTGTACATTTGCCCTTGATCTGGCGACTTCACCAAGCGCAAAATAGTTTTAGTGCCGCCAATATCCCCTGCCAATAATAACGTCATATATCTAACGCAATTTTCTATTTATAAACATTGGGCATTGCTAATAACGCAATTTGCTAGTTATAAACTTGGGCTTTGCTAATTGCTAATTGCTAATATTAGGATGTTCCCTGACATTAACCATTAGCCATTAGCCATTAGCTACTATGCATGAGATAACTAGCAACTTGAGTTATCTAGTGGAACCGAATTACTTTTTCAGTTTCGCTCAAGTGGGAGGTATCGCCATTGAGTTCCATTATCCATTCTCGATCTTGACGCACAATTTTGACCAAGCAACACAAAGTGGCATTAATTTCCGGTTGATTAGTTCCACCGAGTAACCCCATTGCCGTGCCGATTACCGATGCACCGTGTCCCACCAGCAGGATATCTTCTGAAAATTCATCGGTGAGGCGTTTGGCGGTTTCTCCAGATCTAAGAAAAACTTTGTCCCCAGTTTCGGGATATTCGGCGATGACTCTGGAAGTGTAGCTAAGGTCAATTCGCGGATATTGTTCGTGCAATACTTCTAGGGGCAGTTTTTCTGGCATCGACGGCATCCACTGGGGATTTAACCACTCGCTTAAGCCAGATTCTACTTTAATCGGTAAATCGAGTGCTTCTGCCACTTCGTTCGCCGTTTGTACGGTTCGCAAAAAAGGGGATGCGAAAATATGGGCGATATTTTCTGATTTAAGGCGCTGTCCTAATTGCTGAGCTTGTATAATGCCGCCATCAGATAATGGCGGATCGTAGGGTCGTTCTGCGGTAAGGAACCAATCGGGGTTAACAAAATCGAGGCGGTTCCCGTGACGGGCGATCCAGACAATTTGAGACATGGGATGTAAGGATTTTAGATTTTAGATTTTAGATTTTAGATTTTAGATCGTTCCCTTGCTGTGGGCTGGGAACGCGGATTTTAGATTAAATCCTAATCGTACAAGGCTTCTACATTATGTCGATAGGCGATCAAACCGTGACCGTCCTGATTTTCTTTCAAAGCCATAAAAATAGCATCGGATACTTCTGCCGATACGAGGGTTTGGATCTCGATATTGGTGTTGTAGCCTGCGATATCACCCATTCTTCTTCCATGACCGCCTTCACCCCGCGCTTGAGTGATGGTGTAACCGCTGACGTTGTGGGCTTTCAGCAGCTTGATTAGGCGGTCTTGCAGGACGGCTTCGCCAATGATGACGATTAACACGGCAGGTTTTACGGGAACGGTTTCGGAAGACATGGAAAACTCCAGAGGACACTTTTTCCAGTATGAGGTAGTTTGGGGTGCTTTGCGATCGCTTAATTTCCCCTGATGCTAGTCTGAGTTGCCCTCGTTTTCAGGAAGGCTTGGCAATAACTCCCCGGCTGAGAAAATTGGTATTGTAGAGCCTGCGAAGTCTGTGCTATCCCGCGTCACAATCGCATCCAGATTCAAACTGGTTGCACAAACTAGCTGAACCGCATCTTCAAAATCGTTCAAATTAGATAATATAGCTGCCTGCAAAATCCGACGGTTAACCGGGCATATTTTCATCGTTGCTAATAGCCTAGATACTGCCTCTTTAGCAGTCTGTATGCCTTTACTCTTTCTGACGATGTAGAAAATGTCCGTTAACGTTGTTGCTGTTACATATCCCTCAACTCTTTAAGCTTCGATCGCCTCGAATAAAGCTTGAGCGTCCGTTACAAACGGTTCTCGATCTAACAAAACATCCAGAATAATGTTAGTGTCTAACAATACCCGCCTTACTGGCATTTCTCCTCCACTCGTTCTTCCAGGATAACTTGAACTTCCTCATCACTTGGTGGTGGTGCATCTGTTTTCAGCAATCCACGCAATCCTGTTAATGTTCCTTTTGCCACTGGGAGGCGCGTTTCCAGTTCGTTCATCAAGGACTGAACGAGCGCTTCTATTAAGGCTAAGCGATCGCTCACCGATAATTTATACGCTTCCTGCTTTAATTCTTGCAAATTCATATTCTACTCCTGGTTTTGAGCGCGATCTTAACATTTGAACCGCGTTAAACCGAATAGCGGCGCTAAATTAGGCCATAAAAAGCCTTTTAAAGCCTTTTATCTTTCAAATTCCCAGCCTGACGCTGTTTTTCTTAAATTGACAAAATTTAACATGGCGTTGTAAGTAACGTCTCTATTAAGTAAGATCAATATGTTACAAAATGAGAATCGAATTTTCTCTAAGTACTTGGCTGGCGCTCGCTGTGTGCCGGAGGTTTTAAGCTGATGGCATATACGAGGAGGAAGTGCGATCGCATACCAACCCCACCAGCCAAACTACTCTACCAAAGCCACAGGTTAAGTTTCTATAATTTAAATAGATAATTTAATTAGCAGCGCTCTCAGCATAAAAGCTACCCAGTATGC
>DNGJ01000412.1:0-1854 GCA_003486305.1 Cyanobacteria bacterium UBA11371
ATGGAGGGTGGCAAGCCGGTTGTCATCGCCAATGCCGAAGGAATGCGGACAACTCCCTCTGTAGTAGCGTTTAGCAAAGAAGGAGAACGCATCGTCGGACAAATGGCGCGGCGACAAGCTGTTCTAAACCCTCAAAATACCTTTTACGCCGTCAAGCGCTTCATCGGTCGCAAGTACGACGAAATCAACCCGGAATTAAGGCGAGTCCCCTACGGCATTCGCAAAGACGAACAAGGCAACCTCAAAATTAAGTGTCCCCGCCTCAATAAAGAATTTGCCACCGAAGAAATTTCGGCAATGGTGCTGCGGAAGTTGGCAGATGAAGCCAGCCGCTATTTAGGGCAGCCGGTGACGGGGGCAGTAATTACTGTTCCGGCTTATTTTAACGATTCCCAGCGACAAGCAACGCGGGATGCAGGCCGCATTGCCGGACTTGAAGTTAAACGGATTTTAAACGAACCGACGGCAGCGGCTTTAGCTTACGGACTCGACCGCAAACAAAATCAAACGATTTTAGTATTCGATCTAGGCGGCGGCACGTTTGACGTATCGATCCTCGATGTGGGAGATGGGGTATTTGAAGTAAAAGCCACTAGCGGCGATACCCAGCTAGGCGGTAATGATTTCGATCGAAAAATCGTTGATTGGTTGGCAGATAAATTTCTAGAAGAAGCAGGAATAGATTTAAGGCGCAATCGTCAAGCGTTGCAACGGCTGACCGAAGCCGCAGAAAAAGCCAAAATCGAACTTTCTGGCGTCACCAGCACTGACATTAATTTACCTTTTATCGCAGCTACCGAAGATGGCCCGGTTCACCTAGAATATCGTCTCACGCGGTCTGAATTTGAAAGCATGTGCGGCGACTTGGTTAGCCGCCTGCGCCGACCTGTAAAAAGAGCGCTGAGCGATGCTAATCTAAGTCCAGATCAAATTGATGAGGTGGTGTTGGTTGGCGGCTCAACCCGAATGCCAATGGTGCAAGACCTGGTTGGCAGTTTAATTGACATCGAGCCAAATCAAAATATTAACGCAGATGAAGTGGTCGCGGTGGGAGCAGCTATTCAGGCAGGCATTTTAGGGGGCGAACTCAAAGATGTCCTGCTGTTGGATGTTACACCCTTGTCTCTGGGTCTGGAAACCATCGGCGGCGTGATGAAAAAATTGATTCCCCGCAATACGACAATCCCGGTACGGCGTTCGGATACCTTTTCCACCGCAGAAAACAATCAAACTATGGTGGAAATTCACGTTCTCCAAGGGGAACGGGAAATGGCAAAGGATAATAAATCCTTGGGACGGGTAAAGCTGTTGGGAATTCCTCCCGCACCGCGAGGCATCCCGCAAATTCAGGTAGCGTTTGATATCGATGCCAACGGCATTTTACAAGTAACCGCGCAAGATAGAAGTACGGGTAGGGAACAAACTATCACGATCCAAGGTGCTTCTACCTTGAGCGATGAAGAAGTTAACCGGATGCTGCGAGATGCGGAACAATATGCGGCACAAGACCGATTAACAAGGGAACGCATCGATAAGCGTAACCGTTCGGAATCGTTGATTTCCCAAGCAGAAAGGCAATTGAGAGAAGTAACGCTTGATTATGGCTCTCAGTTTTCTAGCAGTTACCGCTACCGCATCGAAAGCGCGATTCGGGATTTGCGGGACAGCTTGGCTAAAAACGACGACAGGGGTATTGATAGGGCGCAGTCAGACTTGCAAGATGCGATCGCCGACTTAAATCGCGAAATCCGCGAACGCTTCAGCGAGGAAGACGACGACTTTTTTGGCTCAATTCGTCGCGTCTTCGCCGGAGATGATGACGACGAAGACTATCGCGAAGACTACCGCCCCTAC
>DNGJ01000412.1:2130-16013 GCA_003486305.1 Cyanobacteria bacterium UBA11371
CTACGCACGCGATCGCGAAGACTCCCGCCCCTATTACGATACCGGGTCAAGTCGTCGCAAAACTTCCGATAGCATCGGGTCAAGTCGCGCCCGCAAAAATTACCAAAACGATGATTGGGATGATGATGATGATGATGATGAATGGTTCTAATTGGTAATTGGTAATTGGTAATTGGTAATTGGTAGTTGCATAAGAGGGGTGGCGCATTTCGGTATAAAGCCTTTTTACCGGAATGCCTTTCCCGTACAGTAGTAGGTAATAAAAAACCAATTACCAATTACCCATTACCAATTACCCATTACCCATTACCACCTGACTAATGACTAAGACAATGCAAAACTATCGGGACTACTACGCAATTCTAGGTGTTGATCGAGATGCTCCGGCAGAAGAAATTAAGAAAGTTTATCGAAAGCTAGCTCGGCAATATCACCCCGATATGAATCAGGGTGATAAAGAAGCCGAGGAAAAATTTAAAGATATTGGTGAAGCATATGCAGTCCTCTCTGACGCCGATAAGCGCGCAGAGTACGACCAATACAGCCGCTATTGGAACAAAAAAGGCTTCCCAGGCAAAGCTACGCGCCCCTCTAAGCCGTGGGAAAATGGCAAAGAGCGATCTGGGGACAAATTCGATTACGGTCAGTTTGAAGACTTTGAGAGCTTTCTCGACCAACTGTTGGGACGGCGTAAAGAAAGCCGCGTCGCCACCGCCTCTGATTTGAATTCCCGCGCATCGGTATCAACAGCCGATCCGTTCCGTCCCGGTACAACTAAAGTAGCTTATACTGTATCCCCCCGTCCCGCCCGTAAAGATATTGAAGCTAGACTAACAATACCTTTAGAAAAAGCTTACGTGGGAGGAGCGCAACGCATTCGCTTGGAAGATGGGCGATCGATTGAAGTGAACATGCCTCCCGGTATGGTAACCGATCAGCGCATCCGCCTGCGCGGTCAAGGGATTGAAGGCGGCGACTTATTCCTGAAAATTACAGTTGAGCCGCATCCGTTTTTTAGGATAGAAGGTGCGGATATTGTTTGTTCTGTCCCGGTGACTCCCAGCGAAGCTGTTTTGGGCGGACAAATTGAAGTACCCACCCTCGACGGACGAGTGAAAATGTCGGTGCCGCCTGGAGTGAAGTCGGGTCAGCGTTTGCGACTGGCGAATAAAGGGTATCCTATTGATGATGGCGATCGCGGCGATCAATTAGTGGAAATCCAGATCGTAGTTCCCAAAAATCCCAGTCTGCGGGAAAGGGAACTTTATGAAAAATTGCGTCAAATTGAAACCTTTAATCCCAGGACTGACTTACCAGTTTAGGATTGAGACAGGGGGATTGCGATCGCAAACTCCGTACCAACTCCCGGTTTTGAAGCACAAGACAGCCTTCCGCCGTGCTTCTCGGTGACAATTTGATAGCTAATCGAAAGTCCCATACCCGTTCCTTTACCCACAGCTTTAGTCGTAAAGAAGGGGTCAAATATCTTTTGTTTCACATCTTCAGCCATTCCCATGCCATTATCGGTAATGCGAATGGCTATGCTGTTGCTATCCACAACTTCGGTACGAATTGCTATCGTTGGTGTGGATATTTTTTGCATATCAATCGCATCCTCTAAAGCATCAATTGCATTGCTGAGAATATTCATAAACACTTGGTTAAGTTGTCCGGGGTAGCATTCCACTAGCGGTAAATTGCCGTATTTTTTAATAATTTCAATGTTTGGTCGATTGGAGAAAGCCTTTAATCTATGTCCCAAAATCATCAAAGTGCTATCAATTCCCTCGTGAATATCCACTGATTTTATTTCAGATTCATCGGTGCGGGAGAACAGGCGCAAAGACTGCACAATTTGTCTAATTCGGTCAGTCCCTAGTTTCATCGAGTCTAGTATTTTAGGCATATCTTCGAGTAAGAAATCTATGTCAACTGCCTCTAATTCAGCCTGCACCTGAGAGACGGGATTGGGATAGTACTGTTGATAGCGTTGCAGCAGTCTCAACAAGTCCTGGATATATTCTTCTGCATGGGTAATGTTGCCGTAAATAAAGTTAACTGGATTATTAATTTCGTGCGCCACCCCAGCCACCAGCTGACCCAAACTAGACATTTTTTCATTTTGAATTAGCTGGGTTTGGGTTTTTTTTAACTCTTTTAGCGTTTGCTGAAGCTGCTTTTGAATCTGCTTGCGTTCGGCGACTTCATTAATTAACTGAACTTGCGCGCTCCTGAGTGCCAAATGCACGTTAATGCGGGCTAAAACTTCGCTAAAATCGAATGGTTTAGTAATGTAATCTACCGCTCCTATTTGCAAACCTTTTACCTTATGTTCTATATCGGAAAGTGCGGTCATAAAAATGACTGGGATATCTTTTGCGTTCGCATCTGCTTTCAAGCGGCGGCAGGTTTCAAACCCATCAATCCCAGGCATCATCACATCTAACAAAATCAGGTCTGGTTGAACTAGGGGAATTTTTTCTATCGCTGCTTCACCGCTTTTAACAACAGAAACTTTGAAGCCATATTGGTGCAAAAACTCAAATAATACCCGGATGTTGTTCGGGTTGTCATCGACTATTAAAATAGTGTTTTTTTGAGGATCTATCATAGGTTATTTGCTGCAAATATAGGGTTGTACTAATTCTGTTATTGCTTCTAAATCAAACTCGTCAGCCAGTACCAATAACTGATCGGCAATAGTTGTATATTTAGAGTCTAACTGCTTGATGCGTTTTGCTTCTGCCTCAACTAAATTTACATCGCACCTCACAGCAGCTTGATACAGTTTAACAAGTTCTTCTCCGGGAGGAAACACCATTTCACTGGTTAAATCTACGGTTGATTTTTCCTTGGTTAAACAGTCAGTTTCAGTTTGATAAATCCAGGTCAACTGCAAGTGTTGTTGCAATTGTTCTAGTAGCTGTGCGACTTGGATAGGTTTGGGAAGAAAATCATTGCAACCTGCTGCCAAAGCTTGTTGCTGGTGGAAGTCAAACACGCTTGCAGAGGAAGCAATTATTGCTACATTTTGCAGATTTGGCGACTGTCTTATACGATCGGTCATGGTTAACCCATCCATCACGGGCATTCTCAAATCCGAGATAATTAAATCCGGTTGAATTTCTCTGGCTTTATCTAACCCTTCTTGACCGTTATTAGCCTCAAAAATTTCAAACCCCAAGGGTAAAAGTAAATTAACCAGAACCGAGCGATTTTCCCAACGGTCATCGACAATTAAGATTTTGCGCTTTCTCCCTTCAAACCCAATAATGCTGCTGGGTTGCTCAATTCTTTGATAATTTCCTTCTAGGTTTAAGGCGGGGGGTAATTCTACCTCAAACCAGAAAGTACTTCCCTTTCCTGGTTGACTTTTAACCTCGATCGTGCTACCCATTAAAGATACAATTTTTTGACTGATGGCTAATCCCAATCCAGTGCCTTCCATCCGCTTTTCTGTGTTGCCAACCTGCTCGAAAGGTAAGAAAATTTTATCTAGTTGTTCCTCGGTTATGCCAACGCCGGTGTCTTCGATTTGAAAGCGAACAACGGGATGGCAAATTTTTGATTCGCTTGAACCAGGATTTATTACTTCGACAGTGAATGTTACGCTGCCTCTGTTGGTAAATTTAATGGCATTGCCTAAGAGGTTAATTAAAACTTGGCGCAGGCGTTTTTCATCAGTATGTATGGCAGAGGGCAGTTGTGGGGACGGTTGATAGTTGAATTTAATTTCTTTTTGCTCGGCTTTGATGCGACAAATTTCTGCTACACCTTCAAGAAACGAGGAAAAATAGAAATCATTGGGGAAAAGTTCCATTTTCCGGGCTTCAATTTTAGACAGGTCTAGGATATCGTTAATTAGGGTGAGCAGGTGGGAACCGCACTGGTAAATAATGTCGATGCCTTTGCGTTCTTTTTGGCTAAATTTTTGGGATTTTTGCAGAATTTGGGCGTACCCAAGGATACCGTTAAGGGGGGTACGCAGTTCGTGACTCATGTTGGCTAGAAATTCGCTTTTGGCTTGGTTTGCTTGGTCGGCGATAACTTTAGCTTGTTTTAGTTCTGCGGTGCGTTCTTCGACGCGGAGTTCTAATTCAATTTTGGAGTTTCTGAGTTTGGCTTTTTGGATTTTATTTTCTGCAATTGCGGCGCATAAAATATAGGTGGTTAAGGCAACAACGCTGATAAAAGATTGCAAAAGTAATAAAGATTCTTTAATTGACTGTCTGAAAAACGATCCGAAACCGTGGGAAGTGCCATAAATTGCGATCGCACTCACCACCACCACGATTAAAGTCGATAAGGGCGCCCCAAACCGAAACGCCGACCAGATCAGCAGCGGAATGATACTATACTCCAAAGGATAGCCGCCCCAAAACGCCGCGCGACACAGTGCGATCGCGCACAACACCAGCACTACCAACTCGCCAAACTGTCTCGGACTATATCTTTTTTTCCCTCTTGATGGCGAAAACCACGCCAGTATCCCTGGAGCAACTATCAGTTGACCGGCGTAGGTTGCAGCATACCAACCCCACCAATTCTGACCATATTCTGCCCAAGCCATTTTACCCGCTAAACATAAGCTAGTAATGCAAAGCGTGGTAGTAACCGCCAAACTCGGCATCAGCAATAAAACGAATTGGAAAACATCTCCTGTTTTCTCCAGGATCGGGCGGCGAAGGGTAAACCGATTAATCAGAAAACCACCAACTAGCGGGTCGATCAGAGCGATCAAAGCTTGGCTACTGCCGAAGAATATATTATTCTGATAAAAGATTAAGCCATTGGCAATCAGTTCGCTCACCAGGATAGCAGGCCAGATGCGATATCCCAACAGCAGCACTGCCGCCAAATATACACCCGTCGAAGGCCAAATTGCCGTAGTACCATCCTGGAAGTAAAGCTCTCGGCAGAAAATAGCAAGGCTGTAGTGAATCCCAGGTAAAATTAACAACGTTATCAGTACCGTTCGATCTACTACGAGTCGCGATTTTCTGGCGATTTCACCGATCTGCATGGCTAGTACTTTACCCCTAGTATGGCATTTGGCAGTTTACCCTTGTATTTAAAGGATTCCCGCAAAAATTATGCAGCAAACACCTCAAAGAAATCGGATCTCGCTCAAACTTTGACAGAGAGTGCTTGCTGGGCAAACAACTTTTGACTGATAATGACAAAGACCAACTACGTGCGGCAAGTGCGGAATTTACGCCTGTGGACTCTTTAGGAGTAGGGGCGGGTAATACCTGCCCAATTCGTGGAACCACGAAATGTCTCGTTAAACCCGCCCCTACTCCCCTGGTAGAAACAGGAAGCAAACCTCAAAGTGAGTTGAATCCTTGCTTTGAGTAAGTTTTGTCTTGCACAGCCATTAGCCATTAGCCAGCTAGCAAATGCTAACAACAACTGATTTTCTCCAAGCTTCCCAGTGGGCGGGTATCCTGACTTTAGTCTGTGCTGCCATCACCCTGATAGGATTTATTTTAAAATGGGGAATCCGCTTTCGGTTGGTGGGCGCTACCAGTTTTATGGGTGTCCTGACGGCGGGTTTGTTTGCCTTGGGATTGGGATTGTTTACCCGCACGGCGATTCCCGGTGCAGTGCGCTACTCGGTGATTTATGATAATGGGGCGACTCTGGCTGCGATCGCGGTTCCCAATCAAATTACCTCTTCCGAATTGGATGCTACCCTGCGCCAAGCTGCTGGTGATTTATTTTCCTACGGTAGAGCCGGTTCTGCTAGCGCCCAATTGCTGATTCGAGCAAGGACGATTACCCATCCCGAACCTGGAGTTTCTCAACCACTTTACTTGGGTCAGGTCAAGCGCAGTCTCGCCAGTCGCGAAGACAACAATCTAGAAGTCGAAATTTACTCGGACAACTTAGCTCAACTACCAAAAGGTTAGATTTTAGATTTCAGATTTTAGATTTACTGGCAAATCTGAAATCTAAAATCTAAAATCTGCAATTCTTCTCAAACCTCAAATCTGCAATCATGTACAATTTTCTGCCAATCGCTTTCTTTCAAAATCAATTTGTTCCTTTTGAAAACGCTAAAATATCGATTGCTACTCATGCTTTACATTACGGAACTGGAGCGTTTGGCGGCTTGCGCGGCATTCCCGATCCGCAAAATCAAGACAATATTTTATTGTTTAGATTAGACCGGCATTGCCAACGATTAAGCGATAGCGCTAGATTGTTACGCTACGATTTACCAGCGGAAAAAATCGAAGAAATTATAGTAACTTGGGTGAAAAAAAATCAGCCGCTCGCGTCTTTTTATATTAGACCTTTTGTGTATACGTCGGATTTGGGAATCGCCCCCAGATTGCATAAAATTGAAAAAGATTTTTTCGTGTATGGTTTAGAATTAGGCGATTATTTAGCGGCAGATGGGGTAAGCTGTCGCATCAGTTCCTGGTATCGTCAAGAAGACCGCAGTTTACCCCTACGCGGAAAAATCAGCGGCGCTTACATTACTTCTTCTTTAGCCAAAACGGAAGCAGTAGAATCGGGATTCGATGAAGCAATTTTAATGAATTCTCAAGGGAAAGTCAGCGAAGCTTCGGGAATGAATGTATTCTTGGTGAGAAACGGACAGCTGATTACGCCGGGATTCGAGCAGGATATCTTAGAAGGAATTACCCGAGATAGTATCCTCACCGTCGCTCAAGATTTGGGGATTAAAACAATCGAAAGACCCGTGGATAAATCAGAATTGTACATCGCTGACGAGGTGTTCTTAAGCGGAACGGCAGCAAAAATAACGCCGGTGAAGCGGATTGAAGGGTACGAATTCTCTAATCACCGTCCGATTACGGAAAAGCTGCGGGAAAAACTGACGGCGATTACAGAAAACCGCGATCCGAATTATGCCAGTTGGGTTTATTCAATTTCTCTTAAAGATTGAGATGCTTGGAATGGCCTACAGTCACAACGTTGTGCAGCTAACATGGTATTGTTGAAATCCCGGTTAAACTTTGTCTAAGGTGTCAACTTTAACTGCTACTGGTTCGCTAACTTTGACCGTTGCCCCGGCGCAAGTTGTCCGGGGGAACTTGGCACTGGAAAGCGTCGATTTTGCTCGCATGGGAAACCGTCCGTTGGTGGTGGGAGGCTCAAGCACGCTAGCTGTAGTTCAATCTAGATTAGAGCCAGCGATCGCTTCTCAACAACTCTCCGCAGCTTGGGCATCCTACAGCCCAGATTGTAGCGAAGATAGTTTGGCAATGTTGCGAAGTCAAATCGAACAGCACCAAGCCGACTTTATTATCGGCGTTGGCGGCGGTAAAGCCCTCGATACGGCTAAATTACTCGCGCATCAGTGCCACCTACCGATCGTCACCATCCCCACTTCAGGCGCTACCTGTGCCGCCTGGACGGCGCTTTCTAACGTTTATTCCCCAGAGGGCGCATTCCTGTACGATGTACCCTTAGACCGCTGTCCCGACTTGCTCGTACTCGATTACAGTTTGATTCAAACTGCCTCCCAACGTACCTTAGTCGCTGGAATTGGCGATGCTTTGGCGAAGTGGTACGAAGCATCAGTTAGCAGCGGTACTTCCGAGCAAACTTTAATTGTTGCCGCCGTGCAACAAGCCAGAATTTTACGGGATATCCTGTTCCAAAAATCAACAGATGCGCTGAAAGAACCAGGGGGTGAAGCTTGGCGGGAAGTCGTCGATGCAACGGTATTGCTCGCAGGCGTGATTGGTGGATTGGGGGGCGCCCAGTGCCGCACCGTCGCCGCCCATGCAGTTCATAATGGATTAACTCATATTAGAGCAGCCCACGACGCCTTACACGGGGAAAAAGTCGCCTACGGTATCCTCGTACAACTGCGATTGGAAGAAATGGTGCAAGGCAATCAACTAGCCGCAACCGCCAGACAGCAATTGTTGAAATTTTACAGCGAAATCGGCTTACCTCAAACCTTAGACGATTTGGGACTGGGGAATATTACCCTAAAAGAATTGCGCCAAGCAGCGGAAATTGCCTGCGCCCCCAATTCCGACATCCACCGCCTACCGTTTAAAGTAGTACCCGAACAGTTAATGGCAGCAATGGTTTCTACCACAACGCCGATTGAGTCAGGAAGGAGCAGGGGAGCAGAGGATCAAGTGAGCAAGTGAGAGATGTAGGGGCGGGTTTTACCAATAAAGTTTGGGAAAAACAGATAATTTGACTCTTCCCGCCCCGGTTAGCGATCGCGTGAAAATTACCAATGCCTAATGATATCATGTGCGTTTATATCGGCATCCCATCGGCGGGGCGGGTTTAAGGAGATCTTTGGTGGATACCGCTAATGGTTGGTAAAACCCGCCCCTACAAAACCATTAATTATTGCTTTCCAATGTTATCGGGCATGATATAACCAATATTTCCATCTAAAATCTAAAATCTGCAATCTAAGATCTGAAATCTGAAATATAAAATGGATTGGATTAGTCCCGCTGAGCGACTGCAAGCACTACCGCCTTACGTATTTGCCCGTTTGGACGAATTGAAAGCCCGCGCCCGCGAGCAAGGACTTGATTTAATAGATTTGGGGATGGGAAACCCCGATGGGTCGGCCCCGGAACCTGTGATCGAGGCAGCGATCGCAGCGCTAAAAAACCCCGCCAATCACGGCTATCCGCCGTTTGAAGGCACTGCTAGTTTCCGCCGCACTATTACCGCTTGGTACAAGCGTCGCTACGACGTTGAACTCGATCCCGATAGCGAAGCGTTGCCTTTATTGGGTTCTAAAGAAGGTTTAACCCATCTGGCACTGGCTTACATCAACCCAGGTGATGTAATTTTAGTACCGAGTCCTGCCTATCCTCCCCATTTTCGCGGCCCTGCGATCGCTGGCGGCAAAGTTCACAGTTTAATTTTAAAACCGGAAAACGACTGGGTAATCGATTTAGCGGCAATTCCCGACGAAATTGCCCAAAAAGCCAAGATTCTCTATTTCAACTATCCCAGCAATCCCACCGCCGCCACCGCACCGCGCGAATTTTTTGAAGAAATTGTCGCGTTTGCCCGCAAGTATGAAATATTACTCGTTCACGACTTGTGTTACGCAGAATTGGCATTTGATGGTTATCAACCTACCAGCTTGTTAGAAATTCCAGGAGCCAAAGAAATTGGCGTGGAATTTCATACCATGTCCAAAACTTACAATATGGCAGGGTGGCGCGTCGGTTTTGTGGTCGGTAACCGCCGCATCGTGCAAGGATTGCGGACGTTAAAAACTAATTTAGATTACGGTTTATTTACCGCGTTGCAATATGCGGCAGAAACCGCACTTCAGTTACCCGATAGCTATCTGCACCAAGTGCAACAACGCTATCGCACCAGGCGGGATTTCTTAATTGATGGATTGGCAGAACTCGGTTGGAGCATTCCCAAACCCAAAGCAACGATGTATGTTTGGGTACCAACGCCCCCCGGTGTCGGATCGACGGATTTTGCCCTTTCGGTTTTGCAACAGACTGGTGTGGTGGTGACGCCTGGGAATGCCTTTGGCGCTGGCGGTGAGGGCTACGTGCGGGTAAGCTTGATTGCGGAGTGCGATCGCTTGAAGGAAGCTCTCCGACGCTTAAAACAAGCTAATATCCGCTATCAGGCAGAGGCAGGAATTTTGGGGTAACAATAAGAACAGCGTTGCTCGTTAACAGTTCTTAACACATGACAAACAACAACCCCTGCGAGGAACCCAATAGACTTGTCGAGAAACTAGAGTTGAGGGCAGGCGAGACGCCCACCCCACAAGAGTTTTTGGAGAAGTCTAATCAACGTTGCGTGTTGGTTTGTCAGCACCAAACTTGCTCGAAAAACGGCTCTGCCAAGGTATTGGAAGCATTTAATGCCGTTACAATACCGGGAGTAAAAGTAGAAAGCAGCGGTTGTCAGGGTCAGTGCAGTTCTGGCCCTACCGTGCGAATTCTCCCAGATGAAACTTGGTATTGGCAAGTTAAACCGAATGACGTACCCACTATCATCGAACAGGATTTGCGCTCTGGAAAACCTGTAGAAGCCAAACTCAACCGCAGAATTCATCTATCTTGGGAGATGTTTTCTCCTTGAGTGGTAATGGGTAATGGGTAATGGGTAATAGGTAATTAGATCAATTGCCAATTTCAGACAGTAGATGCCAAATTGTAATCAAATCTGCAATCTGAAATCTAATATCTGAAATTCTTTATGCCCTATCGGTTTAGCTGGTTTGATTGGTTTTGCCTGTGGTATCCTCCAGGGTGGTTGATTTTATTTAACCGCCACTGGCAACATTATCATAGCGACCCCGATGGTTGGACTTGGTTAGAATATCCGCTATTTCTAATTCCCGGTGGTTTTTATTTGGCATTATTCATCCGTTGGTTGCGCCTTGGTTGTCGTTTACCGCGCCAAGAAACGGCTAAATTCGATCCAAATTATCAGCAAGCTTTCCGGGAAGAAGTTTTAGCGCCGATTGCCCAACATTATTATCAGGCAGAACTGCAACAAATTGAAAATTTACCCCAAAACGGGCCGTTAATTGTGGCGATGAACCATGCCGGGATGTCTTTTCCCTGGGATTTTATGACATTGGCTTATTTATTAGGAAAAGCGCGGGGATGGGATGTGCAAGCACTTGCCGGAGTATCGTTATTTGACCATCCTTGGGTGATTTGGTGGTTACCACCTGGATGGTCGCAGGTTTTGGGTGCAGTCAGGGCAGAAAAAGAAGAATTTGAAGCAGCGATCGCGCAAAAAACCATTTTACTTTACGCCCCAGAAGGTTTGCGCGGCCCCGGTAAAGCTTGGCACAATCGCTATCAATTAGAAACCTTTCATCCGAGTTTTATTCGCTTGAGCAATACCTATCAAATTCCTATTTTACCAGTTGTTTGCATCGGCAATGAATACTTACATCCTTTTACGGTGCATTTGAGGAAATTGGCTAAAAAATTAAACTTGCCTTTCTTGCCAATTTCCCCTTTAATGATTTTCTTTATTTTATTTCCATCGATGGGAGTTTGGGCAATGAAAACTCGCTTGCAATACTTTATTCAATCCGGCTTAGAAAATCCAGTTGATTCAGAGATCAACCGTTCAAATGATTACGTTCAAGCCCAAACATTGCGCGACAAAATGCAAAATACAATTAACAGCTTGCTAATTGCTAATTGCTAATTGCTAATGGGATTGATATCGTGTCCGGTTACATCGGTTGTGTATATTTTCTCTTTGTGTAGGGGCTACTTTTACCAACCAATCTGTGGAGGGCACGAGATGTTTAGATAAACCCTTCCTTTGTTTACGTTACCGATGCCTAAGGACATGATATGATATCATCGCCGGTCGATTACCCATAAAAAGACGCCGGGACACGGCACGATTAACGTCCAATGTTTGTCCGAAATATCTCTGATGCCGTGTCCCGGCGCAACGACTCTGTGCAGTTTTTTTATTATGGGCAATTCAACAGAAATCGTATGATTGGCAGTAGGGGCGGGTTTAACGAAATCAGAAACCCGGTTTCTTTTCACAGAAACCCATAAAAAGACGCCGGGACACGGCATTATTAACGTCCAATGTTTGTCCGAGATATCTCTGATGCCGTGTCCCTACGCAACAACTCTGTGAGGCTTTTTTAGTATTGGCAATTTAACGGACAATTACCCATTACCCATTACCTATTACCAGCGCTAACCGATGATTTATAATAATAGGTAAATTTAAAATCCAGTAATTAAGAAAATGTCACAGAATACCCAGGAACCTAGAGATTACGATGTTGTGCTGGGCGGTCACAATATTATCCCCGCGACGGGGGTTGTTTTGGGAGGAATTGCTGGAGTTAAGAGGCGGTTTGCGAGTGCGATCGCAGAACACAGAGTGGCGGCAGTTAAAGAAGCCAAAAAATATGGCAAAGCTGGATTGGAAATAGGGATTAAAGCTTTACAAGATGAATCGGAATTAGTTCAAAAAACGGCTTATTTACAACTGCGGGAAAGAAAAGAAGAAGAAGTAAGACAGGCGTTGAGGCAGTTCAATTATTATCGGTTTTTTGAATGCCTCCGCACGGTTAAAGCTGGGGAACAGATTGCACTAAATTCAACCGGAGAGAAAGCAGCGTTTTTAGCGAGTAATAGAACGATAAAGGTTGTAGATTTGAACGCGATGGAATTGCTGTACGCGATTCCTAAATATCCGAGAAATCAGCAATATTTTATTATCAGTGACGATGGGGAAGTATTGGTCAGAAGTATCAAAGCTGCAAAGAGTTTTGTGGAGATTTGGGTGGGGGGAGAATTAGAGCATACCCTGTACGGACATCAAGGGGAAATTCGAGCGATCGCACTAAGTCCTGACGCTAAATTCCTAGCCACTGGCGGCGACGACAGATGTATCAAAATTTGGGATATTAGCAGCGGTAAGTTAATCTTGAATATCAGTCCTTTACTGATGTGGGGAACCCATAAAGAAAGCATTATTCGCCTCGCATTTAGTCCAGATGGGAAAACACTTGTCAGTAGCGATGTAAGTAGATCGATTAAATTATGGAACTGGCAAAATAGAAGCGAACCCCAGACGTTAAATATGGTTGGTTATTCGCTTGCTATTAGTCCAGATGGACAAATGCTGGCGACTGGTTGTTTCAAAGGCATAATAACTATTTTAACACTTGATGGGAAGATCGTTCAAACTTTAAATCCAGATTCACACCTGTTACATTACCTGTTTCGTTGTATAGCTTTCAGTCCAGATGGAAAAACTATTGTTGTTGGCGATGGTTATCAAAAGTCAATCGATTTTTGGAATATCAAAACGGGTAAATTAATACGTAGTTTCACCGGAGAAGATATTTCTCCCGATTGCCTTGCTTTTAGTTGGGATGGTCAAAGTTTGATTGCTGGCAGTAATGATAAAACTATCAAGATTTGGGGAATTTAGCCCATTGCTGTTGTAGTCAATATAATTTTGAAAATTTAGCCCAAACCCAGCAGTAAAACGTCGTGCGCGTGCCTTTTTTTCTTTCCATAGCGACGAAAATGGGGTGGATTTAAATTTTTATTACAGGCGATCGCGCCAGCATTCCTACTGGACGGTTGTGACGATGCCGACAGGGGAAAAATGTCATATTTTTTTACATTCGGGTTGGGAATTATGTGTAAGTATGCAAGTATGCAAGTGCCTCAATCCAGGGTTGGCTAGGAAGCCAACAGAGAAAAATTTCGGTATTTTTTTGAGAATTACTTGGAATCAATCAAGCACCCCTATCAGACGGGGGTGAGAGGGCGACTATTGTCTTTCTTGAAGACTTACATCTGATTAAGTCAGAGCTTAAGCATCTACGAGTGGCATAACTTTTAACAACCTCAACAATTAGCTATGAGCGAACAAAATCAAAATACCTGGCAGCAGTTAGCTGACGTGCCTTTTGTTTATGGCGTGAGTGCTGGAGGCGGGTTAGCAACAGATGGAACTTATATTTATGCTGCCGACTTCAGCGGGGATGCTGACGACGATTTTATCGATCTGGATGCGGATTTAGTGGACGATCCAGAGGAAAGGTTGGATGCGCTGGGAATTGGCAACGCATCGGTGCGCTTTGCCCGCTACAATCCGGTAACAAATACGTGGGAAAGTCTGCCAATGCTAAATGCGATCGCTCCAAGCGGCGACGCTTTCTCATCAGGAAATCTGACCAATCCCCTATTTGTAGCTGGCAACAAGCTCTACTATTATCAATTTCGTAGCGGCCCCAATATTCGGGCGCTTTACTCTTACGATCTAAGCAGCGGTACGAGCGCTGAATGGCAACTAATTTGGCAGAAAACAGATGAAAACTCCCCGCTGATTCAAGCCAACGCCGGGATAGAAGGTATAGATGTTAACGGCGA
>DNGJ01000564.1 GCA_003486305.1 Cyanobacteria bacterium UBA11371
GGAATTAATCAAACCCCAAACCGTACCAAACAAACCCAACAGCGGCGATAAAGCCACGATCGCTTCTAAAATTTTGTCCCCCCGCCGCATTGCGCCCAACTCGTCATCCGCCGACGCCTCCAGGGCGAGGCGAAACACTTCCGGATCGGGTTGGTTGAGGCGCAAAGGCGCATAAAGAAATCTGCCGATCGGTTTATTCGTCGCCCGTTTGGCAATATCCCTCGCAGCTTGCCAATCATGACTCGCCGCCTCTAAAACCCGGTTGACAATCTCCCGTTCCTTGGTCAGGGTTGTTGCCCAAAACCATAAGCGTTCCAAAATGATGCTGACCGATAAAATCGACAGTACCAGCAAAGGCCACATCGCTGGCCCGCCCTTCTCGAAAAAATCTTTAATCAGGTTCACGGTTTTCCGCTTCCTCCGTACATTACCAACTCAACGTTGCGATCGCCCAAGCTACCGTCACCAGTTTCGGGCAACTTAATTGTAAAGAAAGAGTGTACCGTCGGGCAGATGACGAAGGTGGCAAGCATGGCGAAGGTGGGGAAGACAAGCGAGACATAGCAGCAATATCTCTTATTTATCCTCGCAAGTCCATCCAAGTCCTCGTTTCTCTCTCCCTCTCCCTCAGACTGACGACAAAAAATCAATTTTGCTCCAAACTAAATTCCAGAAGCTACCCTATCGTAATGGCATCAAAACTCCGTGTGGAGATCCACACCCGCGAAAGCAAAACCCATTTGTCACAATTAAAAGTAACTGGGAGGGTTAACAGATGAACAATATCGTCCAATCATTTTATAATTGGTATCGCAACACGCTTCGCAACCCCAAGTACCGTTGGTGGTTGATTTTGGGAACTTTCCTTTACTTATTTAGCCCGCTCGATCTTTCCCCCGACTTTTTGCCAGTTTTGGGATGGATTGACGATGCAGTCGTGATGACGCTGCTGGTTTCTGAAGTATCCCAGCTGTTGGTAGATCAAGTCAAACTGCGTCAAAGCCAAAATTCAAACTCTACCTCTAGCGCCACCAAAGAAAGCGAAACCGTTGACGTGGATGCCGTTCCCCTTAAATAGCGATCGCACTCAATTAAATCACCCCTTGACCTGCTTCCTTCCTCTGCGGAGAAGCAGGTTGCTTTTTATACCTATATTCCGAATTAAAATCAAATCAGCCTACGGATAGACGGCTGCGAACCCCAAGTAATATCATGCTAAGAATGTTAAGTTCTATCAATATAGTTAAGTTAAGTATTCCTAATTACTCAGAATTCAGTACTCAGTAGAGCAAAACGCCCCACGGCTGGAGCAAAAAAAACGATGGATCGCCAGCAATACCCCAATTCGGTGAATGGATCTGCAAAACCGTCCCTGCTCGAAGACGATCGTCGGGTGAGTGCAGATATCGAGCAGTCTCCACAACGGATCTGGTCACCCGTCGCCGATGAAACAGAAAAGCAGGAACTAGACGCATCTTCCACCCTACTAGATGCAGACCACACCCCGCCAGCAGCAGCAAAAACAAGGCGCACTCGCGGCGTGTTTTTAGCATTGACAATTCTTCTTTTAGTAGCAGGTGGCGGTTTTGCTTGGCAATGGTGGCAGACAAAAAGCACCCCCAATCCCGCATCCGCTCAACCTTCTGGACCTAGAAGCGTGCCCGTCAGGCTGGCAGTAGTACAAACAAGCACTTTAGAAGAAAGTTCGGAATTTGTCGGCACATTAGAAGCCCAGCGCACTCTCCCCTTACGTCCAGAAATTGACGGGCGCTTAAGCGAACTTTTCGTCAAAGCCGGGGACGTTGTACGCCCAGGGGATATCATCGCCCGCATGGAAAGCGAGGAACTGCGCGCCCAATTAGTCCAAGCCAGGGCAAATCTACTCGCCGCCCAAGCCCGCCTCAAACAATTGCAAGTCGGTAGCCGTCCCGAAGAAATCGCCCAAGCCCAAGCCCGTCTAGCCGAAGCCCAAGCCCGTCTAGCCGAAGCCCAAGCCGGATCTCGTCCCGAAGAAATTGCCCAAGCACGCGCCCGTCTAGCCCAAGCACAAGCCCGTTTAGCCGAAGCCCGTGCCGGATCTCGTCCCGAAGAAATTGCCCAAGCCAGGGCGCGTTTGGCGCAAGCCCAAGCCCAGCTAACGGCGGCGCAAACTTCTAATCCGCAACAAATCGCCCAAGCACAAGCGCAAGTGCAAGCCGCCCAAGCACAGTTAGATTTGGCAAGTCAGCGCTTAAGGGCAAATCAATCTTTGGCAGAGCAAGGAGCAATTTCCCAACAGCGCCTGCAAGAGATAATCGCAGAATACCGCACCGCACAAGCAAGTCTGGAACAAGCCAAACGGCGTGTGGCAGAAGTGCAAAATGGCACCTCACCAGGGGAAATAGCCCAGCGACAAGCCGCAGTTAGAGAAGCCCAGCAAGCTTTAAACTTGTTGCTATCCGGCACCAGACGCGAGGAAATCGCCCAAGCCGAAGCCTCTGTCGCCGAAGCACAGCAAGGCTTAAGACAGTTGCAAAACGGCAGCCGTCGTGAAGAAATCGCTCGCCTGCAAGCCGCCGTGGAACGCGAACGACAAGCTTTACGCCAGTTGCAAAACGGCAGTCGTCCCGAAGAAATTGCCCAAGCCCAAGCCCAAGTCGCCCAAGCCGCAGCGCAAGTCCGCGCCGCCGAAGTGCGCCTGGGTGACAGCGCCGTCCGCGCCCCGTTTGCCGGTATCATCGGCGACATCCCGGTGAAGCGGGGAGAATATCTCAGAACAGGAGATACCTTAACAACGCTGACTCAGAACCAAGCTTTAGATTTGAATTTGTCGATACCGATAGAAAAAGCGTCGCAATTGCGACCAGGGCTGCCAGTACAATTAACAGGAGCAAAAGGGGAAGCGATCGCAACTGGCTCGATCAACTTTATCTCGCCCCAAGTCAATACCCAATCCCAAGCCATCCTAGCCAAAGCAACATTTGATAATACCAGCAGACAGCTAAGAGACGGGCAATTTGTCCGAGCGAAAATTATTTGGAATTCGCGCCCGAATGCGGTAGTCATCCCCACAACGGCGATAATTTTCCAAGGAGAAGAGCGCTTTGTTTATGTCGCCAGTAATCAAGCACCAGGAGAGAATTCCCAGACTTCCGCGCCCAGCTTAGTCGCAAAACGGCAACCAATTCAACTAGGATTGGTCAAAGGCGACAAAGCCGAAGTCATATCTGGATTGCCAGCAGGAACTCAGATCGTCGTCTCCGGTACTCAAAAACTCAGGGACGGCGCTCCCATCGTACCGCTTCCTGGGGAAGAGCGATCGCCAGAAGCCACAGGCGCAGGTGAGCAGGGGCGCAGGTGAGAATTACTATTAATGCAAGTTGCTAATTGCTAATTGCTAATATAGGATTTTTCCTGACATTAGCTATTAGCGATTAGCTATTAGCCTCACATTTGAGATCGCTAGCAACTTGAGTTATTACCGATTAACTCTAAAGCCGCTTGAGTTCTTTATAAGCTACCACCAACTCAGCTTCAATTTTCTTGCGCTGAATAAACTCGCTCAAGTGAGCGGCTACAGTATTAACTACCTCAATTAATCGCTGTTCCGCTTGAGATCGAGTTTTTTTGAATAAAACCAAAACTGCTAAAACCCGATCGTTCACAAGAATAGGAATGCCCAATCCGGTTTTTAGTTCCATATTAGAACCCATTTGGCTGCGGAGAAAAGCCGAAATGTCTTGGACTAAAACATTTTCTATCCATTCAGGCTGTTTGGAAGACCAAACTCGTACCGGAAGACCAAAATTATGGGCAAATTTAAAAGTTTCGCTCGGATGCGTCAAGGCTTCTTGTTTGGCTTCTCTGACAAACCAAATACTGCTTTCGAGTTTAGTTCCTTCGCTATTAGGACTCCAAATTTCACCGCAATCCCAGCCGATCATCAAACAAATATAGCGCAGGGTAATCTTTAAAGCCGCGTGAAAATCTGGGGATTTACTAATCGCTTTAGTCGTAGTTAGGAGAAAGCGAATTTCCTCTTCGGCTCGCTGACGTTCGGTAATTTCTTGCTGAAGTCGGGTATTTTGGGCTTGCAGTTGGTTTTGCAATCGATGCAGTGCAATTTGATGCTGCACGCGCATCAATACTTCCTTGAGGTGAAACGGCTTGGTAATATAGTCAACTCCACCTAATTCAAAAGCCTTTACCTTATTGACTTCCCGATCTAAGGCACTAATAAATATTACGGGAATATGGCGAGTTTTTTCAGAAGATTTCAAATGCTTACAAACTTCATACCCATCCATTTGGGGCATACTAATATCAAGCAAAATTAAATCGGGTGGATTTAACTGGGCTGCTCTTAAAGCGAGTTGTCCGTTGATCGATTGTCTGACTTGATATCCTTGTGTTTTGAGGATGGCTGATAAAAGTCGCAGGTTTTCTGGAGCATCGTCAACGATGAGAATATCCCCAGGGGATGTAGATGCAGTAAGTTCATTCATTTAAGTGCGGTTTCTGTTAAATCGATGATTATATCTAAACGAAAGTTATCAACCCAGTTTCTTAAGTTGGTAATTAAGTTGGTTTCGGAGGAAGGAATTTGCTCGACTAGCTCGATAATCCGTTCGTGATTAAGCGCTAGCGCGGCTTGGTTTAGCTGGACGACCCATTCCCTGGGCATTACCAGTAAGGATGCAGCATCGGTGCTAGAGGGTAAATCTGGGTTTTGGTTGGTTGCGATCGCATCGTTGCAGTCCTGTTGATAAAGATAACGCACTCGCAAATGATGAGCCATCTTCTCAAAGAGTATTTCTTCCTGGAAAGGCTTACGCATAAAATCGTCGCATCCCGCCTGCAAAATCGCCGCCCGATCCTCGTTAAAAGCATTTGCAGTCAAGGCAATAATCGCCGTAGCCTGACCTTTAAGCGTTGCTTTAATGCGTCGCGTGGCTTCATACCCATCCATCTGGGGCATTAGCATATCCATTAAGATCAGATGGGGTGACCAGGTTTCCCACAAAGCGATCGCTTCCATGCCATTTTCCGCCGCACGTACTTCAAAACCCACTGCTTGCAAAAGTCTGACTAAAAAAAGGCGGTTCTCCTCTACATCCTCAACCACCATGATGCGATACACGGGTTGTCCCGCTGCTAAACCGATCGCCCGCTTTGCCTTTAAATTTGTTTCAACTTCAGCCGCATCCGCCAAGCGCAATTTAATATCAAATGTAAAAATTGTTCCCATGCCCAATTCAGAGCGAACCTGGATATCTCCTCCCATTAATCTGATAAATTGTCTGCTAATTGGTAACCCCAAACCAGTTCCTTCCATTGACTTCCGTCCTGTTTCAGTTTGCACGAATGGGTCAAACAAAGATTCGACTTCTTCAGCAGCAATTCCAGATCCGGTATCTTCTACCTCAAAATTTAACAATTGGTAACCCTCGTCACCCATCACCGCTTTCACTCTCACAATTACGCTACCATAAGCAGTAAATTTAATCGCATTACCTATCAGGTTAATTAAAACTTGACGCAACTTACTTTCATCGGTAATGATATATTGAGGTACGTTTTGCTTGCGTTTAAAGACAATCTGCAACCCTTTTTCTAAAGCTTTTATCCGCAGCAATTCTTCAATAGAAAACAGCATTTGATACAAATCAAAGCCGGTTTCATTCAGCGTCAAACTACCCGCTTCAATTTTCGACATTTCCAAAACATCGTTAATCAAAGCCAGCAAATGTTCCCCACTGCGATTAATTATTTTTAATTGTTCTAACTGTTGGGGTAAAAGTGAAGTATCCCGCGTCATCAGTTGGGTAAAACCCAAAATTGCGTTGAGGGGAGTCCGCAATTCGTGGCTCATTTTAGCCAAAAATTGACTTTTGGCTCGGTTCGCTACTTCTGCTCGTTCTGCTGCTGCTTGCAATGCTGCTTTAGAAAACTCTAAAAGCGCCAGCATTAAAGTATTTCTTAATTCCACTGCCGCATCAATTTCCAGTTGTTTCCAGGGTATTGATTTTTCTTTGACGGTTTGTTTCCACAACTGAAAAGAGCTACGGGGTGAAAGTTGCACGCTTCCGTCTTCCCGAAGCAAGATATTTTTATCCGGATCTCCCGCCCAGTTTACTGTTTGAATCACCTCTGGTCTAAACCAAAATATATGATAAGAACTTTGATTTAAAAAAATAGAAATTGCCAGCAAGCCACTAGCGTTCTCTTTGTATTCCCTTGCTTTTGAATAAAATTGAGAAAGATGGTTCGTATAAAATATTTCTTTTCGGCTATATTTGATCAGCCACAATTTTAATTCTTCCACTGCTTGTGCGGGTGGAGTTGCGCCAATTAAAGTTAAATTATCTTCTAGATAAATTGCTGCTCCTTTAGCATTGACTAACTCTAATAAATTTTCTGCATTTAGCTGGAAATATTCAATCAGGTTATATTGGTCAACGCTCAAACAAATTACCTTTAATTTATCTTGAATTATTTTAATTTTTTCTCGGTAACGATCCGACTCTTTTTCATGCCTAACCGCTAGCTCTACTGACATTAATTGTCCTAAAAATTCGCAAAATTTACGGGTTTTAAAAGGAACGTATCTGGCTGAATAATGATGGCAAACAATCAAACCCCAAAGCTTTTTTTCTGTAACAAAAGAAATACAAAGCGTAGCACTAACCCCCATATTTTGTAAATATTCCACGTGAACGGGGGCAACGCTTCTGAGAAGTGAATAACTCAAATCCACTGGAGCGTTGGTTATAGGATTATTTTTTGGTATTATTTCTACCGGCTGATAATTAACATCAACAATTAACCGGAGCCAATTAATATAGTATAGTTTTCTAGCTAATTGAGGTATATCTGAAGCGGGGTAATGCAAACCCAAAAAAGGTTCAAGATCTTCTCGCTTATCTTCTGCAATCACAACGCCGCTGTCATCGGGTTCAAACTGATAAATCATTACTCGGTCATACTCGGTAACCTTGCGGACTTGCTGGGCAAGTATTGCTGTTGTTTCGCGAAAGTCTGAAGATTGTTTAAGTTTTAAAATTGTTGATTTGATTAACTGATAAAATCCAAAAGGCAATTCGTTTTCTTGAGAGGTTGCTGGCTCTAATTCTAAAATTAATACTTTATCATTTCTATGGATAGTACTGTCAAAGGCTAAAGGTTTCCCATTCAATTCTATTGTTAATTTAATAGGATTAAATATTTCTATATTTTCCTGCAATAAATAAGAGCTTAATCTATCAATTTGCTCGCCATCAAATAAGACGCTTAAATGGCGATTAATTAACGATTCCGCCGGAATTCCCAAAAACTCCTGGGTATTCCGACTGGCCTGTAAAATTTTTAACTGTGGGTCTTGTAAAACCAGCAGGACGCCGTGGGGCTGGATGTTACCAGGGGTGTGAATCGGTTCGGGTTCGCAATTGGATAAGTCTGGTTGTTGCGTTTGTATAAATTTTGGTAACTCCATATCGGATTAGGGATTTGCACTTAGGTTAAATTTACAGGCAGATCTGGAACATGTGCGTGAGAAAATTGTGAAAAGCTTTAATAATAATTATAAAATTAAATAGGCACGGTGAGTCAGATGTCGCGGCATCAGGCGCACCCTTTCGTAGGAGCGACTAAAGCTTCACAAATACAGGACTTACCCACGTCGAGGCCAGAAAGCGGATTTCTTGGTTAATCTCTAGTTTCCTTGCTCGAGGATTAATCAATAGAAGCCGGGAATATGAGCGTAAGTGCTGAAATAATTTTGCGATCGCTCCTGCGGCAGATAATTTTTGCCCATCGGTCAAGCGGGAAACCCCTGGCTCGAATATGACCCACGACGGATGACCCCATCATGTTTACCCACTTTTTTATCAAACGACCCGTTTTTGCTTCTGTTTGCTCGTTGCTCATCGTCTTGGTAGGCTTAGTGGGTTATACCCGCCTGCCGGTACAGGAATATCCCAGCATTGACCCGCCCGTGGTCAACGTTTCCACGGTGTATCCCGGTGCTAGTCCTCAAGTAGTAGAAACAGAAGTAACGGAAATTTTGGAAGCCGAACTCAACGGTGTGGAAGGAATTAAAACCCTCAGTTCCGAAAGTCGGGAATCGGTCAGCAACATTACCGTACAATTTGAACTCAATCGCGATATCGAAACGGCTGCCCAAGACGTGCGCGATCGCGTCGCTCGTGCCGTTAGAAACATCCCAGATGACGCGGAAGCACCAGTTGTCCGCAAACAATCGGGAGATGCTTCGCCGATTATCTGGTTTGCCCTCTACGGAAGCAATTTTTCTACTTTAGAGTTAAGCGATTACGCAGATCGCTTCGTTGTGGACGCTTTAGAAACCGTCCCTGGGGTGAGTAGCGTCAATATCGGCGGTCAACGTCGTTATGCGATGCGTCTGTGGATCGATACCCAACGCTTAGCAGCGCGCAATCTTACTATTCTAGATGTAGAGCAGGCACTGCGCGCCGAAAACGTCGAAATTCCTTCAGGTTTAATCGAAGGGGAAACTTCGGAATATTCGATCCGGACTCTGGGACGCCTGCAAACACCCCCAGAATACGAAGCTTTGGTAATCAAACGCAATCCTGATGGTTCTCAAGTCACGCTTAAAGATGTGGGGCGGGCGGAAATAGGCGCCCAGAGCGAGCGATCTTTCGTCCGCTTCAACGGTCAACCTGCGGTAGCATTAGGCGTCGTCAAACTTTCCAACGCTAACACCATCGATGTCGCCGACGGCGCTAAAGCCAAATTCCAAGAAATATCCCAGAATTTTCCCACCGGGATGGAATACCAAATTGCCTTCGATACTTCCAATTTTATCCGACTGGCAATTGATGAAGTTTGGGGCAGTCTTTATCTATCTATCTTTCTCGTCGTCTTAGTTATCTTTCTATTTCTCAAAGACTGGCGCGGTACTCTAGTTCCATTTGTGACGATCGCCGTCTCGATTATCGGCGCGTTTGGCTTGATGTTCGCTTTAGGGTTTTCCATTAATACCCTGACTTTATTTTCCCTCACCATTTCTACAGGGATTGTAGTCGATGACACCATCGTCGTGCTGGAAAATATCGTCCGCTACATGGAAGAAAAAAAGATGGCTGCATTTCCAGCAACTTATGCGGCGGTTTCGGAAGTCGTCTTTGCAGTCATTGCTACTACGGTAGTCTTGATCGCCGTATTTTTACCAGTAGGTTTCGCCACGGGAACATCGGGACGCCTATTTAACGAATTTGCCATTACTATCGCCGGAGCGGTGGTATTTTCCACCATCGTCGCCTTAACTCTAGCCCCGGCGATGTGCGCCCGACTGCTGCGCCAGCAAACCAGATTACCCTGGTGGTCAAGGTGGTTTTTTGACGCCTTTGATTGGGTTTTAGACCGCGTTAGGGATGGTTATGCATCGTCGCTGCGTTTGTTGATGCGCTTAAAAGCCGCAGTCGTATTAGGCTTTTTAGTATCGATCGCATTAGCTGGCTGGTTTTACCTACAATTGCCTTCGGAACTGTTACCCAACGAAGACCGAGGTTCGATCCTTACTATCGTCCGCGCTCCCCAAGGCGTTACGATTAACTATACCGATGGGGTGATGCGGCAAGTGGAAAAGGTTTTCTCTTCTATCTCCAATATCCGCACTTACTTTGTCATCGGTGCCTTCGGCGGTGGAACTGGAGTCGGACAAGTCAATCAAGGCATATCTTTTGCCAGATTGCAACCTTGGTCGGAACGTCCAAGACCAGAACAATCGCAACAAGCAATAATCGGTCAATTGTTTGGTCGATTTTCTCAAATTACCGACGCGCTGGTGTTACCAATTAACCCACCCGCGTTACCTGGGTCTGGGTTTGGTCAGCCGGTACAATTTGTATTGCAAGGAAGCGACTTGGAAACACTTGCTACCGTTGCAGAAAATTTAGCCCAAAAAGCCAGACAACTGCCCCAATTAGTCAATGCCGATACGGATTTAAAACTGAATAAACCAGAATTAACCTTGATAGTGAACCGCGAGCAAGCTGCTAATTTGGGTGTTTCGGTAAGAGATATTTCGCGCACGCTGCAAATACTTTTAGGCGGGCAGGAAATTACCAGTTTTAATCAGGGAAATCGCCGCTATGAAGTGGTCGTGCAAGCGGAAAAACAGTTCCGCGCCACGCCGCAAGATATTCGCGAAATTTACCTCAAATCCAACGGGGGACAATTAATTCCCTTGAGCAATTTGGTAACGGTTACGCCTTCAACTACACCGCCCCAAATTAATCACTTTAACCGGGCGCGGTCGGCGACGATTACCGCTAGTCCGGCGCCGGGGTACACTTTAGGGGATGCGATCGCTGCATTGGAAAATTTGGCAAGGCAAGAACTACCCCCAGAAATTCGCACGGCTTTGGCAGGGCAATCTTTAGAATTCAGGGAAGCAGGACAATCGACGCTGTTTATTTTTGGATTGGCTTTAGTATTTACCTTCCTAATTTTGGCAGCCCAGTTTGAAAGCTTTCTCGATCCTTTGATTATTTTCCTCGCCGTACCGCCTTCGCTTTTGGGAGCGTTTATCGCGCTCAAACTATCTGGAATGAATTTAAATGTATACAGTCAGATTGGGTTAATTATGCTCATCGGTATCGTCACCAAAAACTCGATTCTGATGGTGGAATTTTCCAATCAATTGCGCGAGCAAGGGTTACCAATTGCCAAAGCAGCCCTAGAAGCGGGAAGGGTACGCTTTCGCCCGATTATGATGACAGCTTTATCTACCCTATTGGGTTCGATGCCCTTGGCATTTACCACGGGTCCCGGAGCGATTAGCCGCATTTCCTTGGGGATGGCTATTTTGGGCGGAATGTTAGTTTCGACCGTATTGAGCCTTTACGTTGTGCCGGTATTTTACGTTATGACCAAGTCGGCTCAAGCGCGTTTGTTTGTCAGAGAAGTAGAGGAATCCAGGACTCTAGGAGTAGAGGAGCAGGTGAGCAGGTGACTCCGTGAGCAGGAGTTGGAAACGATCGCTTTTAATCAAATCTCTCCAGATGCTCGCTTGCACACGCTTCCCTGAAGTTCCCACTATGCCCGACGCCCAACGATCGAGTATGCTGCACTAGGTTGTAGAGTCTGAACCTTCAGCTAATCAAGGCAGCAGACGGTTTAAAAGCATATGTCAACGTTTCGTAACTTTGTGGTTGTGAGTGTGAGTGCGGCGATCGCAATACCCAACGGGAATGCGATCGCTATTCCCCATATATCAGGGTTAGCCCTGAATCATACGGCAAATCAAGCTTACCTATTGCCCGCGCTGACTCAACTTCAGCATCACCCACCAGGGGGTAACGCTTTTGGAAATGCCCACATGGGCAAACTTGGCGAGGCTGGGAGTTTTTTCGCGCCTAACTCTGTGCAACTTCCCATCTCCCCCACCTTGGCTCAGTCACCAGAATTAAATGCTCCAAAGCCCCTCATTACACCCCTACGTCCGTCGGGCGGCATTCCAATTCCTGGGTTTTTACAACCCAACCCCAACCCTTTACAGTTTCCCACCCGTCCGGAAGAAGTCGATATCGACGTGACTCAGCCTTTAACGCTACAACAAGCGATCGAACTGGCGCGGCGCAACAATCGCGATCTACAGGTGGCTCAACTTCAGCTCGAACGCGCCCAAGCCGCCCTGCGCGAGGCGCGGGCAGCTTTGTTTCCTACGGTGGATTTGGACGTGACGTTCTCAGGTGCGCGATCAACTGGAACCGAGCTGGGAATCGAGGCGCAGCGAGAAGCCCAGCGGAACGTACCACCCGAACTGCGCCAGGAAATCGCGGATGAAAGAACCAGCACCCAGTTGAACTCAGCAGTAGGCATTAATTACAACATCTTTACCGCAGGGCGCGTACAAGCTCAAATTAGGGCAGCACAAGAACAGATACGAATCAATCAATTGCAGGTAGAGAGTCTGGGAGAGCAAACTCGTCTTGATGTCAGCCTCGCCTACTACGACTTGCAACAAGCCGACGAGCAAGTGCGAATTTCCGAGTCGGCGGTGAGGAATGCCCAGCGGAGTTTGCAAGATGCTCAAGCGCTATTTGACGCGGGATTGGGAACCAGATTTGATGTTCTGCGCGCCCAGGTGCAGTTGGCGAGGGAAAATCAAAACTTGATTCGCGCCCGTTCGGATCGGCAAACCAGACGGCGGGATTTAGCTAGGTTGTTGAGCGTGCCTCAATCTGTAAATGTGGTGGCTGCCGATCCGGTGGCGGTGGCGGGGCTGTGGAATCCGACCCTCGAACAAAGTATCGTACTGGCGTTTCAAAACCGCGCCGAGTTGCAACAGCGATTAGCCGAACGCAACGTTAATCGGGAGCAACGACGCATCGCCCGCTCGGATCGATTCCCGCAACTGAGTTTATTTTTCAATTACAACTTGTTAGATGCGTTCAACGATGGTTTAGGGCTTGCCGATGGTTATCAGGCGGGCGCTAGATTGCGCTGGAGTATCTTCGATGGCGGGGCGGCGAATGCACGGGCGGCTCAGGAAGAAGCGGATATTGGCATCGCCGAAACACAATTTGCCAACGATCGCAACCGGATTCGCTTCCGGGTGGAACAAGCTTATTTCACCTTGCAATCAAGTCTGGAAAATATTCAAACCGCCAGCGTGGCTCTAGAACAAGCCGCCGAAGCGTTGCGCCTAGCTCGCTTGCGCTTCCAAGCCGGGGTGGGGACTCAAACTGAAGTCATCGACGCCGAAAACGACCTCACAACTGCTGAGGGCGATCGCGTCCGCGCCATCCTCGACTACAATCGAGCGCTGGCAACGCTTCAGCGCGAGGTCAGCAATCTCGCCACTGCTACCCCATAACCACGGAGACAAGCGAAGGGGGTATTTCCCCTAGATGGCTTTTCTGCCTACCGATCCTGGCAGCCAAAGCGATCGCAATCCCTCTCCTTTGTAGAATCCCCTAGATTCTCATTTTGACCATCGGGTGTTTTGGCAATACTTCTTAACAAAAAGTAAAGTAACATAATCGATAAGGAAGGAAAGTGAGGTCAACAAGGGACTGGCAATGGCTAACATCAAATTTGTCAAAGAAAATCAGGAAGTAGTTGCAGCCGACGGCGCAAATTTAAGAGAAAAAATGCTGCAAAATGGCATCGACCTCTACACGTTCATGGGCAAGATGATGAATTGCGGGGGTTACGGTCAATGCGGCACTTGCATTGTAGAGATCGTCGAAGGGATGGAGAATCTTTCTCCCCGCACCGAGGTAGAAAATCGCAAACTGAAGAAAAAGCCGCAAAATTATCGTCTCGCGTGTCAAACTCTGGTAAATGGGCCAGTTATTGTCGCTACTAAGCCTTGACAAATCAATCTTTGCAGTTGTTCGCAGTCAGTTTGTTTGTCTTGGGGGCGACGACTGACTGCTGTTGGGTGAGCGATCGCGAATAATGATATTCTAGGCGTATTGATTGGCGATTTTGATAGAGGCACTGTTTATGCAAACTAACGATCTTGGGTTTGTTGCAAGTCTTTTGTTTGTACTTGTCCCGGCTGCATTTTTAATCATTTTGTACATTCAAACCGCTAGCCGCGAAAGCGGTAAATCCTAGCAGTTTGCTGGCAAAAAAACAAGCCCCAGCCGCCAAAGTTGAAAAGGATGGCTGGGGTTTGTTTTATAGCAGATTGCTTTTCGAGTCAGGGAAAGCCTTTTGGCGCAACAGCTGTGTAGCCGCACACTGCTGTCGAAGGGTGTACCTAATGCGGCTCCAATCCGCTATATAACCTGCCAGATCAAGTTTCACCAACGGTGCGGGCTAACAACACCGGGCAGTTGGCATAAACTCGCACATAGTCTGACAGGGAAGCACCTAGTAGGCGGTCTAAATCTGGCAGACCTTTAGCGATCGAGGGGCGACGATCCGGCGATCCCAGGATTAACAAATCTACGTTGGCATCTTCGGCGATGCGGCAAATTTCTTCACCAGGTTTACCAGTACCAATGACGCAGCGGTAGGAAACGCCCATTTTCTTAGCTTCCGCCACAGCAGGTGCTAAAACCAAATCGGTTTCGGGGGGAGTAGCTGGGGTAGTGCCTTTTGGATTAACGCGCACCAGTACTAGCTGACCGCCTTTAATATCGCGCACGAGAGCGATCGCCAATTTCAAGCACTGTTTGGCAGCGTCGCTATTATCCATTGCCACCATCACTTTGTTGATTTTTTTGACGTAAATATCGTCTTTTACCAACAACATGGGGCGATTGGACAGCTGAAAAACGTATTGGCTCACCGAGTTTTCTAAGATCGACTCCAGCCGCTTGAGTCCACGGGAACCCATGATAATTAAATCCGCATCGATTTCGTCAGCGACTTGGCAGACTGTGGTTTTGGGATCGCCTTGGCGCAGCATCGCGGTGACGTGATTCGGATCTAATTTCAAAGACACAATCGCGGTAGCGAGGAATTTACCGCCTTCTTCCCATTTTTCAGTCATAGCTTCAGACGTCACTTGGGGCGGCACGACGTGCAACACGGTGACCGAGGCAGGTTTGATGGAAGGAATTTCCATCAACACCTTGAGCATTTCTTCAGAATGACCCGTTCCGGAGTCAGCCAGCAATATTTTTTCTATCATCGGTTTTTGTGGTAAGAATCGATGGAGTTTTTGAAGCTAGCGCTCGATGAGTATTTAATATCAAGATAAAACTACTGGGGACACACTTTAGCCACTCTTTTACAAGCCTTTACACAAAGGGTAACGAGCGATCGCTTTCCCCTAATTCTTCACCCCTATTGCTTTATCACTTAATAGCAAACTTGTCAATACCGACTGCTCGGTTGAGGATAGCCCCAGCTAAAGCGATGAAATAATATAATTTGTTTTCTTTGTAGGTGGGAGCCAGATTAGTTTAACTTTCTTAAAGGAGCTTTTTTGAATAAGGTGGAGTATATGGCTGATATAGTTGATATTGCAGTAGGTGCGGGTTCTTTCAATACCCTAGTTGCCGCCGTTCAAGCAGCTGGGTTAGTGGAAACGCTGAAAAGTCCTGGGCCTTTTACTGTGTTTGCACCCAATGACGATGCCTTTGCCAAGCTGCCACCAGGAACGATAACAACCCTGCTACAAAATATTCCCCAATTAACCAGAATTTTAACTTATCACGTCGTGCCTGGGAAGTTAATGAAAGCGGATCTAGCGCAAGTGAATGAGGTAATTTCTGTTGAAGGGGCACCAATCAGAATTGATTGTTCCGATGGTTTTGAAGTCAAGAATGCCACAGTTGTAGCGCCCGATATCGAAGCAGATAACGGTGTGATTCACGTCATCGATACAGTAATATTAATGGGCTAAGGGATAGGGGCTAGGGACTATATTTTCTCAATATTCCCTAGCACCTAACAGCTTTTTTCGGTTATTCAAATTCGAGTTTTAAATCGGGCATCAAGCGCTGCAAATTCTTTAAAGACCTGCTTTGCCAAGGTATGACCTCAGAACCTTTAACCACAAGCTGGACAGTTTTTTTCTTACGCACGTCTATCACAAACTTAGACAACATATTAATGCCGGAACTGTTGAGGAATTGGAGTTCCTTCAGATTAAGGGTAATTGTTGGGCTAGCATTAGCGGTTACTTTATTGAGCAAATCGACTATAGGCGAGTACTCTGCCATTCCCTCCAGCCGCAGCCAGCCCTGAAAGTTTACGGTTCCTGTCCCCATTTCCCAGATTACCTTGTAGGTTTCCCCGTGAATGTCTTGAATTTCCACCTATGCCATCTCCTAATGCTGTAGATATCAATCGAATCAGCCCCTTGCCCCTATAAGGTTAACTGTACCATTGTCGTCACCGCAACTACTTGAGGCTCTTTTTGCACTGTTTCAAACTTCCAGCCCAACTTGGCTAAATAATCGTGCCTCATCGTTATCAGTCCTAACCCAGAACTGTTGCTTTTATCGTTGCAGGCATTTTTTTCTAACTGTCTAATATATAATTCTGCCGGGTCTTCATCGAGTAATTCTTGAATCAAGGTTTGAAACTTATCCAAAGCTGCGGCAGGAATACTATTAGTTACGATAAGTACCACTGTAACTCTTGTATCCTTAATCAAGTGCAGTCCCAATTTGATCGGGTAAGTGCATGTATCATCGCTAAACTTCATCGCATTTTCTAGCAACTCATTGGCAATGTAATTAACAGATCCTTTAAATTCTGCTTGCTTTTCTTTCGTATTTGGTTCGTCCTCGCTGACTGGAAAGAACGTCGTTAAGTAATCGGCAATAAAATCAGCTGACAAACCATTGTTGCGCCAACGCTGCTTGAGGGGAATCGAACTCGGCGAGAATCCAAGGATTAAAAATTCCTGGTCGGTAGGTAGATTTTCTCTAAATTCCCCGAAAGTTTGAGTCATAGTAATTCAATGTTGGATGTGCGGTTTTGGGATTGAGTCTGTTAGCGATGCTCCCGACTACTCTTGTTTTAATACACATAAAGTAATAACTCAAGTTGCTATTCCCATCAAAAGACACTGGTAATGGGTAATGGGTAATGGGTAATGGGTAATGGGTAAGAGTTTTGAGTTCTAAGTTTTGAGTTTTGAGTTAAAAGACACTCACTCACAAGGGTGGAATCGGCTCCACTAACGTCTTCAATTCAAAACTCAAAA
>DNGJ01000535.1 GCA_003486305.1 Cyanobacteria bacterium UBA11371
CCCCAATAATATAGCATTAGCAGGTCGTTCCGACTTTTCCGGGCGCTTCGCGGGAACCCTAACCAATCCCAACGTCAACGGACAATTAGAACTGCGAAATTTAGTCGTAAATAACCTAGCCTTTGAATCGCCTTTGCGGGGAAATATTCAAACCGAAGAAGGAAGAGGCGTCGGATTAGATTTAGCAGGAACAAGAGACAGAATCGCCGTCCAACTCGACCGCAATAACCGTCCAGAAACCTTCTTAATTCAACGGGATGGTGCTGTAGCAGAAGGCAGAAGGCAAGGCGATGAATTAATCGCCAACGTGCGAAACTTGCCGATAGAACTCGTAAGAAATACAATCCCCCTACCCCCTGCATTAGCAAACCAACAAGTTTCGGGAACCGTTTCCGGAAACTTTACCCTCAACTTAAATGACTTTAGCGTTTCTGGTAATAACGTTGCCCTCTCCAACGCCCAAATCGGCAAACTCACCGGATATCAAATCGCAGGCGGTAGCTTCAACTATCGCAACGGCAGATTAGAAATTACCGGCGGTGAATTGCAGCGCGGCGACAGCAGATATGCTTTTACAGGACGCTTAATTCAAACCCCTGCTGGACCTCAATTTGACGGTCGAGTTCAAGTCACCCAAGGCGATATTCAAGAAGTTTTCAAAGTCGCCAGATTGTTTAATTTATTAGACTTCCAACAAGGTCGCGGACAACGTTATGCTAGAGCAGCAGCAGTGCAATTACCATCAGTAGGGGTACCAGGAGAAACCCTGCAAAACCAACTGCGTCGCTTTTCCGAAATTGAAGCATTGCGACAACAACAACGGGAAATCGCCCGTCAAGGTTCTCCCCTACCTACCCTAGACGATTTAGAAAATTTAACCGGAACTTTTAGCGGTACCATCGAAGTAGCCAACGCTTCCCCATCCGGGTTAAGAAATTTACGCCTCAGCTACAATCTCCAAGGTCAAAACTGGCGATTAGATGAATATAGAATTAAACTCGACCGCGTTATCGCCCAAGGCAGTTTTGCCAATGGCATCTTTACCGTTTCCCCGTTGCGAATCGAAACAGATCGATCTTTACTTGCCTTTTCCGGTAACTTGGGATTGCAACAACAAACTGGGCAATTAGAAGTGAGAAACTTCCCCGTCGCGGTGCTGAGAAACTTTGTGCCTTTACCCTTCGATTTGACCGGAAATTTAAATGCAAACGCCACACTATCCGGCAATTTAGCCAATCCGCAAGTCAACGGAGATTTAGAATTAGTCGGGGGAACTCTCAATCAAACTCAGGTGCAATCTGCACGAGCCGATTTCGATTACAATAATGCCCGATTGGACTTTCAATCGCAAGTATTGGTCGCGGGGCCAGAACCAATTAATATTAGAGGTAGCGTGCCTTACGAATTGCCTTTTGCTGCGGTTAAACCGGATAGCGATCGCATCTCCTTAAATGTCAGCTTGCAAAATGAAGGCTTGGCATTATTAAGTTTACTAACCCGCAGACAAGTCGAGTGGGTATCCGGTGTCGGACAAGTACAACTGCAAGTAGGAGGAACCCTGCGAGAACCCGTACCTACGGGATTTGCAACGGTACAAAATGCTACCTTGCGCGCTCAACTCCTGCAAGGGCAACCCCTAACAAACGTCAACGGGACGGTGCGATTTGAACGCGATCGCATCATCATCTCTCGGCAAGAACCCTTACAAGGTCAGTATAGTCAAGGACAAGTAGTCGTAGGGGGAGTTCTACCCATTACCAGTCCGCTTTCGGGTAACGACCCCGATGCAGCAAATCCGCTTACCGTCACTTTAAACCAACTAGCGCTCAATCTCAGAGGGCTTTACCAAGGTCAGGCAAATGGTAACGTAGCAATTACCGGCACGGCTTTAAACCCCGATAACCCTCCCAGAATTGGGGGAAGCGTCGAACTAACCAATGGTCGAGTGTTTTTGTCCCAAGCTGGGGATAGGGGTACGCCTGGTGCGGGTGGTGGCGGTACGGGTGGCGATCGCAATATTATCCCCGAATTCAACAATTTGCTGTTAACTTTAGGACAGGGTGTAGAAGTCGCCCAACCTCCAATTCTCAGCTTCCAAGCCAGAGGTAATCTAACAATAAATGGCTCTTTAAATGATATTCAACCTGACGGTATCATCCGACTAGAACGCGGTCAAGTGAATTTATTTGCTGCCCAATTTAACCTAGCAAGAAGTTACAATCATACCGCCGAATTTACCCCCGAGCGAAAACTCGATCCGCTGCTAAATGTGCGGTTAACAACTACAGTTCCCGAAGTCACCCGCAGTCGCCTTCCCTCCACCAACGTCGCCTCAGAAATTAGCGAAGAACTTTCTACCGATGCAGGTGCATTGCGGACGGTTCGCATTCAAGCCACAGTTATCGGCCCCGCAAGTCAATTAACTGATAACCTGGAATTAACTAGCAATCCGCCGCGCAGTCGCGAGGAAATTGTATCCTTAATTGGTGGTGGATTTATCCAAACTTTAGGACAAGGAACCGACAGTACTTTAGGACTTGCTAACTTAGCCGGATCTGTAATCTTGCCCGGTCTTCAAAGCACAATTAGTTCAATTGGTCAAGCCATTGGTTTAAGTGAATTGCGGATATTTCCCACAGCAATTACTTCCGAACGCGCCCGCGACCAAAATAACTCAACGCTAGGCTTAGCAGCAGAAGCTGGGATTGATATTACTAATAATTTATCCGCTTCGGTGTTGAGGATTTTAACCAGCAATCAGCCAACTCAATTCAACTTGCGCTATCGAATTAATAACGAGATTCTGTTACGCGGTTCCACTGATTTTTCTGGCGATACGAGGGCAGTAATAGAATTTGAAAGGAGATTTTAGTATGGGTGGTTTTTACCAAACAATCTGCAACAGATGCCAAAGATATTGTTATATCGAATCCTTTAGCATCGAAATTATACTGTTTACCCATCAATGCGAAACACTTGGGGGGGGCGGGTTTAGCTAAACTGTTTGTTTTTATCAAAGGTTATTGGTAAAACCCGCCCCTACGATTGCTACAGGTTCATGTGTAGCACATGCACCTTCTCCAATAGCGCTAGTTGCTACTAAAGCGCAGACTACGGAAGACATTAGTGCAGTTAGGCAAGATGATCTCAACATATCTCTCACATTTTATTCCTTTTATACAGTTATATTTATAATTTAGATTTTTGCCCATTCTAAAAGGTATCTTTTGGTATCTAATTTTGATTTTATTATGCTCATCAATAAAATAATTAAGCACAGGATTCAGTTCCATAAGGTTGCAAAAAGTAGGAAAAAGTAGGATAATGGTCAAAAATTATACATCGCCGCAGCCTATGGATGTTCAAGAAGTCTTAAAATTAGCAGATGAACTAGCGCTGAACAAGACAGGAAAATATCTTGACGACATTCAAAAGGCTACACTGCGGGGTATTTGGGAACGAAAAAAATACTTGGAGATAGCAAAAGCTTGCAACTGTAGCGAGACTCACGTTAAGAAAGTAGCATCAAAACTATTCAGACTATTTTCAGGAACACTAACTGATAAAAATCTTAAAAAGACTAACTTTAGAGCAACGATGGAAAGGTATCAAAGTTGTAAAGTTGCCAATTTCAATGACGTTGTAAATATGGGTAACATCAATACCTTCTGCGGAGAAGCAAGACATACCCCAGGAGTCAGACAACACTCACCCAATACACAAACTTCAGACAGAGGTGACACCCAACAAAAACCGCGACTTGATTTAAGAGATGCACCCGATCTCAAAACCTTCTACGATCGCACCCCCTCTCCTTTGAGCATCCTCCAAAGTGCGATCGCACACCAACACTGCCGTTTAGTCACCATCTCAGGCATGAGAGGAATAGGAAAAAGCGCGATCGCCCGCCACCTCATCCCGCAAATTCAAAGTCAATTCGATTGCATCATTTGGCGGAGTCTCCGCACTTCCCCACCCCTGGAAACAACGCTCAAAAACCTGATTCAATTTCTCTCGAATCAACCAGAAATTAACCTCCCCGCCAACACCGATTCTCAGCTTTCAATGCTGATAGAGTTATTGCGCGACTATCGCTGTCTCATCATCTTAGATGACGTGCAGCAAATTCTCA
>DNGJ01000436.1 GCA_003486305.1 Cyanobacteria bacterium UBA11371
GGAATTTCAAAACTGCCCGGTACCCAAACGTAATCTACCTGAGTGCCTTGGGGGTTAACATCGACCCCGTGGCGTTTTAGGCCATCTTGACACCCCTCCAAAAGTTTGGTCGTCACCAAGTCGTTAAATCGACCGATGACAATGGCAAACCGCAGGGATTCTGTTTGAGTAAAATTACCCTCGTAAACTGTCATTTGAAGCTTCCTTTGGTAATGGGTAATGGGTAATGGGTAATGGGTAATGGGTAATGGAAATACCTAACCAATGACCAATTACCAATGACCAATTACCAATCAACTCGGTTAAACTACAAACGAGTTCAACACGGCTACCAGAAGCACCAGAGCGATCCAGACGCCAGAACCTAGCCAGAGCAGTCTTTTGGACTGGTCCCAATTCTGGGGGGAAGCATAGGCGACGGGAACGCCAACTACCATCACAAACGACATCACAACCAAAGCTAATAAAGCTAATTGAAACAAAATTGTCATTTCGTTTTCTCCCAATACAGCAATCGAGTCGATCAAACAACGGTACAGCTTGCAGCCAAAGAAGATTTAGATCTCCTCCAGTAGTACGCTACCAAAAAATGACCCGCTGCAACAGTCAGATGTCAGAATTTAGGTAATGGGTAATGGGTAATGGGTAATTGGTCATCAGTTTCCCAGCCTCGATGCCCAATCACCCACGACCCGTTACCAATGCGCCAATGGATTTAGTTTTATGCCACACTACTGCTGATTTTGATGCCTTGGGCGCTGCTGTCGGGTTGACGCGGCTCAAACCTGGGGCGAAAATTGTCCTCACAGGCGGCGCTCATCCGGCGGTGCGGGATTTTTTGGCGTTGCACCGGGACGAGTATGCTTTAATTGAACGTCGCTCGGTTAATCCGAAAAAGATTCGCTCGATTGCTGTAGTGGATACTCAACTGCGCGATCGCACTGGCATTGCCTCCCAATGGTTCGACTTACCCCACCTCACCGAAATTGTAGTTTACGACCACCACCCCAACGCAGAAACTGATATCCCCGCTACCCGAAGTCAAATCGAACCCGTCGGCGCCACCACTACCTTAATTGTCGAACACTTACAAAAATTAGCCCAGGAGCAGGTGAGCTATGGTGCAGGTGAGAATGTCAACTATACCATCCCACCTGCCCACCTGCCCACCTGCCCACCTGCCCCCATCCTGACGCCTGCGGAAGCGACGGTGATGGCACTCGGTATCCACGTGGATACGGGTTCCCTAACTTATGATGGTGCCACGCCGCGAGATGCAGCTGCTTTAGCTTGGTTGATGGCGCAAGGGGCTAGTTTGTCCGTAATTGCAGAATATATCGATCCGGGATTATCTCCCAAATTACAACAGCTTTTAAAAGAAGCGTTAGAAAAATTACAAAAAACCACCCAGTGGGGTTATACAATTTCCTCGGTGCTGCTGCAAACGCCTGGTTATATTCCAGGGTTGTCTAGTCTCGCATCCCGGTTAGTTGAAATTACCGAAAGCGATGCCCTGCTGCTGGCGGCGCAAGAATTGCAGATTTCAGATTTAAGATTGCAGATTGAAAGAGGATTGCAGATTTCAGATGGAAGATTTCAGATTGAAAATAGTTCTCCCAACCTGCAATCTGAAATTTCAAATCAAAAATCATCCCCAAATCTGCAATCTGAAATTTCAAATCTGAAATTAAATCAATCTGAAATCTCAAATCAAAAATTAACAATCATTGGTCGCAGTCACATCGAAGGCGTTGACCTCAACCAATTATTTCAACCTTTGGGAGGCGGCGGACATTCCCAAGCTGCTTCTTTAATTCTAAAAGGCGTCGAACCGCAGCCAGCTTTAGAAAGATTGGTAGAACAACTAACGGCGCAAATTCAACAACCCCCGACGGCGCGAGAGTTAATGTCATCGCCGGTTAGAACAATTCGCCCAGAAACTACTATAGGAGAAGCTCAGCGGGTTTTATTAAGATACGGTCATTCGGGTTTATCCGTCGTCAACGCGCAAGACGAATTGGTGGGCGTTATTTCGCGGCGGGATATCGATATAGCCTTGCATCACGGTTTTGCTCACGCGCCGGTAAAAGGCTACATGACGACCAATTTAAAAACGATTAACCCCGATACGCCGCTAACAGAAATAGAGTCGATTATGGTGACTTACGATATCGGACGGTTGCCCGTATTGGAAAATAATCAGTTAGTGGGAATTGTCACGCGCACCGATGTTTTGCGACAGTTACACCAAGATAAAGCCAGGGGAAGAGAAATAGACTCAGAAAGCGAAAGAAATGCGAATCTTTCTTATTGTCCCTTGCCGCTTTCTCATTTACGAGATCGCATCTCCCCCCCACTTTGGCAACTCCTCACCGCCGCCGCCCATGCAGCGGAAAAACGCGGTTGGCATCTTTACTTGGTAGGCGGTGCGGTGCGAGACTTATTATTAGCCGATAATGCTGAAGGTGAAGATATAGATTCCCCCATCGCGCTGCAAGATATCGATATGGTTGTCGATGGCTTTCACCGCTCGGCGGATGCTGGTGCTGGGGTAGAATTAGCCAGGGAATTGCAAAAAATTTATCCCAATTCCCGATTAGAAATTCACGGCGCGTTTCAAACTGCCGCTTTGTTGTGGCATAAAGATCCAGAATTAGATAATCTCTGGGTAGATATTGCCACAGCCCGAACTGAATTTTATCCTTATCCGGCGGCGAATCCAGAAGTCGAAGCGAGTTCGATTCGCCAAGATCTGTACCGGCGAGATTTTACTATTAATGCCCTCGCAGTACGAATAACTGCGCCCCGCGCCGGTAAACTGCTCGATTTTTTTGGTGGTTTGTTAGATTTACAAGCAGGGAAGATTCGGGTATTGCACGCGAATAGTTTTATTGAAGATCCGACGCGGATTTATCGCGCCGTCAGGTTTGCGGTGCGGTTAGGATTTGAAATTGAACCCCAAACGCAAGGATATATTAGACATGCGATCGCCAGCGGGATTTACGAACAAATTCAAGAAAAAAATAGCCGCGCCCCCGCCCTAGAAACCAGACTCAAAAGCGAATTAAAATACATCCTGCAAGCTCCTTATTGGAAACCGGCATTGCGTTTGCTCGCAGAGTTAGGCGCTCTACGCTGCATCCATCCCACGCTAGAATTAACCGATGGGTTGTGGTGGCAAGTGCGTTTAGTAGACCGCTGTTTGCAACGGTTTGCTCCCCAGGAAGGGCGAAGCATTGCGGTAGAAAATTCTCAACAAGTCGCAAGTGATACCAGCCGCAATGCTTCGCCCCTACAACATTGGCAAATGCGTCTGGAAGTTTTAATTGCTTCTTTAAAACCACCTTATCCTGGAAAAGTTGCTTCAAATCTTCAGTTACCCGCAGATAGTATCCAGCGGTTGAGTCAGCTACAAGAGGTTAAAACGTATATTGTAGAATCTTTGGCTCAATGCGATCGCATCAGCCAAATTGTGTTCCTGCTGCGTCAATACCAGCTGCCAACGTTAATTTTAATCGCCGCGTTTAGCCCGCGCGAGGTAAGACGCCAAATTTGGCGTTATTTGAGCGAGTTGAGCCATATTAAAGCACCCTTGAATGGAAACGACTTAAAAGCGCTAGGATATAAACCTGGGCGTCAGTTTAAAGAAATACTCGATGCCCTGCTAGTAGCGACGTTGGATGGAGAAGTGAGCGATCGCACCTCTGCCCTAGCATATCTGGCACAACGCTATCCCCAAACATAGGAAAAGTAAATATGGCGAAACGAACACCTATCTGAATATAGACTTTTGCGAACCAGCAGATAGAGTATTTTTTACAGTAAGCTTTAAGATCAGCTTCTGGAGGGGGAACTAAAACAATGGTCTTGAAAAGCAAAAATAGAATAGCAGAAATATTGGATAGATACGAAGCCGACTTGCTCGCCGACTGGTTAAAGGAACTAGACGCATCCAGCATTCGACGGGATGACCGCATGAAGGTATCCGAGTTGCGCGAACAATGTTCCGAGTTCCTCAGCTTGTTGCGTAGCGCCGTACAGCATGGGAACTTGAGCGATATTCAAACCCCAGAGTGGGGTAGTATACGGCAAATGCTGGCAGATATTTCTCGTTCCCGCGTGCAGCAAGGCTTTTCCCCCAAGGAAATCGCAATGTTGGTTTTTTCGTTCAAAAAGCCTTTGTTTGCTCGTTTAAGCCAAGAATTGGACAAAGAAGGCGCTATCCTGGCTGAAGAAATTTGGCTTTCTACCACCTTAATAGACCAGCTGGCACTTTGGACGACGGAAGTTTATCAAAAAGCGCGGGAGGAAGTGATCCAACGCCAGCAGGAAGAAATGCTGGAACTCTCCACCCCCGTCGTCAAATTGTGGGAAGGTATTTTAGCACTACCGATGATCGGCACCCTCGACAGCGCACGAACTCAGATTGTCATGGAAGCGCTGTTGCAGCAAATTGTCGAAACTGGCTCCCAAGTAGTGATTATCGATATTACAGGCGTGCCAACAGTCGATACCCTAGTAGCTCAGCATTTATTAAAAACCGTCGCTGCTGCCCGTTTAATGGGAACTGACTGCATAATCAGCGGTATCCGTCCCCAAATTGCTCAAACAATCGTTCACCTGGGCGTAGACTTGAGCGATGTAGTAACAAAAGCAACCCTAGCAGATGCCTTAGCTCTAGCAATGCAACGCCGAGGACTGGTCGTCGGGCGCGCCTAAATTATACTTCCTACCGATCAATCAGCAATTAGCAATTAGCAATTAGCAGGTACTTTGTGGAACGGATTCCCATACTTCAAATGGGTTC
>DNGJ01000563.1:0-238 GCA_003486305.1 Cyanobacteria bacterium UBA11371
ATAGGCCAAGAGGTAGACTCTTCTGCAATCGAAAGAATGCCGGGGAAGTAAGAAAACAGAACGTGATTCGTCTGACGGATAAAATCAGCCGCCTCGATATTTTCACAACCGCCGTACTCGTTAGCAACCCATTCCCCATCGGGACGACAATAGCTGAGGTAAAGCATCGAAGCCACCGCATCCACCCGGAACCCGTCGATGTGGTACTTATCAAACCAGAACACCGCATTGGCAACTA
>DNGJ01000563.1:436-27701 GCA_003486305.1 Cyanobacteria bacterium UBA11371
CCAGAACACCGCATTGGCAACTAAGAAGTTCCGCACCTCGTTGCGACCGTAATTAAACACCAAAGTCCCCCAACCTTTGTGTTCGCCCTTGCGGGGGTCGGCGTGTTCGTACAAGTGAGTACCATCGAAGAAAGCCAAACCGTGACCGTCTTTGGGGAAGTGACCCGGAACCCAGTCAACGATGACACCAATGCCGTTTGCGTGGCATTGGTCAACAAAATACATAAAATCTTCCGGACTGCCGAAGCGAGATGTAGGGGCATAAAAACCCGTGACTTGATAACCCCAAGAACCATCAAACGGGTGTTCGGCAATCGGTAGTAACTCGATATGGGTGAATCCCAAATCTTTCACGTAGGGGATTAACTTAGCAGCCAGTTCCCGGTACGTGAGGAAACGCGCTCCCGGATTCAGTTCGGCAGCAATGACTACTGGCTCCTCTTCTCCGTTTGGCAGCTTAGCAGGTTCGGCAGAGGAGGCGTGCATCCAAGAACCCAAATGGCATTCGTAGACGGAAATCGGCTGAGTCAGCAGGTCGGTGTGACGCCGCTTTTCCATCCAATCGGCATCGTTCCACTGGTACGAATCCAAATTGGCAACAATCGAAGCAGTTTTAGGCCGAACTTCTTGGTAGAACCCGTAGGGGTCAGATTTTTCGTAAATGTGACCGTTCCAGTTTTTAATTTCGTACTTGTAGTGTTCGCCATATCCCAAACCGGGAACGAACAGATCCCACACCCCATTGCCAAATTTCCGCATTTGGTGTTTGCGACCATCCCAGTTGTTGAAATCGCCCAGCACTGAAACGTTACGCGCATTGGGTGCCCAAACGGCAAAGTAAACCCCCTTGACCCCATTCACCTCGGTGACGTGGGCGCCCATTTTCTCGTAAAGGCGGTGGTGATTGCCTTCGGCAAACAGGTGAATGTCAAAGTCTGTCAGGACGGGAGAGCGGAAGGCGTAGGGGTCGTAAATGACGCGCTCGTGGTCGCCTTCTTTAATCCGCAGCTGATAGTTTGCCAGTTCCGGCGTTTCGATGGTGCATTCAAAGAAATGGGGATGATGCACCGACTGCATGGGATATTCTTTGCGCTTATCGGGAAGAATCACCACTACCGCATCCGCATTGGGTAAGTAGGCTCGTACTGCCCACTTTGCTCCTTTGCCATTCTGTTCGAGCAGATGCGGGCCGAGGACTTCAAACGGGTCTTGATGCTGGTTCCAAACTATCCGGTCAATTTGCTCGGTCGCGACGGTCATGGACATGGGGCTACCTACCTAAACTGGATTTACCGATCGGGGTTATGGGTTCAAGCAACTTGAAAGCACTTTATATTTATATACATTTTTTTACCTATTTATATCGCGTTGAGGCAATTGGTTTCTTGTAGCGAGTTAAAAATAAGTGTTTTCCCGCAACAGTTAGTTATAAATATGACAATTATGAATGGGAGGAAATCATAGCAAGTACCTGCGATCGCATCGTATAACAAACTAATTGCTGCCGAATCGGGCGCGATCGCACCGAGTAAGGTAACACATATTTTTTTACATTGTGCAAAAAAGCGTCAAAAGTCCACAAAAGGAAGAATCAGACGAATCTGATGACGCAGACGCAACAGGAAAATTAACTCGCGCCGTTTTGGGTTAACTTGGGGGTCTGGGGGTTGAGGGTCTGATAGCTGAACAGTTAATTCGGCGTATTGGGCTGGTGTTAGGGGTTCGCCATCAATCGGCGATCGCGCTTCTATAATTATCTGGGTCCGCAACACTTCTTCAGGCGTATCCTCTGGCGGTGGTAATGCAAATGCCGCCCCCACAAACACAAATTGTAAAACGCTAGCGGCAAAAATTACATTTTTCATTTTCTTTTTTCGAGGTTGGGCAAATAGCAAAAAACCACCTCCAAAGCAGTTCTTGAGCATTTGCTTTTGGAAGCAGCATAAGGTTTAGCCATATTTGGTTGTTTAATAGCTTTTCTTCCGCGCAATAAATTGACGCGGATTCCAAGCTTGCTAGATTCACAGAAGGTGAGGAGCGCGATTTTCCAGTTGGAGACGCCTTGCGCTTTTGCTGCCCCAACAGGTGGGGTTTTACCAACAAAGATGCTGAGCGCAAAGCGCAAGCTGCGCGAACGCGCTCGCCATTTGAAGGATTTGTTATTTAGGAGTAGCAGGTGCAGGCGTCTTCGGAGCAGCCGGAGTGGCTGCTGGTGCTGCTGGTTTGGCTGGCGGTGTAGCAGCGGGAGACGCGGGAGTTGTGCCTGCGTCTGGCGCTCCACCACCGCCGCCACAAGCTCCCAAAGAGACGGCTAAACCTAGACCTACAAGCAAAGTAACGATTTTCTTGTTCATACACTCCTCTTGCGATGATCGCAGCATGATTTTAATCTGCTAGACGTTGACACTCTCCATCCTAAAGGCGCGGAGATGGTTAAGACATTGCGGTCTTGATATCCTGAGAACTCAGGAAACCCTAGCGCAATCCTTTTACCCAAAGGTGGGCAGAAATCCTAGTCTTGCACTGAGCTGCCTCGGTCGTCAACTTTCCCCCAGTCCGGAGGTAGGTTTTAACGTCTTGTACTGACAAAGGTAACTTTACCACAAACATTTCGATTCTTAACGAGACTTAAAAGTCCCGGCGCAAGCACAAATCCCCCGCTTAAAAGACGGGGGTGCAAGTGCTTATCGTCATGGCTTATAGCAATACTTCATCTGTTCAATTTCTACCACTCAAGTCGGGGAATTTTTACCCAGTTTACAGAACCTGGTGCGTGAAGTACCCCGAAGGGCTTCGCGCTCGGTTGGTGGCTCTGCAAACTGATTGAAATTCACGGACGGTCTTATTCTTAACTTCTAGGGGGTTTGGGGGGCTATAAGTCCCGCGCTCTCGCCTTTAAGGTGAGCGTCGGGATACATGGACTCCCCAAGGCTGCCCTTGTGTGGCGAGGATGCCACCGAAACAGCCAATAACTTAGGCGGCACAAAGGTTTACTGCTATGGGATGCCCGTGGTAGAATAGAGGGATGCTGACAATGAACTATACGTACAGAATCTATCCAGATGCCGCGCAAGAGACTGAACTGTTGCAGTGGCTTGAGACATGCAGAGGCGTGTACAACTACGCCTTGCGTGAACTCAAAGACTGGATTGCCTCGCGTAAGTCACCTATAGACCGATGCCCGTTGGACAAGGAATACATCATTCCTGCCGATGCGCCATTTCCGTCCTATGCATTGCAGCAAAACAACCTGCCCAAAACCAAGAAACAATTTCCACATTTGGGTGAAGTACATTCCCAAGTGTTGCAAACGACCATTCGTAGACTCCATGATACTTGGGAAGCGTTTCAAAAACGTGGGCATGGCTTCCCACGTTTCAAAAAGTTCGGTCAATTCAAATCGTTTGTATTCCCCCAATTCAAGACCAATCCGATCAATGGTTTGACTATCAAGTTGCCAAAGATAGGAGCAGTGCGCATCAACTTGCATCGTCCGATTCCTGAAGGATTCAAAGTCAAGCAAGTACGAGTTCTATCCAAAGTTCGGGGAACACAATGGTATGTGGTAGTCACGATTGAATCCGATGTGTCGGTTCCCGATGCACCCGTTCATGGTCGTGCCATTGGTATTGATTTGGGACTGGAGCGGTTTTTGACGGCTTCGGATGGCTCTTTCCAGGAACGCCCTAAGTTTTTCACTTTCGTGCAACGCCAGCTGAAATTGCTGCAACGCAAAGCGGCGAAGAAAAAGAAGGGTTCCAAGAATTGGGAAAAAGCGCAGATTGAAGTCGCCAGAATGCACCACCGCATTGCCAATCGGCGCAAAGACTTTCACCTGAAAACAGCGCACAAGCTTTGCGACCAAGCTCAAACCATTTTTGCCGAAGACCTCAATGCCAAAGGATTGACCAGAGGGATGCTGCGAAAGGACTGTGTAGATGCTGCCTTTGGGCCATTCCTTTCTCTGCTCGAATGGGTGTGTTGGAAGCGTGGCGCTTTCTTCTTTAAAGTCAACCCCAATGGCACCAGCCAAACCTGTCCCGCTTGTTTGGCAACAGTCAGCAAGACTTTGGAAGTCAGAGAGCATCATTGTCCTGAGTGTGGATATCGAGTGCATCGTGACCATGCAGCGGCAGAAATCGTTTTGTATCGTGGACTAGAGCAAATTAGTAGCCAGGGACTCTGGCAAACGGAAACAGCCTGTCAAGTCGGTCTGTCGGGGGTCTATGACCTAGATAAGTGGCGTAGGGCAGGAATGTCTAGCTGTGAAGTTGGAAGCCCGCGCTGTACCGCAAGCGCGGTGAGCGTCGGGAGGATGTCACGTTGGTTTCGCGGCTGATGTTAACGCAAAAGGTGAAGTTTATGTCGCTCGCCCCTAAATTCACTGTGGTTGGTAAAACCGCCCCATCCAAACGCGGGATGGTTAGTTTAATTCAATTGCCAGAGGTGCCCCTGGCGGAACCAGATAGTGGCTCCAAAGAACCAGCTCAACCGATTGCCTCCTCTGGGACGCCAGTGCAACAATTGCGCCCCAGAGCGCCCCAGGAAAGAGGAGTAAAAACCACTCTGAGAAGGCAAAAAAAACAGGCTAACCGGGAGGAAAAGAGGGAGCGATTCTCCTACCCGTTTGGGAAAGACCCAGCCAAAATGGACGCCCAACCCAAAGCGCAAGCGACCCAAACTCGATTATCGTTCCCTGACAGCGGGCGATCGCATCAAACACTTCGCCAAACCGCTAAACTCGTAACCCAGTCAGAATCAATGCCAGTTTGGTTGACCTGGTTGATGCGATGGCAGCGCCGCTCCTCAGTGGTAACCTTCCTGCTGGTAAGTGCCACCCTCGCAGTTTATGGCGGTACGGTGTACACCCAGCAATTGTGGAACCGAGAATATCGCCAACTGGAATCGTTACAACTCCAACAACGGCAACTGACGGCTGCGAGTGCAGTATTGAAAAATAAGCTAGCCCAGCAAGCCGAACAACAAGATACCGGGCTGATTCCCGCAACGCCAAATACCAACCTATTTTTGCCGCCAGCACAAGAGCAGCCCAAATCTACGCCCAGTTCTATCCCCCGAATCGATCGGGCTGCCAAACAGCAGCTCGCACCCACACCAGTGGGATACTAGAAATTTGGATTTTAGATTTGAGATCGATCGACAATCTAAAATCTAAAATCTAAAATCGCTTTAATGGGGTTTTGCTATGGCTAAGGCCGACCCTCCCTCTTCTCGCTATCCTCGAAGACGAAGCTACTCACGCGAGCTTCTGCAATGGCGTCGTCAACCACCAAAGGCTACAAAAGAAAAGCAACAACCTCTGCAAGAGCTATCTTCTACACAAGAACAACAGGATCTACCCGAACAGGCATCTCTTTTGCGACTTGTATTAGTATGGGCCTTACTGCTTGTTAGTGGCTTGGCGCTGGGCTGGAATTTGTATCGCCTGCAAATTATTCGCGGGTCGGAGTTACGAAGTCTGGCGCGACAGCAGCAGATGGTTTCCCTACGTCCGTTTGTGCCTCGCCGTTCGATTGTAGACCGCAACGGGGACGTCTTAGCGCTGGATCGACCAGCCTATAGCCTGTACGCCCATCCCAGGCTGTTTAAAGCGCCTCCTGAAGCGATCGCAACTGCTGTGGCTCCCTTGCTCAAAAGCACCCCAGACCAACTGCTCAAGCAGTTCAAGACCGCTTCAACTGGCGTCCGGATTGACAATTCTTTATCAGAAGAAGTTGCCGACCGCATTTCGGCTTTGCGCTTGGATGGGATCGAGCTAGTCAAACATTATTCCCGCCTCTACCCGCAGCAGGAAATTGCCGCCGATGTTGTCGGCTTTGTCAACGTCGATCACAAAGGTCAAGCGGGGGTGGAATACAGCCAGGAAAAACTACTCGAACGCTTTGTTCGTTCGGTACGGCTAAACCGCTCTGGAAACGGTGCTTTGGTTCCCTCTGGCTTTCCAGAGGGTTTGACGAATTTTGACGATTTGCGAGTCCAGCTGACCATAGATAGCCGACTGCAACGCTCAGCCCGCGCCGCGCTCAAACAACAGATGAATCAGTTTAACGCCAAACGCGGTACAGTCCTGGTGATGGATGCCCGCAATGGTTCTTTGCTGACACTCGTTTCTGAGCCTTCCTACGACCCGAACCAATACTACCAGTATGATGTAGGGTTGTTTAAGAACTGGGCGCTTACAGACCTTTACGAACCGGGTTCCACCTTTAAACCGATCAACGTAGCGATCGCTTTAGAAGCAGGCGCGATCAAACCCGATACGGTCATCCGCGACGAAGGTCAAATCGCCGTCGGTTCCGAGGTGATTTCCAACTATAACTTTGAAGAACGCGGCAGTCCCGGCCTTTTGACCATCACCCAAATTATCTCAAGTTCCAGCAACGTGGGCATGGTACACATTGTAGAAAAAATGCGAAGTCAAACCTTCTACGGTTGGCTGGAACGCCTGGGAATTGGACAAGCGGTAGAAACAGACCTACCGTTTTCAGCCGCTGGCTCGCTGCAAAGTCAAGAGTCGTTTACAAATTCCCGAATTTATGGTGCAACTGCCTCATTTGGTCAGGGATTTTCCCTCACACCGATTCAGCTGTTGCAACTGCACGGTGCGATCGCTAACGGCGGTAAACTCGTCACTCCCCACGTAGTCCGCGGGCTAACTGACAGCAAAGGCGTGCTGTATTGGCAACCCACCTTACCATCCCCCCGCCCCGTCTTCTCCCCAGAAACAACCCAAGCCGTACTCGAGATGATGGAAGCCGTTGTCAAAAACGGCACTGGTAGGGTCGCCCAAATACCCGGATACCGCGTTGGAGGCAAAACCGGCACATCCCAAAAAGCCAGTCCCAGCGGCGGCTACTCGGCAACTGCGAGAATTACCAGTTTCGTTGGGATTGTTCCCATTGACTCCCCGCGATACGTAGTCCTAGCAGTCGTGGACGAACCCCAAGGAAGAGCCTTTGGTTCAAACGTCACCGCACCCATTGTTAAATCTGTCATGGAAGCGTTGATGGCTATCGAGCAAATTCCACCCAGTCAGCCAATAGAAGCTCAGGATTAGGGAATTTTAGATTATAGATTGCAGATTTTAGATTGATATCATGTCCGCTGGCAAAGGTTTTGTAACTGCTAATAGCTAATAGCTAATGGCTGATCTGGCGGCACTAGGCAAGCTCGCAATTAGCAAGCTCTATCGGACATGATATGAAATTACATCTGCAATCTGCTAGCAGATCGGGAGCGGAGAATTTTAGATTTTAAATTGCAGATTTTAGATGGAAATTAAATCTGCTTTTCTTTAATCTGCAATCTGCAATTATCCTATGCCCTCGTGCCAATTTGTTGAACTTGTTGGCACAGTTGTTCGAGACTTGAGGCAGGTTGTGAACAGGTGAGACCAGAGCAAACTAACCCGACACTTCCTGCTGGGAGATTGGGTTCTAAGGCGTAGACGGAAGTAGGGAAATACTGAGTTACGAGAGAAGTTAATATCTCGGTTTTGGTGCGAATCAAAATGTGGTTGCGATACCAATCTAAGGCGGTAAACAAACTCGGACATGCTTGAGGAGATTGGTTCATCGCGCTAGCAAAAGCCTGCAATGCTTGCTCTGCTTTGTCGAGATATTCCAAGTCTTCGGTTAGTAAGGCAAGGCGGACTAGATTTGCGATCGCTACCCCATTCGCCGAAGGCGTCGCATTATCCACGTAGCTGCGTTCCCGCACCAATAAATCCCCACTCGCATCGCCAGCAGTATTGTAATATCCCCCCAGTTCCACACTCCACAAAAATTCATCAAATTCTTGTTGTACTTGAACCGTTTTTTCTAACCAGAAGTTGGCATTGGGTAATTGGTAATTGGTAATTGGTAATTGGTAATTGGAATTTTCTTGTTTATTACCAATTACCAGGGAAGCTTGGTGTAAATCCAGCAACGCTTTGATAAAGAAAGCATAATCTTCAGACTGAGCCAACACGGCTGGTTGACCTTCGTAATTAAGTCGGTGGAACCTGCCATCAACCCACTGGCGATTGACAATAAAATTAGCCGCCTTGGCAGCAATTTCCAGGTATGCAAGATGCCCAAAAACCGCATAGGCACGAGCTAATCCCGAAATCATCAAACTATTCCAAGCCACAATCATTTTAGTGTCGGTCACTGGTGGAATTCGACCGAGCCAGTTGCCAGTTTTAGCTTCTTGGTTATTGCGGGCGGGTGGGAAAGTTTCGTCATATTCGGGTGCCGTACCGTAGCGGACTTGAAAAAGCTTGGCTAAAGCTGCTTCTAAAGTATCGCTCAGCTTTCCCGTCTGACGGCGTTGCAGGACATTTTTCCCCTCAAAATTGCCATCAACAGTGACGGTGAATTGTGCTTTAAGCTCGGTTAATTCTTCAGGAGTGAGTAACGTTTCTAGTTCGCTATAACTCCAAACGTAAAAAGCACCTTCTTCGGGTTCGATTTCGGTTGGATTGGTGAAACTATCCGCGTCTTGAGCAGCAAAGAAATAACCTTCAGGCGCGGTCATTTCGCGTTGGAGCCATTTTACCGTGTGTGCGATCGCTCGCTCAAACGCCGGTTCGGTTACTCCAGAACTCCACAAAGACGCCAGATATTCCACAATCTGACCGTTATCGTAAAGCATCTTTTCAAAATGGGGCACCGTCCAAGTCGGGTCAACCGTATAGCGGTGAAAACCACCCCCTACATGGTCGAAAATGCCCCCCAAAGCCAAATCTAAACCCCGTTGGGTAGAAACCTGCTTGGCATCGTATTTGGCGTCCTCTAACGAGAAACGGACGCTTTCCAAGGCAACTTCAGCATAAGGCATCATCGGGAAACTCGGACCAGACCCACGGGCACTAACAATCCCAGTGCTTGTTTCCAGACCCGGGCGCAGCAAATTCGCGCTCAACTGCCCAGAAGCTTGAAGGACAGCTGCCTGTTGCAGGTAACCTTGAATTTCTTCTTTAATTGACTGCACCTTGGCTTTTTCCGTGTCGTAGTAGCGACGAATCGCTTCTAGCACCTGCAAAAAGCCAGGGCGTCCGTAGCGGGGTTCTAAGGGGAAATAAGTGCCACCGTAAAAAGGCACCAGGTCTAATGGTTCTAAAAAAACATTGAGAGGCCATCCGCCTTGCCCGATCATCATTTGTAAAGCCTGCATGTAAATACTGTCGAGATCGGGACGTTCTTCCCGGTCTACTTTGATCGGGAGAAAATTGGCGTTCATGTAGTCGGCGATCGCAGCATCGGAAAAAGCTTCCCCTTCCATGACGGTACACCAGTGGCAGCTGGAATAGCCAATAGAGAGGAAAATCGGTTTGTTCAACTGCCGCGCAGTTTGGAGAGCTTCGTCACACCAAGGCCACCAATCAATTGGGTTTTCGGCGTGTTTGCGAAGGTAAAGGCTTTGGGATTGAGCAAGGCGATTGGTCATGGGAAATAGTTGATACAATGACCTATGATTGTTGATATCATTTTGGCACTCTAGCGCGCCCGGTACAGCGATGCCTGTACCTTAAGAGTTAAGGTGAAGTACTGGAAATGCCTTGCTGAAGATTTGCAAGGCGTTGTTGGTAAAGCGAGGTCAAAAACTCGATTTCGTTTCTCGCGCTTTGTTGCAACTGTGGCGGCAAACTCGATGCTAATAGGGCAAACGGTTCGCTAACTTCTTCTAGTAAATCCACGATTTCTTCAAGCGAAGCATCTTGATAATCCCATGTTTGCATATCCTTGGTTGATTGTAAGTCGATATTCTGTTGTGCTAGGATTTCTAAATCATTAAATTCTGTTGCCATAATTAACCTCGGATTTTATATTAATACTTTGTTGGCAAAAGAAGGTGCTGTATTAAGAACGCCTTTTTTGTTAAAATTTTATACCAAAAAGATGTTGAGAGTGTCTGGGGTAGGTCAGGGGAATCAATGACCGCGATCGCATTGAGCATCAATGTGAGGATGTCATGGCAGACTCTTCTCAATGGCAAGGATATTCTAAAAGTACGATTCGGTGGCTCAATCGGTCGTCGTCCTTTAGAGTCACCCAACCGGACGGTTTTCGCACCCACAAGCGACAATGGCAACATTCGGATAACCGCCTTAGCGTTGGCTAGCTCAAACCGATAAAATTAAGAAAAATTACGCAAGATGCTCAACAGCGCATGATTCCTACAGTTATTGAACAATCGGGTCGCGGCGAACGCGCCTTTGATATATATTCCCGGCTTTTGCGGGAGCGGATCGTCTTCTTAGGCAAAGAAATTGACTCGGATCTCGCTAACTTAATCGTTGCCCAGTTGCTGTTTTTAGATTCGGAAGACTCGGAAAAAGATATTTACCTGTATATCAATTCTCCAGGTGGCTCCGTGACGGCAGGGATGGGGATTTATGACACTATCAAGCAAATTCGCCCTGATGTCTGTACGATTTGTACTGGGTTGGCAGCGAGTATGGGTGCTTTCCTCCTGAGCGCCGGTACGAAAGGCAAGCGCATGAGTCTGCCTCATTCTCGCATTATGATCCACCAACCGTTAGGCGGTGCCCAAGGTCAAGCAACCGATATTGAAATTCAGGCGAAAGAAATTCTATATCACAAGCGCCGCCTGAACCTGTTGCTGGCAGAACACACCGGACAACCCCTCCAACGAATCGAGCAAGATACCGAGCGCGACTTCTTCATGTCAGCCGAAGAAGCAAAAAACTACGGTTTAATCGATCAGGTAATTGACCGGCGTGCTACCGGCAGCAAACCGATAGCAGCTGTCAGTTAACTCGCCATGTAGCCATGTAGGGTGCGTTAACGAAGTGTAACGCACCGCAGCAACCGATACAGCGCGATCGCTCTCGCTATGTAGTAACGCACCACAGCAACCGATACAGCGCGCGCGATCGCTCTCGCCATGTAGTAACGCACCACAGCGATCGCTACAGCGCGCGCGATCGCTCTAAAGAGAGGTTGGAATCAAATTCCAACCTCTCTTTTTTGACTAAGAAATCGGGTCGGGTTGAAGTTCTAGGTGCTGTAGAAATTCCCCTAATTGTTGCGGGGATAGCTGGTAACGCGATCCCTTGTTGTAAGTTTGGAGCAGGTGCGCCTTTCCCTTCTCTGGAGTCCACCCGATGCGCTTGAGTGCCACATCGATTTTGGCAAAAGATTCCAAATATTCTAGGAATTCCAGCATTTCTTCTTTGTTAAGAAGCGACAGGGATTTTTTATTATAGGTACGCTCCAAAAACTTGTTCCTCTGGTCATCAGTCCACCCCAAGCGCTTCAGTTCGCTCTTGATCCGAGCTAGCTCATCGGATAGATCCACAGGGTCAGTTACCTCTGTTGGCTTCTCTGATGCCTCAGGCGCTTCGGCATCCGATGGTAAGGGTTGAACTACGCTTTTATCGGGGTCATGGCGACGGGAGCGAATTGGCGTTACCTTTTTAAATGAAGAAGAAACTGTTGGCTCGGAATCTTCCCCAAGTGTTGACATCGAGTCCGCTACCGGATTTTGAACCCAAGCATTATCTTGCCAATTTGGACTAAACTCATCAGCAACTGCAACCGGCTCCAATGGTAATACAGGCGCGGTTAGATCTGAAGAGGCGTTTGGGGATGTATCGTTTAACCAACTTGTATCCGTAGAAATACGACCAAATTTGTCTGGATCGAACGGAGGCCGCGAGAACGCCGGTTCCCTTGCCGGATATGTCTGGGGTTGTCCCAAAGCTTCGTTGGCGGCGAGGGACGTATCAACAACCTCTGACTGTGCGGGTGTCAAATTCTCAATTCCCAGAACTTCCAGAGCCCTTTTTCTGGCGCGGTCTTCTGCTTGTTCAACTGTCTCGGCGGCAGCTAAGCCGGTAGCGCGGGTTACACCTTCAATCAGAACACTGGCTCTAACGATATACTTGCCACCTTCAATCGTCAGTAACTCGGAAATCAGACTGGTGGTGGGATAGCGAACTTGCAATTGAGTAAACATAATATGGCTGGGCTTTTAGCCCACTGCTAAAAATCGTAGGGGAAGACTCGCCAAAACTTCGCATCAGTTTAGATCCTAGTCAAATCTGGAGCGAATAGCTGTACTGATACCGCCCGGTCTAAACCTACATACTTCAACCCCATAATCTTTGATTTGGGAATGGAGGATGTCACAATAATAAAAGGATTGTTCATCGGCACGGCTCATTTAAGCCACTTGGCTGACTGCCTGGAAACCCAGCGCCCTAAGAGCGCGAACTTCTTGCCAACCTGAAAGGGTAGCGCGTTGCACCAGATGCCTAAAACGTGTCTGTTCCTAGAGTAGCAACGTATTGCTAAAGCGCAAGCCCTTTGCTCTGGTTAGTTCCATGTCCGGTAACGTATCGCCAGACATGGGCAAGTTGTGGGTTCTCACCCTAGATTGTTGCTGGGTGCGCCTGGGCTTGCGATTCGCTCGCCTGTTGGATCTTTGTAGATGCAACCCAAACGCGAACAGTCTCTGGTTCTTTTTTACTGCCTCCCAAACACGGGCGATGCTTGGTTGTATACCTCAAGGTATACCGGAGGTAAAACTGGGAAAACCTAGTAAGACCTCCTTTCGCCGTACAATACCATCACCGCATTCAGTTGCGGACTCGCAAGAGTTCCCAAGGTGGCAACGGTGGATTAAATTGGAGAGCAACCACTCGCGCTTTGCGTATAGTGGTGGGTACTTCACCAAGATATCTTGTATCTCCACCAACAAGACGCTCGGATTTATTAACCTCTGTTATGCCTCAAGTTCACTCTAACCCGCTGCCAAAATCTAATGATTAAGGGTTTTCCCACCCCTTTCCTCTCTTTTCCCCAAAGTCGAGGAAACTGACTGCATCAAAAAGTGGGAAAATCTGGGGGGATGGGGTGGATGATTGACAGAGGTTAAACTCGCCCCTACTAATTGCATCGTTGTTTTCCAACCAATGCGTGGATCGAAGGTAAAAATATCCTTGGGGTGTTTGGGCGACCAACCCTCGCCGCACCAAACCGTTCTTGCAACACTCTAGGGATACCAGAACCATGAGACTAACCAAAATGCAACCGCTTTTTGCCTGCCTGGGGCCAAAAATTGTGGCTTGAATATGGGGTCATCAACAACAATTTTAAATTGAAGAATTGGCAAATGGAAACAAGGAAACAAAAAACTGGAAACCAACGCATTTCCAATTTTCAAGTTCTCTAAACCATTACCTAAATGCCGAATTATAAAATTTAAAATTATCCTGAAGCCGCAAAGGGCAAGAGTGGGCTGTGTTAAATGATGGCAAGGTCAAAAAACATAATTTAGACATTAAGGACTAAGTCGCTTCATGGAATTTTCAATCGCTACATTGCTTTATAATTTCACCGAAGACAAACTTGTGGCTGCCAAATTTTTAGAAAAAAAACTGGGATGCCAAGATGAATCGAGTCGGGAAAAGTTACAGATTACTCTGGACGCGCTGGAAAAAATTGGCATTTTGGTGAAAGAGCGGGGCAAGTATCGCCGGGTAATAGAGGAAGGTGTGGTGGAAGCCAAACTCCGCTGTTCTAGTAAAGGGTTTGGTTTTGCGATTCAGAATGTGGAGGGATCGGCAGATATATACGTGCGGGAAAGCAATTTATCGACCGCGTGGAATGGCGATCGCGTGTTAGTAAAAATTACCAAAGAAGGCAACCGGCGGCGCTCTCCTGAAGGAGAAGTGCGACTAATTTTAGAGCGCGCCCATCCCAGCGTGCTAGCGCGGGTCAAACAAACCCCCTCTGGCTACCGAGCGGTTCCCTTGGATGACCGCCTGCTGTTTGAACTCGAACTTCAGTCAAATGGCACAAATTTGGCAGAAGCGATCGATCACTTGGTTGATGTGGAAATCCTGCGCTATCCTTTGGCACAACATCCCCCCATTGGTCGCGTCACTCAAGTCCTCGGCAGCGACGCGGAAGCAGCCGCCGATATCGATATCGTTTGCTGCAAGCATGATTTACCCCGCAACTTCCCCAACGCGGTGCTAGCAGCGGCATCTGAACTCGATTTCCCCAAAATCCGCAAAATTAACCAGAAAACTCGACTCGATTTGCGCCATTTGGTTACCCTCACAATTGCCAGCGAGGCTAACATCAAAAACGGTGACGCCTCGGAATTCTCACTGGTAGAACAAGCGCTGACTTTGGAAAGAATCGATCCGGAACGGTGGCGGATCGGCGTCCACATCACCGATGTAGCGACATACGTCGAAGCCGACTCGCCCATCGACCGGGAAGCTCAGCGACGGGGCACCAGCGTGGTGTTAGGCGAAACCCTATTGCCTCAACTGCCGCCATCGCTGCTGGAACAAGTCTCGCTGCTACCGGGACAAGACCATCTGGCAATTTCCGTTTTGTTAACGCTGGACAGACTCGGTCAAGTTGTGGAGTTCGAGATTCAACCGACTATCATCCAGGTTGATTATCAACTGACCGAGTCTCAGGCAAAAGCAATTCTTGAGCGTCACGATAAAGGTGTTTCGGCAGATCTCAAGGAATTGGCTCCCGTTTTTGCGACGCTGGATCAATTGTTAGTCCTATCAAGGGCTGTCAAGGAACAACGGCAGCAGCGGGGTGCTTTTGAGTTGAACCTACCCGAAGAAGATACCCACTTCAACGATGAAGGCGCTATGGCGGCTGTGGTGGCGTCATCCTCCCAACCAGCCCGCGAGACGATCGCAAGTTTAATGATCTTGGTCAACGAGGTAGTAGCTCACCACTTGAAAGCGCTGTCGCTACCGGCTATGTACCGGGTTCAACCCGCTCCCGATCTCGATGACGTTCAAGAATTGATCAAATTGGCGAGCAATCTACGCTTGGAATTACAGCTTGAGCAGGAAGAGGCGGTGACGCCCCAAGATTATCAAAGATTTATTGGGCAATTTGCTCAAACTCAAGCGGAAAGAGTGCTTAACTCGCTGTTGCAGTCCACTTTAAAGCCTGCGGTTTACAGCACCGCACCGGGAACCCATTTTAGTTTGTCTGAGACTGTAGGCTATACCCATTGCATCTCGCCCGCACAACGCTATGCAGATTTATTGGTACAACGAGTCTTGCACGCGGTGTTTGAACAAGGGCGCTCGAGCCGCACCACCCGCACCAAAGAACAGGTCAACTTGCGCCATAGTTCCTCTCACGGCAATATTACTTGGAATGTCCTGCCTCCTGGAATACAGCAAGAGTTGGAAGAGCATTTGATGGCGGTGGTAGTTCCGCTTAATGAACTCGAAAAAGAAGCCCAGGAAGCTGAGGCAGATTTAGCAGGACTCAAGAAAGCCGAGTTAATGAAAGAACGCATCGGCGAGATTTTGCCGGGAGCGATTACCGGCGTTCAGTCCTACGGTTTCTTTGTGGAAATGGAAGTGCCGATAGCCAATGGCGAGACTTTCCGGGTGGAAGGATTGGTACACGTATCGTCTCTCAAAGATGATTGGTACGAGTATCGCTCGCGTCAAGAAGCTCTCGTGGGGCGCAAAAACCGCAAGCAGTATCGACTGGGCGATCGCGTAGAAGTCCAAGTTAAAAGCGTCGATTACTATCGCCAGCAAATAGACCTGGTAACCGTTGACAGTAACGGCAACGCTGAAGACTCCGATCCAGAGGAATCTCCGTTTTTTAGCCTCGAAGATGAGTAAATAGTCAGCTGTTAATAGTTAGTAAGTAGTCAGAGTCAACTGGCTACTTACTACCATATTAGCAACAACCAATGTTTATAACTAACTCAATTTGCTAGTTACAACTATCATGGGTTGATCGCATTGCTAATTGCTCATGGGAATATTTTTCGGTTCTACCATTAGCCATTAGCAATTAGCTGTTACTAGCAACTTGCGTTAACTAGCAATTTGCGTTAAATAATCACTACTAACTAATAACTGATGACAACGAACAAACCTTTAATTTTGGGCATTTCTGGGGCTAGTGGTCTAATTTATGCCGTGCGGACTTTAAAGTTTTTATTGGAGGCGGACTACGCCATCGAGCTGGTTGCTTCCAAATCGACTTACATGGTTTGGCAGGCAGAACAGAATATCAGAATGCCAACAGAAGCGGAGCGACAGGAGCAATTCTGGCGTCAGCAAGCTGGGGTGGAAACTTTGGGTAAACTACACTGTCACCCTTGGGGCGATGTGGGAGCAAATATTGCCAGCGGTTCGTTTCGTACTCTCGGTATGATGGTAATACCGTGCAGTATGAGTACGGTCGCCAAGCTAGCGGCGGGGTTGAGTTCTGACCTTTTGGAACGAGCGGCTGACGTTCAACTCAAAGAAGGGCGTAAACTGGTCATCGTACCCCGCGAGACACCTTTTAGCTTGATTCACTTGCGGAACTTGACCAGCTTGGCAGAAGCGGGAGCTAGAATTGTGCCAGCGATTCCAGCCTGGTATCACAATCCCCAAACAATAGAAGATTTGGTCGATTTTGTCGTAGCTCGTGCCTTAGACCAATTCGATATTGATTGCATTCCGATCAACCGCTGGCAAGGACATTTATAAATGGTAATTGGTAATGGGTAATTGGTAATGGGTAACTTTATATTTTGGATGCGATTTTAATTGAATTAATATCTAAAATTTGCTTTTTACTAATTACCAATTACCAATTACCAATTACCAATTACCAATTACCTATTACCTATTATGATTCGCCTTGTATTGCTGCTATTGGTTTTGGGAGGGTTGACCCTGTTTGCCCTGCAAAATTGGTCGCCGGTGCTGCCAATGGTGTTTTTGGGGATTAAAACGGCGTCATTGCCCCTAGCGATGTGGATATTATTGGCGATCGCAGCAGGTTTAGTCACTTCTTGGGTGATGGCGGCGTTGTTTCAACTGTCGAACTATCTGTCGGCGAAACAATTGCGATCGCGCAAGAGCGAACTGGAAGCTGGTAAGTCTCGTCCCTCCGGTGGTTCTGGCATTAATACCGAATCTACTCCCAATTCTGTAGATGATGATGATTTGTTTGACGATGACTTTTTTGCAGATGAGGAAGATAGACAAGAACCTATCTACAAGGCTCCCAATTATCAAGATTACACTGCTTCGGGCACAACTTACGAGCGTCCCCAAGAGCCTAAAACTCAATATCAGTCGGGATCGGTTTATTCCTATGGTTATCGGGATAAGGGCGATACTGGCGTCGGTAAAACCGAGTCGGTCTACGATGCAGATTATCGCGTGATTAACCCACCGTTGCGGAAACTAGAAGAAGATGAAGCTGAAGATGACTGGACGCGCAAATCGAATGCTGATGATGATGATTGGGGGTTTGACGATGATGATGAATTTGATGATAAAGATCGCAAACGTTAGGGGGGAAAAAAAGAGCGATCGCTCTTGCGCTAGCATAAATAATCTTAAGCAAAAAAGCGATCGCAGCTTGTGTCCTAAAGTCAATGCGATCGCATCACAGCTATTTACATTCAGTCTTTAAGCGCTCTTAGGAACAGCAGCGTATTTGGCGTATGCAGCAGCAAGCTTTTGATCGTATTTATTGCGTGCATAAGCGGGGCCATTGTAACCACGGGCGAAGGCTGCCCAATCGCGACTCCGCAAAGCTTTATCTAGATTTTGGCTTTTAATGAAATTCATCATTGCTTCTAGGTGCTTACCTTCGCTGATATGCATGGCGTTAACAAACTCTTCCACATCAGAATAGCCAGCAACTTTGTAATTAAATCCCATTACTTGACCCAACCCCCAAGAAGCCGACTTGAGTGCTGGTATCCGGTCTAAATTTATCGCATCGTTGAGCCGATCCCACTCGCGAATTCCACCCAAATAACCCCCTGGTTGAGGATTGCTTAAATCAAAGCGGCTTTTGCTTACAGGTAATGGTGTCAGCTTGTAAAACCAATGACGTTCAAATAAAATTTTGGGGCGACCATCGGGCAAAAATCCAGATCCAGCAGTTTCTACTTCAACCACGGCTCGAATTACGGCAACTTCAAGGTTTAACAAATTAGCAGCATTGCTGTAATCGCGATTGGTCAAGAATTTATTGTTGGGTATTTCTTGGGTGGAAAGAAGTGTCTGGGCAAAAGTTTTATCGAATTTTCCTGTTTGCATGTTGTCCAGGTTTACAGACTTGCAAAACTGCGCGATCGCGGCTTCAGTTTCTTGTCCAAAAATACCATCTATTCTCGATTGGGGATACAGTCCCAATTCGCTGAGCTTTGTCTGAATTTGTTTGAGCAATTCTTTGTCAGATTTGAGCGTATCTAAGTCGATGGCTGTATCTTGGTTGATGATTTCTTCTAGTTTCATAAAGCGAGTTTAACGAACCACAGAGGACGCAGAGAACCCAGAGGAAAGATAATAACGTAAGTTGCTAGTTACATCAGGAGGCGCTGGTAATTGGTAATTGGTAATTGGTAATTGTATGGATTCCACCACCAATGAATCCAATTACCCATTACCTATTACCCATTACCACCCCCAAATCTGATAACTAGCAACTTGGCTTAATAGAAGATATCGCTAATTTTTGATTGGGAAGAAAGTAAGTTGACGCTTCGCAGGCTCGCTCTACCCAACCTAAAACGGTGAGAAATTGCTGCACTAGGCTGCTGTTTGTAAGCGCATATTCAGTGCTTCCAGGGTTGCAGGCCCAACAATACCATCGACGACCAAGCCTTTGTCGGTTTGGAATTTTCTCACTGCTTCGTCGGTACTAGGGCCAAAATAGCCATCGACTTCTAGATTAAAACCCACTTTGTTGAGCGCTATTTGAAGTTCGCGCACGTCTTCTCCCTCTAAAATGGGTCGGGTTAGCCGCAGCAGTCTGGAGCCTAAGCGGCGTTTGCGGACATCCAAGGGTATTCTGTCGCCGTTTGCAAAGCCTTCTATGGGTGAAGAGTTTAATGCTGTTTGAGTTTGAGGGCCATAACTGCCGTCTACTGTCAAACGTCCATTGGGATTGTTTAGGTTCCACAGTTGCTGGAAAGCCCTCACGGCAGTGCCGCGAATGTCTGTGGTGCCCGATCCAAGATAGTCGAAGTGTACGGGGTCTTGGGGCATCAAGCGTCGCCAGCCGTGCCGTTCTAGGAAAGGTTCCCAACCTGCGGCGTCTTCTACATCCAATGCCAAACCGCTTTGGTGATTGCTCAATCCTGGAAGCGCGGCGATGGAAATACCGCATCGGTTGCGCTGGGCGTGGTTGAACAGAATTAGCTGCTGGGCAATGGTGCGGTAGGCTGAGTTTACCACCATTTGTCTGCCGCGATCGCTAATCGCCCTCGCAAGTGCCGCTTTAGCAGGCGGTTGCAGTAAAGGCCAAACTGGTTCGCCAATATCGACGTTCAAGTCTATAAAACTAACAAGAACGTTGGGTACGATGAGGTTTATCTGCGCGATCAACTGCCTGTCGAGTTCGCTGACCACGCTCGTTGAGCAGCTAGTAACATCCCTAACCAATCCCATAATTAGTTTTTCCTCAACAGCAGTGCGACTTTTCTCTAATCTGACACTTGTCGCACTAACGTGCTAAGGGGGTAAAACCCCTTACGCTTGGGCTATGGGTCATGGGATTTTTCCACTCAAATCAAGCTATAGCTCTAGCACCGCATTGTGGAACCTTAGAATTGCTCAGGGAAATTTGCCCAGATATTCTTAATTCCCGCGACTCTTGCTTCACCAAACCGGACATGGCGGCTTGCTGCAAGTTCACAAAGGCATCGAGATCGTCCAAGTCATACTTTTTCTGCAACAGATGCCGCAGCTGCTCTTCGGCTTCAACAGTCAGATAGCCAGTGGTAAGAGCCTGTTGGACAACTTCACGGATTAAAAACATGGCGATCACCCATCAGAAGCGAAACATCTAAAAAAATGATAAGTAAAACTACTGGACTCAAGTCCCTAGCGGTAACATCACTCAGTACATGCACTGTATTTTAGCTGGCTGCGGATGACCCCAGTCAAGCTCTTTTTTTGTTTGAAAGTTAAATTTTGCTTGAATTGTACGCAGCTTTTTTGGAAAAATCGATTAATTTTTTATAAAGCTGATGTGAATAACCGCTCACCAGAGGTTTTAACTACCGTAAAATTACGGAAAATCTCCAGGATGGTGCTGACCGTAGAATTACGTAGGATAAAGCTCGGTTCTAATTCCAGGTAAACTAGATGCTAGTTTTGATGCAGATAGCAGATACCGATGCAGATAGCGGACACAGCAGAACGGGTAAGGGATCTTTTAAAAGGAATCAATCTCTACCTAATTGGCATGATGGGATCTGGTAAAACAACCGTGGGGCGGTTCCTCGCAGCTAAAATGGGTTACGGGTTTTGCGATACAGATGCGGTGATTGAGAAAGTGGCTCGTCAACCGATTAACGATATTTTTAAAAGTGAGGGAGAAGAAGGCTTTCGGGAATTGGAAAGTAAGGTACTGGGGGAACTCTCAGCATATACGAGATTAGCGATCGCAACAGGTGGCGGTATCGTCCTGCGGCGGCAAAATTGGAGCTATCTGCAACAAGGTCTGGTGGTGTGGCTCGACGTACCCGTAGAAATACTGTTATCGCGCTTAGCTGGCGATACAACCCGACCTCTGCTGCAAGTTTCTGACCGAGAGGGCGAGTTAAAAACGCGCCTAGACCAACGGCAACGACTTTATGCCCAAGCCGACCTCCACATCACCGTTACCGACAAGGAGGAAAAACCCGAAGAAATTGCAGCACGAATCATAGAAACCATTCCCACCGTACTCAAGCCACCCCTAAATCCTGAAAACTGAGCGTTTAAGAAGACACGGCAAGACAAAGAAACCCGGTTTCTAGGCAAAATAGTCGGTTTTGCCGCCAGAAATTGACGAAGAAACCGGGTTTCTGCCCCCGCACGCCTAATATGATGTCCGTTAGCAATGGAAGGCCAAGTGTTTTTGACGGGAGTAGGGGCGGGTTTTACCAGAGATCTTCGCAAAGGGCGCCAAGAATAAATAAACCCGCCCCGGCAACAGGACATGATATAAGTCCATCTCCAATTATCCATTACCCATTACCCATTACCAAATCTAGAAACATCTGGGAAAAATTTCATCCCAGGGGAATTGGTAATCTAAACTACAGTCGTGCCTTAATTATTTTTAACCGAGCTGGTCATGCTCAACGAGTCCGATTACATCCAACAAGCTGAAGCCATGCGCGTGCGGGTACTCAGCGAAGCACTCCCGTATATCCAACAATTCGCCGGTCGCACCATCGTCGTCAAGTACGGCGGTGCGGCTATGAAAGATAGCACGCTCAAAGACAAAGTAATCCGCGACGTTGTATTCTTATCCTGCGTAGGGCTGCGTCCCGTAGTCGTACACGGGGGCGGGCCGGAAATCAATTCTTGGCTCGATAAGTTGGGAATTGAACCGCAATTTAAAGACGGTCTGCGGGTGACCGATGCCCCCACAATGGACGTTGTGGAAATGGTTTTAGTCGGTCGGGTGAATAAAGAAATTGTCTCCCTAATTAACCAAGCTGGTGGCTGTGCCGTTGGTCTTTGCGGCAAAGATGGCAATTTGATTAAAGCCCGTCCAGAAGGTAGCGAGGGCATTGGCTTTGTTGGAGAAGTCAGCAATGTGAATATCAAGCTTGTAGACTCCCTGGTTAAAAGCGGCTATATTCCCGTTGTCTCCAGCGTCGCCGCAGACGAAACGGGGCAAGCGTATAACATTAACGCCGATACCGTAGCTGGAGAATTGGCAGCCGCTTTAGGCGCAGAAAAGCTAATTTTACTCACCGATACGGCAGGGATTTTGAGAAATTACAAAGACCCTTCTACCCTAATTGCCAAGGTGGATATTCAAGAAGCACGGAATTTAATTGCTTCTGGTGTGGTATCTGGGGGAATGATTCCCAAAGTAAATTGTTGCGTGCGGAGTCTCGCTCAAGGCGTCCGCGCTACCCACATTATCGACGGTCGAATTCCCCACGCCCTGCTGTTGGAAATTTTTACCGATGCTGGGATTGGTTCGATGATCGTCGCCTCTGAGTTTATCAGGCAGTAGTCCCGGGTTGAGAAACCCGGTTTCTGCGGAAATATCTAGCCACCCAATCCAATATTTTTCACAGAAACCGGGTTTCTTTGCATAACTATGAAAAAAAATAACTTGGAATTTTATGATTTATATGCAGATCGGTGGTGGAATCCCAAGGAAAAAGTTTATACATTAAATCATATAAATAAACCAAGATTTGAATTTTTTGATAGATATGTCTCTAATTGGCAAGGCTTAAAAGTCTTAGATGTCGGCTGTGGCGGGGGTTTTTCCTGTGAATTTATGGCGGCGAGGGGCGTATTGGTATCGGGAATAGATCGATCGGCTAAATGCATTCAAGCTGCCCAAAAACACGCGGAAAGTAATGGATTTAAAATAGATTATCGACAAGCTGTTGCTGAAAAAATTCCTTACGGCAATGCTACATTTGATGCGGTGGTATGCGTTGATGTTTTAGAACATGTAGAAAATGTCGAGCAAGTTATTTTAGAAGTTTACAGGGTATTGAAGCCAAATGGATTGTTTTTATTTGACACTATCAACAGAACTTTTAAGTCAAGATTGGTAATGATTTGGCTTTTAGAAAATATTTTGAGGCAAATCGATCGGGGCGTTCACGACTGGAATAATTTTATTCAGCCTGAAGAGTTAACCCAATGGTTACATTCTGCGGGGTTTAAAAATATTGATATTAAAGGATTTGATATTTTTGGCGATGGGTTGAAATTAAAGTTATTTAATTACATAAATTATTGGAAAACTCGACATTTACCAGTTAAAATTAACGATGATACGTCAATAAATTATATTGGTAAAGCCGTGAAATAATTTTCAGGTTGTAGGGGCACGGCATTGTAGAATTTTTCGGTACAAACCAAAACTTATTCGACGCCGTGCCCCTACAAGAATTATTTAATAAACCGCGAAGACACGAAGAACGCGAAGAATAAAGAAGAAAAAAATAGATTATTTATTTGAGAAGGTGCCTAATATACTTTGTTTAGATTAGGGTTAAAGCAATTTTACTAAAAAATGTTACTGCTAGATAATATGATATCCACTTGCATCAACATCGCGGGGGGGCGGGTTTATTCACACTATTCGCTTTCGATTAAAGCTATCTGGTAAAACCCGCCCCTACGACGCTATTAACCATTTGATTTCGATACAAGCGGATTGAATATCACTAGAAGATTGTTTTTATTGCTCGTTTTACCCTAACTCTAGTTAGCCTGACTTGTGTGAGGGCAAATCAAGCTGAAGCTATTACCCTAACAAGCGTCAGGGTAGACATTCGACAAAAAATAGTGATACCATTTCACGAAATGAACGGTACAAATAAACCTGGCTTTTTTGCTAATTGCCAAGGGCGGAGAAATCCTACAATTAGCGATTAGCTGTTAGCTATTAGCTGGAAGTATTTGTATCGCTGTTAATCTGGCTTAGTATGAGCAAACTTGCTTTAGCTGATAGGTTTGCTCACAGAAGATCTTGCCATTAAAAGAGTAAGGCATTGGTAATTGCTGATAAAGGAGTAAAGAACGATGAACAATGAAAAAGAGATTCAAACGCTGAAAAATCAGGTAAATAGTCTGGTTTACCAGTTGCTCAAAATTAATAAACTACTGGCGCGGATGACTACGCAGCTAGACTTGCAAGAGGTACGCCAGCTAATTGCAGAAAATCTTCGGATATTAGAAAGTTTGCGAAGTCTCCCACCACACCCCGCCCCACCCATCCGACAATCCCAAGACGCTAAAAACTGTTAAGAAAGGTTACGATCTGGAGAGCGATCGCTGTAACCCTATGAGTCAAGAAAGTTTAGAAATCGTCAAAACCGAGTATCAAGCTGGTAAAGCCGCGTTTGAGCGCGGTCAGTATCGCCAATCGGTGCAAAACTTAGAAAAGGCAGCTGCTTTGGTAGACAGGAACTCGCGCTTGGGAGGCGAGGTGCAAATTTGGCTGGTGACGGCGTATGAAGCTGCGGGACAAAGACAGGAAGCTATTGCACTTTGCACCCAACTACAAAATCATCCGAGTTACGAAACCCGCAAACAAAGTCGCCGCTTGCGTTATATCCTGGAAGCACCGCAGCTGAAGCGCCCTGCCGAATGGATGACTCAAATACCAGATCTGGCGTCTTTACCCGATAATGCGGCAGAAACTCGCTTAGGACGCGCTGCTGCGCCAGTTAATTCAAAGCCGCGTAACCGTCCTCAACCAGAGCCTGTGGATCTGAGCCAGGTGAATACAAAAGATAATCTGTTTATTTGGGTGGCGTTGGCTGCGATCGCAATAACTTTAGTTGGCTTCTGGTGGCTGGCTTAAGTTTAAAATTAACCGCAGAGACGCACGAAGCGGGATGAAAATAAGCGGAGTTAGGCAAATGCTCTTAAAACGAACTGTTTTAGCGGTAAGTAAGGCTATTTTTGGCGTGAGGCTGCTGTTAATTGTACTGGTAGCCTCGCTGTTGCTGGCTGGGTGTGTGGATTACGATTTGGATGTGAGTTTTGATAGTCCAAACAAAGGCGCGATCGCGCAATCTATCAAGCTGGGAGAACAGTTTACCAAGTTGAGTCCCGAAACAGCACAAGAATGGTTAAATAGTCTGGAAGTTCGGGCTAAGCAGTTACAAGGGAAAAGCGATCGCATTTCCGATACCGAATTAACGGTGACGATTCCTTTCTACTATGGTGCCGAATTAGAGCAGAAATTTAACCAGTTTTTCAACTACACGGAAAACGGAAAGAAACAACCTGCTGTCACCGCTAGTACAGATTTGCCTGAAATTAAGTCTCACCTGAGCTTAAAACAGAATAACTTATTGCTGTTGCTGCGAAATCAGTTGAGTTACGATTTGGACTTGCGATCGCTTTCCCGTCTTGCTTCTGATGGTAGCGTTATAGTCGATCCCGGTTCGCTTGTAGATCTAGATTTTAGCCTCAATACACCTTGGGGTGCGCGCAGCGTTGCTAAAGGTGAAAAAGCTATTAAACCAGAAAGCCAAAACAAAGGACATCAACTAATTTGGCATCTTCAACCCGGTAAAATTAATCATTTAGAGGCAATATTTTGGTTACCCAATCCTTTGGGAATAGGTGCTGTTATGATTGCCCTATTTGTCGCCGCAGGGATTAATTTAAAATACAATCTTGGGCTGGGGGTGGCTAAAAAGCCTACTCTAGCCACCACGGCTAAAATCTAATCGTTTTTAAGGTAACCAACCCTCAGTCAACACATCAGCTTCAGCAAAGGGGCATTCTTCAGGAAAAGTTTTGATTAACAGTCCTGTTTCGTCGCTTGCTTCTCTTCTAGCTTTGGCGTAGCAATCAGCAAAATTTTCGTTCAGGTAATTTTTCAAGCTTGGACTATCTTGTAAAATAAGAACAATTTGCCTTCGCTGTTCGTTGATGGTTGAAATCCAACTGGTGCTGCGTTTTTCAGGTTGGTATGCGTACTTGAGTAAATGCATTAGCAACACAATCAATCGGTTTTGAATTTCTCGTTTGTCACGCTTACCCAATGATTCAACTTCCTCTATTAAGTTTTTTAAGTCAATATCTGCAAACCGTTCTTCTCCCAGCAATTGGACTGTTTTGTCAATCCATTGAGCAAAGTCGGTTTCGTAAATTTCGGCAAGTTCTTGAGCCATCTTTGTTTGGTTCATAAAAAACCTTTTGAGATATTCTACTGGTTGCCAAAGTAGGGACACGGCATTTTACAACCTTTTGGTATAAACTAAAATTTATTTTCCGCGTCCCTACAGCTTTCAATTAACCAAAAACTCATACAATGCTTGATAAGTTTCTTCTGGAACTTCTTCAGCGGGGAAATGCGCGCAGGGTAAAGCTTTACCGCTGACGTTAATAGCCCTTTCTCGCCAACTTCCCAGCACATCATAACTGCGTCCGACAAAACCTTTTCCGCCCCATAAAGCTAGTACGGGACAGGTAATTTTTTGATTCATATCTGCTTCGTCGTGAATCAGGTCAATAGTAGCAGCAGCGCGATAATCTTCGCAGGTAGCATGAATCGTTTCAAGATTGCTAAAACAGCGCACGTACTCTCCTACTATTTCTGGGGGAAACGCCGATAGGTTGTTACGACTCCACGCCTCTAAAGCTTTGCGTACCCAGTATTCTGGATTAGAATTAATTAAAGTTTCTGGCAAATCGTAGGGTTGAATTAAGAAAAACCAGTGATAGTAAGCCGTGGCAAATTCTTTATTGGTATTGGCATACATTTTATAGGTAGGTACGATATCGAGAACAGCCAATTTTTTCACTTTGTTAGGATGATCCAAAGCCATTCGGTGTGCTACCCTACCGCCGCGATCGTGTCCGACTAAGTAAAATTCTTCATAGCCTAGTTTAGACATCACCTCAACTTGGTCTTGCGCCATTGCGCGTTTTGAATAATTAATATGATTCGTCCCGCCTTCGGGTTTTGAACTATCCCCATAACCGCGCAAGTCGGGCACAATAATGGTAAAATCTCTAGCTAAAAGAGGCGCAATTTTATGCCACATTAAGTGAGTTTGGGGATAGCCGTGTAGCAGCAGTAGAGGAAATCCTTTCCCTCCCTTGACCAGGTTAATTGTTGCGCCGCTCGTAGCGATCGCAGCTTTTTCCAAATAATTAAACGTAGATTGCATTTTTTGGTGCTTCCCCGTTGTCACACGTGGCAAAAATACTCACCCAGAAGCCAGAACTCAACTTGCCCACACCAGCTTCGTACCAATAAATCTCCGATTCCCAGGCGTGGGTGAGGTCAAGAGTTTCATTCTGCCATCTTGACAAAAATTATAAGGTATGGGATAGGAGATAAGGGTAATGCGATCGCATCCCCTTAATCTTTAGCCGTCTATCACTCAGTTAAAAAAGTATTAACTGCTACAAAAAACTAACCATTTGCCGTCATACTAAAGAGCGACCTGGGATCGGGCGATCTCAAACCTTGCGTCATCGGACACAAGCAACAACAGCCAGTGTAGGCACTCGCGTCGGCTAGAAGCTAAAAATATAATATTATTTAACGTTATCTGGAAGCAATTTTTCCTAAAGTGGAAAAGAAAGCTCTCAGATTTTACCGTTGTCAAACTGTTAAATAGAGAAACGAATAGAACCGAACTGAGGAGTCAGGAAATTGAAGAAAGTTGAAGCAATTATTCGCCCCTTTAAACTCGATGAAGTCAAAATCGCGCTAGTTAATGCGGGCATTGTAGGGATGACAGTTTCTGAAGTGCGCGGATTTGG
>DNGJ01000253.1 GCA_003486305.1 Cyanobacteria bacterium UBA11371
TCTGCCTGGGAACGCCATTACCACTATCTTGTTGAGTGTAAATTTGACCGTCATCAATCGTAGACTTGAGCATAGTTCCCAGCGCATTGAGCAAACCCAGCGAGTAGAAGCCAGCGCGGGTGATAATTTTGATCGGAGAACCGCTTTTATTACAAGGAGGATTTCCCAACACGTGACAGTCAAACAAACGAGCAAATAAGCGTAGCTGTTGGAAAGGCGTTAAATTTTTCAGCGCCATTAAGAAGTGGTTGTGATAGAAAGTAATTTGGTATTGGAGACTGCGCGTACTAATATCGTGACAACCCCCCGTTTCCTCGCCCAAGTGGACTAAATCCGCCTCTGGGTCGTACCAAATTTTATAACCAGTCTGCCGCAACCTTAAGCAAAAATCCGATTCCTCCCGCACCGCACTGCCTCTAAATCTTTCGTCAAAGTGCAGTCCGTACTTGCTAAAAATTTCCCGACGAAAAGACATATTGCAGCCCCTCGCCGAAATTACTTGCTGCGGCTTAACCGTATGCACCAAATCGATATAATACCAAGCTATTCCAGGGTCCATCGCTTGGGGGGGCAAATCTTCAATCGTCAATTCTCCGCCGGAATCAGTTAGTTTCATCCGGTCGAAAACTCGCCCAGCAACTGCCCCCACCTCCGGACGATCTATATAATTACGGGCATGGGCAGCTAAATAACCGGGTTTGAGCTGAACATCATCATCAATAAACAGAATAATCTCACCCGTTGCCCGCCGCGCCGCATAATTCCGCGCCCCGGGTAAACTTGCCCAATCAACGCGAAACCAGCGAATTTTGCCATCCGCCGCCAGTTTTTCCAAATAAGCTTGAGTTTCGCTCTGGTGCGTCTTTGTTTGATCGACCACCAGCACCTCATAATTGGGATAATCTTGCTTCAATACATCCGCGATTGTGTCCCGCAAGGGTTCCTCGCGTCCGTAAGTGGGAATAACAACCGAAATCAAAGGCCAAGTCACGGTCAAGAAGCTCCTTTTGTCAGTTCTAGGCTCGCCACTGGCTTTATTATGTACCAGTTACGCGGCCTTCTTTGTAGTAGCAGTTTTTTTCGATTTGAGACTTCGTTTCTTTTTATTTTTCGGATCGTTTGCCTCCTCTGCGGCTAATTTTTCCCGCTCCTCCTTATCTATTTCCGGCAATTTTAAAATCACCCCGGCAAAAAACCAGTAATAAACGCAAACCGGATCGGTATCCAGAGGATACCAGTAAGTGTTGTAACTAATGATCAAAACAAATACCCAAAAACTGGCACCAAAGCTGCGTAAATTTTTTTCCTTCACCGAGCGGTAAGCTTTGAAAGTCACGAAGGTCAGAGTTGTCACCAGTCCCAAAAATGCCAGCACCCCCAAAGGCCCGATTTCGTAGAACATTTTTGGATAGTAAGTTTCAATCAACTCTACTTTGCCAAAAGTTCGCGCCGAGTTTGTGGCGCGTCCCAAACCTGCACCAAAAATACCCTCCTGACCGCCGGTGGTGTGACCCGCTTGAGAAGCAATAAAATCAGTGGGCGGCGAAGCATTCCAGCGGTCTACAAAGCTTTGCACCCGTTCTTGGATAATTTCGGGGAACATCGCCGCAGCAACAGCCCCCAGCACCCCAAGTCCTAATGCAATCGGTATAAACCGTTTCAGGTTAGCTACTTGACCAGTTAGCACCAACAAAATAATCGTGACTACGGGAACCAATGCCAGAGCAATTCTTTGACCAGAAATTACCGCATTGACAAAAACCCCAGCCATGCCAACCAAACCCGACATTCGCCACAGGGGCGAGGGGTCGCTAAAGGCAGTGGCAAAGGTCATAAAGGCATTAGAAATCAGGAACCAAGCCCAGTGCCAGGGAGACACGAACGTCCCCGGTAAGCGAATCATCCCTACCTCTGGACTGAAAACCAACGCCCCACCTACCAAACATCGAGCTTCTAGGGTTGCCTTAAATAAAGCCTCTCCAGACATCCCCCGCGTTCCCGGACACTTGCCGCTGGTGAGGAAAAAGTACTGAACAAACCCCAAAGCACAGCAAATAATCGCCAGTACCAGATGCATTCTGGTTAAAAATAGCAATTCTTTCTTGTTACGGATCAGATAATAACCGCAGGTAATCAGGGGAAGGTATCCCAGCAGAACTTTCAGCCCCATCAGTCCGAGGATAATCGGCTGACCTGTTTTTTTAGGTGCAAACTGCTGGGCGCCGTTGACAACCAGCAGCGTCAGCAAACAAAGCACCAATAAAAAGATTAGAGGCTGTTGGAGTTGTTTGGGAATCACAAAAGGCTGCCGTTTACGCTTGCATTCCTGATACAGGGTAATGGCTGCTGGAATGTAAAACCCATCTTTTGCCAGTTGGAATAGCGCATTTCCGCCCGCAACGGCATACACAACCGTACCACCAAATGGCAGGTAGATCAGAAATGCCCAAAGCGCTTGACGGTAGTATTTGAAAGACAGACACATCGCGACGAGCCCGGCAAATACTCCCACTGTGGCTTTAACTCCGCCAACTGGAAACAGCATTAAGCCAAGAAAAAGCGATCCAGCGACAACGGCACTGGTGTAGGTGATGAATTCTTGTCGCTGCTTCGCCGCCTGCCTTTTTATGGCGGCTTCCTCCTTGGGACTGAGTTTAGGAGTTTCAGATGCAGCCTGTTTTTTGGATTTCTTCTTTGAGTTAGTTTTTGGCATGGAGGAAATCTTCAGCTGCTTTCGATCTAAAGGTTAAAGATAGTTAATTTTCAATTCATGAATTTGGTTAGTGCCAACAATTTTGCTGAAAAAATGCCAGCTTAAAGCGCGTATTCAAAAAGAAGTTGAACTTTAAGGCAACAAACCTTTGAAACCCGCTCGATATTGAGCCTGATGCAAAACAGAAGCTGATTACCTCTCGACTAATAGCGGTCATAATTATGTATAATTGTCGAGCCAGCGCTCGTCACTCCTGGTGGGAAGACTAACCTTTTGCGATGATGGCACACTGATGCTTGGAACGGCAAGATTTAGGATTAGTCTAAAGCGAAGCGGCGACTGGTAGCAAAAAGCCACGCGCTCTGTTAATGGTTAAGTTAGATCTGATAAAGTACCAATTCTATGTTTGATGCGCTCTCCGAACGCTTAGAAGCTGCCTGGAAGAAACTGCGAGGACAGGATCGCATTTCCCAGTCGAATATACAAGAGGCACTGCGGGAAGTGCGTCGCGCCCTGTTAGAAGCAGATGTAAACCTCCAGGTGGTTAAAGATTTTATTGCTGAGGTTGAAGTCAAGGCTCAGGGGGCAGAAGTCTTTGCTGGGGTGCGACCCGACCAACAGTTTATCAAAATTGTCTATGACGAGTTGGTAGCGGTAATGGGGGAAACGAACGTTCCCCTCGCACAGGCTGAAACTCGCCCGACTATCGTGTTAATGGCGGGGTTACAGGGGACGGGTAAAACTACGGCTACTGCTAAGCTGGCTTTGCACTTGCAAAAGTGCGATCGCAGCACGCTGCTGGTGGCGACGGACGTGTATCGACCCGCAGCAATTGACCAACTCGTTACTCTCGGTCAGCAAATTAACGTACCCGTATTTCAACTGGGTACTGATACCAACCCGGTTGAAATTGCCCGTCAAGGCGTAGAACGCGCTAAGGCAGAAGGCATAGATACGGTAATTATTGATACCGCCGGTCGCCTGCAAATCGACCAAGACATGATGGCGGAATTAGCCCGGATCAAGCAGACGGTTAAACCCCACGAAACTCTGCTGGTAGTGGATTCGATGACCGGGCAGGAGGCGGCAAACCTCACCCGCACGTTCCACGAGCAAATCGGCATTACGGGTGCAATTTTAACCAAGCTGGACGGGGATACGCGGGGTGGGGCAGCGCTTTCGGTAAGGCGGATTTCCGGTCAGCCGATTAAGTTTGTCGGCGTCGGAGAAAAGGTAGAGGCGCTGCAACCGTTTTACCCAGACCGGATGGCGTCGCGCATTCTGGGGATGGGAGATGTCCTGACGCTGGTAGAAAAAGCACAGGAAGAAATGGACTTGGCAGATGCTGCCAAGATGCAAGAGAAAATCCTGGCTGCTAAGTTTGATTTTACGGATTTTCTCAAGCAATTGCGGCTGCTGAAAAATATGGGGTCGCTGGGGGGTTTGCTGAAGCTGATTCCAGGGATGAATAAGCTCTCGTCCGACCAACTCCAGCAAGGGGAAGCTCAGTTAAAGCGGGCTGAGGCGATGATTAATTCGATGACGAAAGAGGAACGCCAAAACCCCGATTTGCTATCGGCGTCTCCCGGTCGTCGCCGTAGAATTGCGCGGGGGTGCGGTTACCAAGAATCGGATATCACCAAGTTGGTGAGCGATTTCCAAAAAATGCGGAGTCTGATGCAGCAAATGGGCCAAGGGGGCGGGATGCCTGCTATGCCAGGAATGCCGGGAATGCCTGGTGGCGGGCTTTCTCCCTTTGGCGGTAACCGTCCAGCGCCACCCGGTTGGCGGGGCTATAACCAAGGGGCGGCTAAACCTAAAAAGAAAAAAGAGAAAAAGAAAAAAGGCTTTGGTCAGCTTTAAAATCTGAGGGGGCAACCCTTGCAGAACAAGCGATCGCAAGTCACGCAAAGACGCGACTTACAACAGCGACAGTGCATATGATAGAGATGGTGCGTTACACTGCGTTAACGCACCCTACAGCGTAGGGAAGTTGAGCATCACGTTTTTTTTACCCCGGGCTGGCAATTTTCCAGTACCGGGTGAAAGACGTACAATGGATGATTAGTCACAATTGAGAGCATGATTGCTGCAACATGATCAAACTTCGATTAAAACGATACGGCAAAAAGCGGGAAGCTAGCTACCGGATCGTTGCCATGAAAAGTACCTCGCGTCGCGATGGTCGTCCTTTAGAAGAGCTGGGCTTCTATAACCCCAGAACCGATGAAACAAAGCTAGACATTCCAGCGATCGTTCAGCGACTCCAACAAGGAGCGCAACCAACAGACACCGTTCGCCACATCTTGGAAAAAGCTAATGTTTTCGAGCAGGTTCGCGCCTCAGCCAGCCAGTAAAGCTACCCCCCCAGGTCAAGCACCTATGCCAGATTATGCTGCACTGGTGAGATTTCTAGTGCAGCCTTTCTTAGAGTCGCCAAATTCTTTGAAGGTAGACTGCGAAATAATACCCAGTAAGCCCAGAGTTTGGATTCGTGTGGCGTTTGAAGGTGAAGATAAAGGGCGCGTCTTTGGTCGCGGTGGACGCAACATTCAGGCAATTCGCACTGTGATTGAAGCGGCGGCTAAAGCTGCCGGACAATCAGTCTATCTGGATATCTACGGTGGTATAGGCCCAGAGAGAGAAAATGGTGCTGGAAGCTACGATCCTCCTACGAGAAGTTCCCCACCTCGCAAAGCTCCGGTTCCCAGGTCTTCGCCCAGAATCCGCTCGCGCGGCTAGCATGTATGTGGGATAACTTGCTTGCCCCATGACAAAAAAGGACGCTCGCCTGAAAGCTCATGGCTTTTTAGGTCTGCGCTCAAAGGTGACAAAAACACCTAATGGTTCTGTCCCACTTGAGTACAATTGTCTGTGGATGTGGCGAAAACTCGTTAAACAGCCCGGTCAATAACGTAGTATTGAAGCGTGAAAAGCCGCTCCTATAAGCTGCTAGCCTAAATGGCTTTAGAACGGCAGTTTAATTATAGGGACTTTTCCGGTGCGATGCTGCCGATGCGATCGCTGTAGAGACGTTAGCTGCAACGTCTCTACAATTAACCAGTCAGTCGCTAACTAACAAACTAAGTTAAGAGCGTAAGTGAGGTGAATAACAGCGCGTGGCAGAAGTGCGTTTAGGAGAAAATGAGTCGATAGATTCAGCGTTAAGGCGCTTTAAAAAGAAAATTCAAAAAGCCGGTATTTTGTCGGAAGTCAAGCGTCGAGAACGCTACGAAAAGCCCAGTCTGCGTCGCAAGCGTAAGGCAGAAGCGTCCCGCAAGCGATCGCATTAGAAATGCTGGTGGGAAGCCTTCAAGGCGGCTCGTAAACGACGCTATTAGACGCCTGTAGCAGCTTGTGACTGGTACGTTCCCATTGTCACCCAAGCATCCGACAGGCGTCTTTTTTCATTTATGTAAAACAGATCGAGTCAGAGGCGGTTAATCTGCTTTTAGGAAAGTAATGGTAGAGGGAAAAACTATAGAATTGCCAAGTATAGATAGCGCGATCGCTCTATCTGGCGAGAAAGAAGAAAATCTCAAAACCCTGTCCAAACAAACAGGCGCTAACCTCGTACTGCGAGGACAAGAATTACAGATTACAGGTACGGAAAATCAAGTAGACTTGACGGTGCGGTTGGTGCGATCGCTTGAAGATTTCTGGAGCAAAGGTAAAACTATCTCTAGCGTCGATATTCTCACCGCCCGTCACGCCCTCGATACCCACCGCTCCGACGAGTTACAAGATTTACAGCGCGACGTTCTCTATCGTACCCGCAAAGGCGAAGAAATTCGCGCCAAAACCTTCCGTCAGCGACAATACGTCAAAGCTATCCGCACTCACGACTTGACTTTTTGCATCGGACCTGCTGGCAGCGGTAAAACCTTCCTCGCTGTTGTTTTAGCCGTTCAAGCACTTTTAGCCAACGAATACGAACGGTTAATCTTAACTCGACCAGCTGTAGAAGCGGGCGAAAAGTTGGGGTTTTTACCAGGGGATCTCCAGCAAAAAGTCAACCCCTATCTGCGTCCAATTTACGATGCTTTATACGAACTCATCGACCCAGAAAAAATCCCCAATCTGATGGAACGCGGCATTATTGAAGTCGCTCCCATCGCCTACATGCGGGGACGCACTCTCAACAATGCTTTTGTAATTGTCGATGAAGCTCAAAATACCACGCCTGCTCAGATGAAAATGCTGCTGACTCGCCTGGGATTTCGTTCCCGCATGGTCGTAACTGGAGATATTACCCAAACCGATTTAGCACCAAATCAACCTTCTGGTCTAGCCGTGGCGCAAAAAATACTGCAACATGTAGAAGGGATTAGTTTCTGTCAGCTAACCCAAGCTGATGTCGTGCGCCATAACCTGGTACAAAAGATCGTAGAAGCCTACGAACGCCATGAAAAAACTAATAGTTAATAAACCACGATCGATTAGCAATTAGCAATTAGCAATTACCCATTACCTATGACCAACTTAAAAGAATTTCTGGAAGCTTGCGAGCAATTGGGAACTCTGCGTTTAATCGTAACCAGCAGCGCCGCCGTGTTGGAAGTACGCAGTTCGATTCGGAAGCTGTTTTACGCGGAGTTGCCTAAAGGTAAGTATGCTAATATGCACGCCGAAGATTTCGAGTTTCACTTGAATATGGATGGGATTAAGCGGGTAAAATTTGAAACGGGTGAAGCTAAACGGGGGAATTTTACAACCTATGCAATTAGGTTTTTGGATGAGAAGGAGGAACCGGCTTTGAGTGCTTTTCTTCAGTGGGGTAAACCAGGAGAATACGAACCGGGTCAAGTAGAAGCATGGCAAGCTTTGCGGGAAAAATATGGGGATGTTTGGGAACCTTTACCTGTCGAAGCTGTTTGATTTTTGAACCGCTAAGACGCCAAGGACGCCAAGAGAAGTTGAGAAGATTTTGCAGTTTTTGTTTGGTATTAGTCTGCCTGCTCTGGGGTGGAGAGGCGCTAGCTGGGCCTTTGACCGATCGGTTAGCGCAATTTCCTAATTGGGATGGTAAACCGCCCGTGCAGGCGGTTGTAGGGGCTGAGGATTTGATTTATCCTGATTGGATGGTAGGGACTTGGAAGGTTACGAGTACTTTGGTAGATTTGGCGGCTCCCCTAGCACCAAATATTGTCACGCCGGGGTTTGAAAGTAATCGGAGGTATTTGAATCAACCTGTGACGTTTTTAGTGCGATTTCAAGCGGTTAATAATCTCAGTAATTTTAATTTCCCTGTTTTTAATCGGAAATACGATCCCCCCCTGCCCCCCCTTACGAAGGGGGGGAGGCAAAGTTCAAAATTCGCGGGGTCGGTGGTGGCGGATCGCGCTTTTAATGGGTTGAATATCGGTAAGGCTGTTTTGGGCGATCGCTCTATTCTCTCGGTTAAGGTCGATCCGGATAACCCCAATCGTCAAATTACTTCTCTACCAGGCGATCGCAAGCTAATTTCTGTGGTTACCAGTAGGGGAACTGAAACGCCTTCGCCAAATATATTTATCAGCACTGAAGTTTGTCAGCAAGTGTTTCGGGGAACGCAAGATATATATTTAAATGAGGTAGAAACTACAACAAGTTATCGACGCAAAAAAACACCAGGATCGTCTATCGAGGCGGATCAAATTACAGCGGTTTATCTGTCGCCCCAAGACCCAAACTACTTTGCTGCGGCTGAAAAACCCGTGGCTTTGTATCGCTATCGGTTAGAATTAAATAGGTAGAAGATAGCGTATTATAATTCAAAATATAAAATTTAAAATCTAAAATCTAAAATCGAAAAATGGCTGAACCAAAGGTAATTTTTTTAGATGCGGTCGGGACGTTGTTTGGCGTTAAAGATGGTGTGGGTGAGGTTTACAGTGCGATCGCGCGCAATTTTGGAGTGGAGGTGCAGGCGTCTGTGTTGGATGAAGCTTTCTATAAAAGCTTTGAGCAAAGCAGTCCGATGGCATTTCCAGGGGTAGAATTAGAGCAGATAGTCGCACGTGAGTTTGAATGGTGGCGTGCGATCGCTCACCAAACTTTCCAAGCAGCTGGGGCGATCGACCAATTTAGCGACTTTGAGACTTTCTTTATCCAACTGTATACCCACTTTGCCACTGCCCTTCCCTGGAAAGTTTATCCGGATGTCCGCCCTGCTTTGGAACACTGGCACAAAGTCGGGATTAAACTGGGGGTGCTGTCTAATTTTGACTCGCGTTTATACTTGGTACTCAAAGCCCTCGATTTGGCAGAGTTTTTTACCTCGATTACCATCTCTACTGAAGTCGGTGCAGCAAAACCAGAACCGGCAATTTTTATCAAGGGTTTGGAAAAACACGAGTGTCCCCCTGAAGCTGCGTGGCACATCGGTGACAGCTTTCACGCAGATTATCAAGCAGCAAATGCGGTTGGTATCCGGGGAATCTGGCTGAAACGAAGCCATTAATCCAAACCAGACGGTTTTTCAGATCCAGACAAATACCGGAAAGTACCTTCTTGAGTTTAAACTTAAGGTTGTACAAAAAGAGCGATCGCGTAGCCTCTGGTATTGGCTAGCACTGGCGATTCGGATTGGCGGGAAACTCGCCTTCCTTTTATATCACTTTACCTTGATAATGCTACAGATCAACATAGAGAGATTGTAGGGGCGGGTTTTCCCAACAACCAATGCCTTCAACAAACAATCTAGCTAAACTCCCGGGTGCTTTTTGTCTGGCTCGTTGATGGCAAAATAGTATGGGGGGTGGGAAAATCGCCGTAGAAACTGCTTTTCGGTATGCTAAATTTACTTTTGTACAGAGCTTGCGGCAGGGCAAGGCAATTAATATGTTTTTTTCTTTATCAAGTTTTTTTCAAAAAACTAAATATAGCCTAAATTATTTGTTCAGTCATCCTGAGATGCAGAGAATACCTAAGCAAATTATTGGTCGTTTGTTATTATGGGAAATTTATAAAATTGTTCGCTATCAGCCAAAGATAAGAATTCACGATCGAGCAAAAATGCGATTAATACCTGGTAAAAGACGTGGCATTCATGGATTAATCTTTATTTTCAGAGACCGATATGAAACTGGGGTTCTTCAAGCAATTAATCAATTCTGTTTGCCTGGGGCGATCTGTTATGACATTGGTGCAAATATAGGACTTTGGAGTATAAAACTTTCAGAGGTTGTAGGCGATGCGGGTCGAGTCTATGCTTTCGAGCCTTTCTCAAAAAGTATAGAACTATTGCGAGAAAATCTTGCAATGTCAGGTTGTCAGAATATAGAAGTAGTTCCTGTAGGTTTAGGAGATAAAGATAGTATTTGTAAGATTTACGTTCCTGCCGATCCAGGTAGAGCCGCACTTTCACCAGAATCCCTTGATGATACAGCGGAGGACATTCAGATTAAGCGCTTAGATGATATTTGGGAAGCACAAGGCTGTCCAAAGGTAGGCTTTTGCAAGATAGATGTAGAAGGTTCAGAACCTTTTATAATTGAAGGAGGCGCAAAAGTATTTAGCCAAGTGCGTCCTGTAGTTTGTTGTGAAATCAATCCGTTTAAGCTGTATAAAATGGGTAAAACACCTCAAGATATTTTCCAGAAATTTTCGTCCTGGAATTACCAAGGTTTTATATGGAGTTTAGACAAACAAGATTTCGTAAAATTCAAAGATGTTGAAACCATTAAGGGCGATCTTGACGTTGTTTTTATCCCAAATTAAACAGTTAATTTTGTCAAGTTACTGCGCCCTTAAGTGTTACCTGTATTTCTCTGTGCCCTGTACCATACCTCACAATGAGCGTTCAATCAGAAACTCTCTCAACGATGCAATACAAGCTACTCTTTGTTTGCTTGGGTAATATCTGCCGTTCGCCGTCGGCAGAAAATATTATGAATCATTTGATCGAGCAAGCGGGTTTGAGCGACTCGATTATCTGCGATTCAGCTGGTACTTCTAGCTATCATATCGGTAGTCCGCCCGACCGCCGCATGGTTGCTGCTGCGAGCAAACGGGGAATTCCTATGAAAGGTTGCGCCCGTCAGTTTCACAAAGAAGATTTTGAAAACTTCGATTTGATTCTGGCAATGGATCGGGATAATTACTCGGATATTCTATTGCTAGATCTGGCGGGAAAATATCGGGACAAAGTACGACTGATGTGCGATTTCTGCACCCGTCATACTGTTAAAGAAGTTCCCGATCCCTACTATGGTGGAGCAGAGGGATTCAATCGGGTAATCGATCTGCTATTGGATGCCTGTGAAGGGTTGTTGCAATATATTGTCAAGGAGCAATTGTCATCTGTCAGCAGAGAGAAAGGACTCAAGATTGACAATTGACCCTATTCCACCAGGCGATTTTCGATCGCATACCTGACCAGTTCTACCCGGTTATTGGTGGCGGTTTTTCTTAGCAGGCTGGTGACGTATTTTTCTACGGTACGGTGACTCAGGTGCAGATGAGCGCCAATTTCAACATTTGAGTGACCGTGAGTCAGCAATTGCAATACTTGCTGTTCTCGCTTGGTGAACTTGCAAGTGGTGGTAGCGATCGCAGTATTTTCATCCTCTTCTGCTGGTAAGGCTTGTACCTGTTCCCGTAAAAGCGAGTCATGGATTACCCGACTTCGCTCCAGCAAGTTGCGAATCATTGCTCCCAGTTCTTTGATCTCAAACGGCTTGGCTAGATACAAATCGCATCCTAACCCGTAGGCTCGAATGCGTTCCTCGGTATTCGTTCGCGCCGTTAAAAAGATTACAGGTAGAAGGCGGAATTCTGGTCGCTGACGCACTCGCCGCACGAGTTCGTAGCCATCCATTTTTGGCATCACAATATCTGTCACCAGCAAGTGCGGTTGATACGCTTCGACTAAAGCCAGCGCTTCTTGACCATTCTTAGCCGTCATGACCATATAACCGGACATTTCCAGGTAATCGCTCACAGACAAGCGAATCCCTGGGTCATCATCTACAAATACAATCAGCAATGACATGAATCACAGATGGCTAGCATCCCTATCCCTAGCCTATGTTAATACGACCCAAAAGGTGGATACCCTGACCAATTTTTTAAAGGAGATCGGTTTTTAATGTAACGCGGAAGTCGCCACCCACGGGCGTAGTAGGGTGGGGATAAGGAGCGGGCGGCGACGATTGCGCCCTAGACTAATATCAACCGTCAGGTTGATTAGGGAGCGGGGCGTATGAGGAGTCGCCAATCTTTTGACTAGGCAACCTATCAATCCAATCCTCAACCAACTGCGTAACGGTTTTTTCTTTGGTTTCTGCATAGGCTTTGAGTTTATCGTATCGTTTCTGAGACAGCCTAATTCTGATAGATTTTTCCTTCATAGTGTATCACTATTGTGGATACATCTATGCTACTCTATAAGTGGTCGATGACCCGCCCGACTGTATGGAACATAAAGGCTAAATCCGAAGTAGCAGCTAATTTGCTTGCCGCAGAAACATCAGAGATCTCTGAAGACTTAGCCATTGCTGGTTGACCATTGTCGTAAATCCAAGGTGAGCGTGTGGTAAAACAATCGCACTGCCTGCGGAAGGCGGGCTGCTGCCTGTGGACGTTGTGTAAGACCATCATCGGGTCCTTGTCCCGAATACCATCGTGGTATTCCTAAAGTGGCAATGGCGGATGATACGGGAAACTCCTCTCGACGAATAAGACCGTCCCTGGATTTCAATGAGATTGGAGCCACCAACCTCAGCGAAACAGGTTGGGGTACTTCACAGCTACTATCGCAGGTAAGAGAATGCGTAACAACCAACTCAAACAAAAACTCCAGCAAGGCGAAGTCGTACTCGGTTTGTTTGTTAACTGCGCCTATCCCGCCTTTATCGAGATCTGCGGACACGCGGGATTTGACTTTGCCGTCATCGACCTAGAACACGGTCCCCTGCACGCACTCGTTGCTGAAGACCTCTGCCGCGCCGCCGACTGCGTGGGATTATCCCCCATCGTCCGCGTCCGTAAGAACGATGCGCCGCAAATTCAACGGGCGCTGGATATTGGCAGCGCGGGCGTCCAAGTGCCTCAGATCGAAACCTTAGCCGATGCCCTTGCTGTCGTTCGGGGTGCAAAATACAGCCCCATAGGAGAGCGCGGTCTTTCATTTTACACCCGCGCGGGGGTTTACTCCAAAGCAGGTACGCAAATTACAGACCAGTTGAATGAACAATCTATGGTTGTTGTTCACGTCGAAGGCAAACGCGGCGTGGATAACTTGGCAGAAATTGTCAGCGTCCCCCACATTGACGTTATCTTTCTCGGCCCTTACGATTTGTCCCAAAGTTTGGGTATTCCAGGACAAGTGCAAGATCCCCGCGTCATCGAACTGATGCAAAACGCTGTCGGCACGATCCGCAACGCCGGGAAAGCCGCTGGCACTTTTGCCGATAACCCGGAAACCGCCAAGCAGTGGATTGATGCCGGAGTGCAGTATATCGCCCTCGGCGTCGATGTGGGCGTTTTCCTGCGGGCGTGCCAAACTTTGGTGAAGGCGGTGCGCGATTAAATCGAGAGGCTGCTTCTTTACCATAACTTTGCATTTTTTGTAGTCTACTTAGCGACACTATAAAAAAAATTGATCTACACTGGGGGTATAAGTCTCCAAAAATAAATGCTGGAGATGGGAGCAACGTATAAGGAGTTAAATTAAATGCAAACGCTATGGGGATCAGCGGAATCTGCTTACGCGATTAGTTTTGCTTTAGAGAAAGTCGATTCTATTAAGCTAGAGGGTTTTAAGCCATTTTTTACAGATCTTCCGGTTGACCCTTACATAAAAGGTAATTACCGAACCAGAAGATTATCTCGTTTCAAAATTTTTGGTAGTGAGTTAATTAAGCTACCTCATGGCTATCTTTTCCAAAGCAAGAACTACAATCCTTTATTAGGCGGGGTAAAGCGAGAATTTGCCGAACTTGATGATGCAATGATACAACTCGATGAGTTTAAGAAACTTATCTTTGAATTTAGCAATTACTGCAAGCTCAATCCCGGTGTAGAAATCGGCGTTCATCAAATTAGAACTTCTTGTTCGCCCGATAATTTCGGTAATCCTGCACCGGAAGGAATTCATAGAGATGGCTGTGAGTTTGTAGGAATTTTTGCCGTTGATAGGGAAAATATTCAAGGGGGGGAAACTCATTTGTATGTAGCTAAAAAGGAAAAGCCGGTTTTTAATAAAGTTTTGAAATCCGGAGAACTGCTATTAGTTAACGATCGGGAGTTCTTTCACTTTACTACTCCGATTAAACCGCTTTCTCCGGGTTTAGGAACGAGGGACGTTTTTGTTTTAACTTCTCCCAGCTTGCTGCACAATTAAAATAATTATAAATGTAGGGTGCTGATGCTAGTACCCTACAATTTTTTTGTGCGTGCGATCGCACGCACAAAAATAAACAGGACTTATGCACGCAAATCAGATCTGCGATCGTACCTCAAACCAACAATAGAGGTCTGCAAACTTCTTGAAGCGAACATTCCGATATTTCCTGGCAAAACTTGCAGTATATTTCTTGATTTAGCGGCGTGGGTATTCCTTTGCTTCTACCTAATTTTATAATCAGTCCGTTCAAAAAATCAATTTCTGTTTTTCTTCCAGATACCACATCCTGATACGTTGATGAATAATGGGTTTCTACGGTTTTGATTTGCCGATAAAATCTTTGCTTGAGTAAGTCCAAGCTTGCTAGATTGTAATCGGCTTTTAAAACTTCATAACTTTCTTCAAAAAGTCCATCAACAACTTTGTGTAAGTTTTTATCTGCCATTATTTCTCCAAAGGTTTTCCTTTCCATCGCTGACAAAGCATTCAGCGCCACATTCCACATCAGCTTCTCAGCTCTTATTTCAGGAAGTTCAGATGTGACCGTACAATTTATATTGCCAGATTGCAATAATTTGCATACTTTTAAACCCGTAAAGTTATTCTCTGTCTGCCAACCTAGATCGGTTCTCGTAGCTAATAATTGGTTTCCAATTAGTCGGTATCCTTCAAATACGCTGATAGTCAGGAATCCCGGATGGTTTTCCAAATCCCCGTAAAAACCTTCTGACACCAAACCATTTTGTATAAATACAATAATTTGGGGTTCCAGATGATTTAATTTGAGTTCGTTGATAGCTGTCTGAGAATCATATAATTTAGTTGTTACGAAAATAATATCATAACGACTTTGTTCCAGAGAGTAGATTCTAGGAGGAACTTTAAAAGCTATACCGTTAATCAAGACTCGATCGTATATTTTGGTTAGCTTTCGTCTACCGTAAAGAGTAACATCATGACCAGCAGCATATAACTTGGCACCTAAGAATGTACCAATAGTCCCGGCTCCAAATACCAAAATTTTATCCATAATTTTTCCTTGATAGTCGTGCCGGGGCGGGTTTATTTAAAA
>DNGJ01000568.1 GCA_003486305.1 Cyanobacteria bacterium UBA11371
GCCGTATTGGAAAAACTAGCCTGTGGTCTGCCGACTGTAGCGTATGATGTGCCAGGACCGCGAGAAATGTTGCATCATTTTGAGCGTGCTTTCTTAATTGATCCTGGTAATATCGAACAGTTTAGCAACCAGATAGTCAAACTCCTGACTCTGGAAGAGGATAGTTATTCCCAGCTTTCTCAACAGTGCGTTGAAATTGCCAAAATATTTGATTGGCAGAGAATAGCTAGAGAAACTATGGATGTTTATTCAAGCTTATTAAAAGATATGAAATGATTTTATCTGAACTGGAATCAGTAAAAAAGAAATGAACAGAAAACAACAAATATTTCAAGGATTTATAAAATTAATCAAAAAATTATTAGGCGGCAAAAAGGCTTTGTTGCTGATGAAAAAAATTATTCATCTATTACCGCCTACCTATGCATTTCCTCTAACCTGGTTGTGCCTTGGGGAATTCCCATTAGATTCAAGCTCGGAACTTGAATATACTTATGGAACGCCGCGAGATTTTCGGCTAACTAAAGTTAAAGTGAACCCCAAGTGTTTGCACGCACGCTTCTTTGTCATGAGCGGATATTATGAAGGGTTTTTAACAAAAGAAATATTATCACCGAAAAGGAAAGGTCTTTTAGTTGATATTGGGGCAAATTTTGGATATTACTCGATTTTGTGGCTGCAAAAGAACGAAACGCGAGCGATCGCTGTTGAACCAGTAGCAGAATACGTCGAACTTTTAAATGAAAACCTGAAAAGCTATGAGGGAAGATATAAGGTTGTTGCTAGCTGCATAGGAGATCGGGATGGGGTAGCATTCGTGGACACCTGTGGAGAACCTACGATGCTAAGCAAAATAGTCGTTGATGAGAATAGTGCAGCTCGTCCCACAGAAATGATAACTCTAAAGTCTTTACTGAAAAGATACAATGAAGATAAAATTGACGTACTAAAGATAGATGCAGAAGGGTACGATATAAAAATTTTAGAGAGTTGTAAACCTTTATTTGAAGCAAAAATTATTGGTGCAGTATTTTGGGAAACATCTAAATGTCAAGAGGAAAAAAAGATAATCCAATTTTTGGAAGAAATAGGATACTCAAAAATATTGGATAACGATGCAACAGGCTATGAGCTAGTTGTTAGTTAATCGGGATGAAATTATGGCATCAAACATACCGGAGATTCGGCTCAGTGTTGCTTTAGTGACTCGAAATCGCCCTGAATCGCTGAAGCGGTGTCTAGAGAGTTGGCGATCGCAAACGGTATCTCCCTTTGAAATTGTGGTGTCTGACGATTCCGATCCAACTTATGCATCGCAAATTCGAGAATTGGCTCAGCAGTTTGGCTGCTTGTATACACCAGGGCCGCGCCGGGGATTATATGCAAACCGGAACCATGCTAGCTTGATCTGTAGCGGCACCCATATTCTGTCCGCAGATGACGATCACACCCATCCGCAGGATTATGTAGAGAAGATTTTAGAGGTTGTGGCAAGCGATGCAAAACGAGTGTGGATTTTTACCGAACGCAACCCAAGTTATCCTGATACTAGCTTAATTTGTCCGCCTGAATTGCACCGAAGTGGGGGTGGCTGTATGCCAAAAGATCCGTCAAACTGCGCTGCGATCGCCGATGGTTCATCTGTTTACCCCAGGCAGATATTTGACCAAGGTTTGCGGTATGATGAGACATATCCCTTCGGCAATATGTTCTATTTGTGGGGCCAAGTGCTAGTTAAGGAAGGATGGCGTATTTCTTTTTCAGATGCTACATTTGTTTGGCATAATGTTGCCAATGGAGGAAGAGAATTTGATCAAAACTGGTTGAAACACCAAATAGAATGTAATATGTACGTTTTATTTGTTCATGCCTGGTGGGTTAATCCCTCAATCATAAATACAGTATGGGCATTCATTTATTTATTAAAGCAAATGCTTTTTAAAGTATCGGTTATTGGCTATGAAGTTAAAGTGCGCCTGGGAATAAATGATGGGTTAAGATTGTTGATTCAAGCATGGAGTTCTCGCCACCAATATTATGCGTAGAGAAATAAGTCAATGAGATAGCTAATTTAATAGATAGTTTGCCTAGTAAGCTTTTATTGTGGTAATTCAACAATGTTTAGCAACAGCAATGATAATTCACTAAATTACAAAGAATCACCAGCAGATGAGAGAGGAGAAAAGCCTCTGGTATCTGTGGTTATGCCTTGCCTTGATGAAGAAGAGGCTATAGGTATTTGCATTCATAAAATTCAAGAAACCTTTGGCAATGCCAATATCAATGGAGAAATTATTGTCTGCGACAATGGCTCAACTGATAGCTCAGTAGAAATTGCAAAAAGTATGGGTGTTCGCGTAGTACATCAATCGCTACGCGGCTACGGTAATGCTTACTTGAAAGGGTTTGCCCATGCCAGAGGTAATTACCTGATTATGGGCGATGCAGACGATACTTACGATTTTCGCTTGATTCCACAATTTTTAGAGAAACTAATCAACGAAGGCTTTGATTTTGTCACGGGTAGCCGATACATAGAAGGCTTTGAAGATAAATCAATGCCTTTGCTCCATCGCTTGATCGGCAATCCAGCACTGACAGCTATTTTAAATG
>DNGJ01000292.1 GCA_003486305.1 Cyanobacteria bacterium UBA11371
GGTAATTTATTTGATGAATCCATAGCCATCCCCGATGAAATTAAAGGTTGGAATTGGGGAGCATTTTTAATGCCTTGGTTGTGGCCTTTTACTAATAAAGTGTGGATTGGACTTTTATGTTTGATGCCCTATGTAGGTTGGATTATGGGATTTGTACTTGGTGCGAAAGGCAATGAATGGGCTTGGAAAAGTAGAAAGTGGCGCAGTATTGACCAGTTTAAAGCCCATCAAAGAGGTTGGGCGATCGCAGGACTTTTTATTGGCATCCCGACGGCTTGGCTCTATATAGCAATCCTCACATTTATGATACTAGATTAAAGCAGTTTCCTCTTTCGCTGTCGCTGGAATAGCAGCATTTATTAAAGCCAATAATGGCCCTGTTTGCTCTTGTCCATTAGTCGCCATCTCGCTATGACATAAGTAAACTCGCTCTCCAGCGCGCCCCAACAAATCCCGTAAAATTCGCCGCAGTCGTTCTTCATCTGCTATCAAAGCGTCTTCTTCTGTCCAGAGGAGTCCTACCCTATTTTGCAGGAATAAAGGCGCGCCAAACAGCGCCGCTACCCCGCCACTCAACCAAAGAGGAGAACCCGCATCCAGCCAAAATTGCCAACGGTGATATTTTCTACTAGAACGGTATTGAAAAATAGTCGCTAACGTGACAGCATTGCTACCAGGGCCAATTGCTCGCACTGGATAAGGTTTAGCCGTAACAGTACCCCGTCGCAGCATTTGAATAAAGCGTCCGACGGTAGTATGGGATGGAGTTTCTCCCAAATCGCTTTGAGAACGCATCCGCCCATCAACTTCCCAGTAATGTTGGGCAGTTTCCAATAATTCTCTCAACGCTGATAATTGCTCAAAGGGTAAATAGCTACCATTCCATAAAAAGCGTTGAATGGCACGATCTAAAACGTGGACAAAACTGGGGATGAGACGCGCCTCTTGTTGCGATCGCTGCTCCTCTAACCACTTTAAAATCCCCTCATAAGCTTTTGTCGCTTCATATCCCAATCTATCCCAGCGCGAAAATACTTTCACTGGCAATAAATTGGGTAATTCTGAATTCGGTTCAAAACAATAATCTGTCAATAAACCAGCGCGAACAGGGTCAATATTGGGAGTTAATGGAGATTGGTAATTGGTAATGGGTAATTGGTCATCAACAGGGGCGGGATTGGTTAAATTGTCTTTGGTTACACCCGCCCCGACAATTCTGCTGTCATAGCGCGTACTCAAGACGACTAGCATTTCAGCAACGGCGTCTCGGTCTACCAAACGCCCTAAACCAGGATAAACGAACGCCAGGAGGGTGAGTAAAGCGCGGATAATGGGGGAACTCGATAGCGGACGTTGGTCGTTGAGCGACTCGACGGGGATGCCTTTACTGATGAGAATTTCTACTAAAGTATAGCGAGCGATCGCATCCAACCCCGGTGCAATAATTGCCACCTCTTGCGGTTGTACCTGTCCTGACTTTACAGCAACTGCAACGGCTTTAGCAGTTTGTCGTAAAATTTGGGCGCGGGATATGCTTTGCATTGACTGCACGCTGCGCGGTAATGAAAGCAGAAATGCCGGATCGCTGACTGCTTCTACGATTTGCATTCCTAATGTTTCATCTAAGCAGGTAACCGGGCGATCGTTCAAGGTTTCCACCTGACAGCGGGATGCCAATTCTGCCATATAATCGGGATCGGCACCCAATCCGACGCGGACGCCGCCATTGGGGTTATAGGTAAACGCACCAACAGCACCGTTATTTAGAAAGAAGTCGAATAGATGGCGAGCGATCGCGGGATAATCATCCACATCATCCGCCAATATCAACCGATACCGCCGAGTTAAATACTGCTGATAAGTTTTATCCGGTAATAAATACCGCCAATACAGCTCGTAAATTAAACCATAAGTCAAAAATCCCCGCTCCAGGCACCAATTGCGCCAGCGTAAAAGCAATTCGCCTACGCGCTTTTGGATTTTATCTCGTTCCCTAACTTTTTCCTGGATTGGGAATAAAGTATCGAATGCATCTTCCTCTTCTATCTCCGCCTCTTCCTGATTCGCCTGTCCCTCATCGCTTTCCCTCTCCCCGTATCCCGCTTCCAGAATGCCTTGAATTGCTTCTATTGGCGTTCCACTTGCACCTGCTAGTAGCAACAAGTCTAATGCACGGCGCACTTGGCGATACTCGCTTACCCCTGTTTCTTGCCAAATTCCTGCATCTAACTCAGCACGCCATAGTGCTGTGGCTAATTCTTGCTCGGTTTCCGGGCGTAGGCGGATGGGGAATTGCGATCGCAAGTTCAACCGCTGTATTAATAAAGGCCAAAACAAAATTACTTCATCCTGAAAAAAGCCCAAAGGTGTGGTAGTCTGAACCGCATATTTCCCTCCTGTGGCAACTGCAATGCGGTCAGCCAATTCTATCCGATTGTCCCCATTGGCAGCAAAAGCTAAAACCCCGCTTGGTGTTTGCCGCAGACTCAACCATTGCGATCTGCTAAATTGGACGCGGCGGCGACTGGAAGCACCTCGCCTGAGAGCATCAACGCTTTGCATCCAGGCGCAAAAATGCTCTACCAAGCGAGTTGTCTTACCACTGCGGCTGGAACCAGCGAGCCAAATCGACTTAAAAACCATCGCTTATCCTTCGGCTGATCTGTTATCATACCACGTACACGAAACTTAAAAGTTTTACGAATCTCCGTCAGGTAAAAAGCAAGATTCGTTCCTCTCGACACTATTTATGTTATGACAAACTCAATTTTACAAAAAATCAAAGCTTCAGTTCGCTCTGCCAACCAATGGTTTTCAGAGACGCCAGAAAGGTCACTAGAACAAGCTTATAATGCCGCTTTGCAGATCAAAGCTATTGAAGACGAACATTTTAATGGCAAAAAAATATCAGCTGACTCCGCTGACTATGGTGCCAGCGTCATGGCTTATTTCCAAGCCGAGTTAAGCAAGTATTTAAATATTGCCAAGCTACGATTAGCAGCGTTTAACGCCACTTATTCAGTTTTGACCCTTGTCAATCAAAACCCGGATTCCTCAAATCAATTTAAACCAACTACGGGGTCAGCCAATTCCAATCGTCTAGGAGCAAGAGACAAACCTACAATAATTTTAGAGAAACTTAAATTCATCGATTATGTAATTTCAAAGTATACGGCAGAACCCCCTCAGAAAAAACCAGACTCATCTTTATCTTTAACCGTAGTTCCTAAAAATGTAAAACTCGAATCAACTAAATTAGAATCAACCAGTGCCAACGGACAAAATCCATCCGAAAAATCAGATATTATAGTTGATAAAATTGAAAATATTTCCGATCAAACCGGAGTTTTACCAAGATCTATTTTAAGGACTTTCACCAGGTTGACAAGAGAATTAAATCCTAAAGCTGAAGAAGATGTCGTTAAAAAGTTCCGCACTTCTCAAGCTAAAACCGCTATTTCTCTCAGATTTATTTTACTTTTAATTGTAATTCCACTTCTAACTTTTCAGACTTCCAAGTTGTTCGTTGTCGGCCCGATTGTCGAACGTAACTTTAAAGGCCCGCAGAATCCCGTCGCAATTTTCATAAATGAAGAACAGGAAGAACAAGCATTAAGAGAGTTACAAAGATTTGAAGAAAAACTGAAATTCGATGTTTTAATTGGTCAATCGCCTGAATTATCAGAGGAGATTATAGAAGAAAGAATTAAAGATAAAGCTAAAACTCTTGCCGATGAATATGGTCAAAATAGTGCTGATGCGATTAAAAACGTCTTTTCCGATTTGTTTTCCATAGCGGCTTTTTGCTTTGTAATTTTGACGAGTAGGCGGGAAATTGAAATTTTAAAATCTTTCATTGATGAGATTGTCTATGGATTAAGCGACAGTGCTAAAGCATTTATCATTATTTTATTTACAGATATGTTTGTTGGATTTCACTCTCCCCACGGTTGGGAAGTGATTTTAGAAGGAATATCGCGACATTGGGGGTTGCCAGAAAACCGCCAATTTATCTTTTTGTTTATAGCCACATTTCCAGTGGTTTTAGATACAATCTTTAAGTACTGGATCTTCCGCTATCTGAATCGGATTTCTCCTTCCGCCGTAGCCACTTACAGAAATATGAACGAATAGTAGAAAATGCGTAAATAACACCTTTTAACTCGTCGAATACAAAATCACTGACAGTAAGATAAGTAATAATTATTTATAAACCTGTCTGGGTTAGCACATCGTTATTATAAGGGGGTGCGATCGCGCACAACACCAAATCCGGCTCAACAACCCCTCTTATTCTTCTTGGCGAACAGGCGCGTCTTAGCGGTTCATTTAAAGGGGGTGATGGAAGCGGATTTGGTATAAGCGGGTTATCCCAGGGACAAGACAGACAACGAGTCAGATTTGCCCAATACTGATGAGCCTGACAATTGTGCCTGGTCGATTTAAAGAACAATTGTACTGCCATCAGCCTGTAACAGGCTCCCAGAGACCAAAACCAGCATTGGCGTACACCCTGAAAAAAAATTTTGAGTTGGTACGCCAAAGCCAAATGGATGTGCTATGGTAGTAAAGCGCCAAAAAAAGGGAGCGCATCCAGGGTGATACAGGCGCACCGAACCCAGACAACAAAATAGTTTGAAAGCCAGATAAGCACTAGCTTTTGAATTTTTGGTTCCAAGTCAGGTCAGAGCTTAGCGATCGCCAATAGGCAAGAGGTACGTAAGTAAAAGTACCTTGATAACTGGGGCGCTCAAAGAAGTGAATCGCTCAGACAGATGGGAAGCGTAGGAAAAATTAATTAGAGTTTGACTCGCTAAACCTAAAAACAATATAGTTTGAAAGCAAAAGGCAGCAGCTTTTAAACCTTTGGCAGCAATTAACAGGTAAACTATAAGCGATAGTAAATAAGGTGCAGAATCCACAAAAAGTTTGGTTTACCCCTTGACGATTCGCTAAATGTCTGTTATAGAAGAAAAGCGTCTAAAAAGAGAAGAAGGCGCAGCGAACCAAGAAAAGCCAATAGTTTGAAAGCTAAACAAAACCATCCAAGCCTCGTCAAAAAAAGTAACCAGTTTGTTTTGGGGTTTATCTCAAGACAAAAAGCAACAATAGTTAGATTCTGGAACTTTTAATAAGTTTTCGGAGTTACAAATTCTTAATCATTTTATACCGAGAGTTTGATCCTGGCTCAGGATGAACGCTGGCGGTCTGCTTAACACATGCAAGTCGAACGGGGTAGAAATACCTAGTGGCGGACGGG
>DNGJ01000544.1 GCA_003486305.1 Cyanobacteria bacterium UBA11371
TTATTGCTCACCACAAGGCTTTTGATCCCGTGCCCTTACAAGGGGTTTGTATTCCACCAAGTTGTACCATGCCGGGGCACGGCGGAGAATGATTTTTCATTTCTAGCAAAACCTTGTACCATGCCGGGGCACGGCGGAGAATGATTTTTCATTTCTAGCAAAACCTTGTACCATGCCGTGCCCCTACTTTTTCCTCAAGAATAATTGGTTAAATATCCGGATCGAGGCTGCAACGAGAGAAGAAATAAGAGGCGGAACGTTTTACGAAATTAGATAATGCTTCGCCTTTAAATCGGTAAGCTTAAACCAAGCTAACCAGTCGTTAACTTAAGAGAAATGAGCAGCGAGTGGAAGGTATATTCCAACTGCTGTTTAACGAACTCCAGCAGTCAACCCGTGCTTCAAAGCAAAATTGCCGGGATGTTGCTTTCCGTTTAACAGCAGAAATTGTCCGCGTCTGCAATGAAAGCAGACACATACAAGCGTCTGGCGATTTGGAAGCTTGGGCGAATCGAATGGCTCGCCATCGTCTCCAGCAGTGTCTTAACTATTACAGACTGGGGTCGGCAGCCGGACGTGTAGAATTACACAGTACCTTAAGTGCGATTATTTACCGCTACATCACCCCAGTGGGGATAGCGTTGAGCTATCAAGCGCGGTTGACGTTGATAGAAGATTTTCTCCAGGGATTTTATCTAGAAGCGCTGAAAGTATTTCGTAAAGAAGCGCTGCTGAGTGCCACTTATCGTCCCCACACGCTTTTAGAACTGTCCGAATACTTAGCATTTACAGAACGTTACGCCAAGCGACGGGTTCGCTTATCGAGTCAAAAAACTCAGCAACTGATTGTCCTGCGGGTGCAAACCTTTGTGCAACAGCACCCCAGAGAAATGTCGGTGGATTTGGAACAAGCCGCAGAAAGTCGCTCGTCAGAATCAGAAACCGCCTGGGATGAAAGATTGCTGGCGCGGGTGCGAGAGATGATGGTAGCAACAGACCCAGATAGCGCGGATATGATGCTGCGCCAGTCCGTGATTCGCGAGTTGATAGCATACTTAGAGCAGCGCCAGCAAAGAGATTGTGCCGATTACTTTATCCTCCGCTTGCAAAACCTTTCTGCCGATGAAATTGAGCAGATACTCGATTTAACCCCGCGTCAGCGAGATTATTTGCAACAGCGGTTTAAGTACCATTTAATGAGATTCGCCCTGTTGCACGGGTGGGAATTGGTTCACGAGTGGCTGGGAGCAGATTTAGAGCGCAACCTCGGCTTGACGCCCCAGCAATGGCAAGGGTTTCAGGCTCAATTGAGCCAGGAGCAAAGAGGTTTGCTCGTGATGAAACAAAGGGGATTCAACGATAAAGCGATCGCTAAATCCCTCCGTTGGAAAGTCAGCCAAGTTCACAAGCAGTGGTTTAAGCTGCTAGAAACAGCCTGGGTTCTTCGCAATTCTTCAGAGTCCGGATCAGGTGCATCGACCCATGAATAGAGATACAGAAGATTTCCCCGAACGATTTCTCGTCTGGCTATTACAAAAGGATAACGCTCCCTCACCATCGACCAACCATTCCACAATGGATGTCACGGGTGAGGGAAATCAATCCCTATCTTCTGGCAAGATCGATGAAATACAAGACTGGGAAATAGATGAGTTCGACGAACTGGAGTCAGAAATTTTGAACGCCACAGTTGCTAGTCCCGGTGAATCAGGTGTTTATCCTCAATCCAAAAGCGGCAAGGATAATTTTACATTGCAAGACCGTTTTCAAGCCTTGGTAAAGCGTCGGTTACAGAAGGAACTGCAAGACAATCCACCCCTGTTTCCCTGGGAAACAGAAATTTCTGACCCAGAACCAGAATCTTTGTCTCCCAACCAATTTTGGACAACTCACCTACAAAGGTTACGCCTACCAGTTCCCATCCCCCCAGATATTTTCGCCCAACTCCTAGAGTGCTGTCAGGCAGTCGTGCAATCTTCCATCGCCTCGCCGATGAAGTTAGTGCGGGCGGTGGAAGGATTATTTCCCGGTCAATCTCAGATGCTGCACCAGTTTGCTTCGGTCGTGCTGGCATCTGCGTCTTGTGACAGTTTGGTAGTGCAACAATCCCAAATCGCCGCCGACTTTCCCAGCAGTTACGAAGCCGCAACTCCTACCGAGCAAATGGTACTGTTATTAATTGCGGCGCGGCAGACGATCGCATCTCTGACTTTAACCTTGTCGCCCCATCAGCCGATCCTAGAGCGAGAATGGCTGACTGGTGTGGGCGAGTTGGTGCTGAGGGCAGAATATCAAATCGAAAGACGATTGTTTGCTTGTTTGCGCGTCCAGGGTCTGCTTCCCTGCGGTGGTAGCTTGAAGTTACAGGTAGGTCAAGCTTGCGCGATCGCATCTCGCCCCGATCCAGGTCAACTGTGCGTCGAATTATCCGACCTCGAACTCAACCAAACTTACCCCTTAGAAGTTCTCTGTCCCCACCTGAATGACAATCCTCTGATTTTCGCCATTTGTCCTACAATTGGCTAATCGGTAATCGGTAATCGGTAATCGGTAATCGGTAATCGCAAAGAAAGCCATTTTACAATTGGTTAATAGCTAATCCGATCAAACCACTTACCAATTACCCATTACCAATTACCCATTACCAAAATGGCAAAAACCATCCCGATTGTAGGCCAAATTCGGCAGCGAATAGCCGCGATGCCGCAGCCAGAACCAGAAAACTCGCTTTTATTGCGCGTATTGGTACAGGCGCTCGTAATCGTGGGAATTGTGGCGACCGATATCGCCGGGGAAACCTTTGGTACCGGGCAAAGTGTCAGTGTTTGGGCGGTGCCGTTGAGCATACTAGGTGCGGTTTGGAGTTGGTATCGGCGGCGCGATCGCAATATCCCCACCAAGTTTGGCATCGCCCTGGGAATGTTAGCCGCTTTGGCTTATTTCCTCTGGCGTCTGAGGGAAGAATTTAACGATACCCGCTTGGTTTTAGCTGTACTGTTAATTCACCTGCAAGTGCTGCACAGTTTCGACCTCCCCCGCCGCAAAGATTTGGGTTATTCCATCGCTATCGGGTTGATTTTGTTGGGGGTGGCGGCTACCGTGAGTCAGACAATGGCTTTTGCGCCTTTGTTGCTGGTGTTTTTAGCGATCGCTCTCCCCGTTTTGCTACTAGACTACCGTTCCCGTCTGGGACTAAAACCATTAAAACTTAAACATCAAACCTTCAAAACCAAGAATTCTCCCTTTTTAAATTTAAAATTCTTAATTGTTAATTTTCTCATCATCGTCGCTTTGGGATTAACAATTTTTGCTTTTCTCCCCCGCTTACCTGGTTACCAATTGCGATCGTTTCCCATTAGTTCCCCCATCGAATTTACTGGGCAGTTTGATGGCAGCAATGTCATAAATCCAGGATACCGAGGTAGAGGAAATCAAAACCAACGTCAAGGCTCTCGTAGCGGCGGACGTAATATAGAACAAGGCCCAGGAGAACTTGACCCAACTTTTTACTACGGTTTCAATACCAAAATTAACCAGAACCTACGCGGACAACTTCAGCCAGCGGTGGTAATGCGGGTGCGTTCCCAAGTCGAGGGATTTTGGCGCGTATTGGGCTTCGATCGCTACACCGGACAGGGTTGGGAAGTTTCTCGCAATCAAAAAGCTTTTACGCTTAACCGTTCTTTTTGGTCTTACAAGTTTGACCTACCCATACCTCCCCATATCAATCGCACCCAGGAAGTAATTCAATCTTACACAGTTGTCTCCGAGTTGCCAAATCTCATTCCGGCAATGGCGTATGCTAAAGAGCTTTACTTCCCCACAGAAAGAGTGGGAATCGATGCCGAGGGTAGCGTGCGATCGCCTGTCGCCTTGAACGAAGGTCTGACCTATTCGGTTGTCTCGGAAGTTCCTTTCCGCGATCGCTCTCGTTTAGGCAAAGCTTCCACTAACTATCCCAAAACTATCCAGCAATTCTATTTGCAAGTTCCTCCCCAAATTAAAGACAAAGTCCGCCAGCTCACCTCAGAAATCCTCGCCAACAAAAATAAAGTCGCTAAGGATAGCAAACCCCTAACTTCGGCTTACGAAAAAGCCCTTTACCTGGCTCAATACTTGAAGCAAAATCCTAATTACAAACTTCAGAAACAACCGCCATTTTTAGCCGAAAACGAAGACTTAGTAGAAGCTTTTCTGTTCGGTTATAAAAACAGTCCCGCCGGTGAAAAAATTACCGGCGGCTATCCGGATCATTTTTCTACCGTTCTAACTATTATGCTGCGCTCGATTGGCATTCCAGCAAGGCTAGTCGGCGGCTTTGCACCGGGAGAATTTAATCCGTTTACCGGGTTTTATGTCGTGCGCAACACCGATGCGTATTTGCTCACAGAAGTATATTTCCCCAAATACGGTTGGTTTGCTTTCGATCCAATTCCCGGTCATCCATTGTTTCCCCCTTCGGTTGAAGACGACCAGACTTTTAGCGTCTTAAAACGCTTTTGGCAGTGGGTTGCTGGATGGTTACCAACCCCAGTATCTAATTTTATTACCAATGTGTTGGGCGGTGCGATCGCTTGGTTAATTGGCGCGATCGCTTGGTTTTTAGCCTTGTTTGCTCAAGGTTGGATCGGTTTGTTTACCGGCATCGCGATTGCGATCGCCCTCGCTTTCTGTTTCTGGCTCGCTTGGGACAGGTGGCGCGTCTGGCACTACCAACGCGGCTTAGAAAAGCTACCCCCAATCGAAAGTATTTATCAACAAATGCTTGACATTTTGGCATCTATAGGGTATAGGAAAAATCCGGCTCAAACGCCGTTAGAATACGCGAGAAGTTCGCGCCAGCACCATGACATAGAATGGGGCGATGCGATCGATGAAATTTCCCAAGCTTATGTCAGCTGGCGTTATGGGGGAGAGTCTCCGAACTTGGAGCGATCGCGGCGACGCTTGCAGCAGCTGAAAAAGCAGATCGCCAGCAAAAAGCGAGGGATATCGTTTCCGGCGACGCTGAAGTGACATCCGATCGAGTTATATAATGTCCGTTAGCATCAGACTTCTAGAGTTAATTGCGTTGTAGGGGCGGGTTTTACCAACAATTAAGTGGAACCGCGAGATATCTTTTTAAACCCGCCCCCCGTGCGATGCCGATGCAACAACCGGACATGATATTATATCCAATCCGCTTCCATCACCCCCCTTTTAAATGAACCGCTAAGACGCCATAGACGCGAAGCGGGGCGCACCCGTTGGGTAGAACGCCAGGAAGAAGAAGAATAAGAGGGGTTGTTGAGGCGGATTTGGTATTAGATCTGATTAAACCGCAGAGGACGCTCCAGAACGCAGAGGAAGAAAAGAGAGAGATTGATTTCAAGTTATCTGAAGTCCGATATCGAATCTAGCCCCATAACCTTTTGCATCTTTGGCGACCTGAAGCATCAATTGGTCGCCACCACCTTGAAAAATACCATCTTGGTCATTCTTGATGTTGCGTTGTCCTTTGGCGGCGTAAGGGCGTTGGGTGTGGATTTGATCGGTAAGCGCATCGTCGAAGTAAAGCTGCGAGGTAAACTCGTAACTTTGTTGGGAGGCAGAATTGGTGCGAATCTTGAAGTGGATGTGAACCGTTCTACCTGGATACCAACCGGGGTAGATTGTATTGAACTCGACGGTGCCATTCGCATTCGTCACTTGATAGCCGCGCAGGAACTTTTTCCCGACAGTGTTGAAACTCCGATCCGTAACATCCGAATAGACACCCATTGCATCGCAGTGCCAAATATCGACGATCGCACCCTCGAGAGGCGCACAAGACTCACCATCGATGCGAGAAACTTGAAATGCCAAACGCAGCGGTACTCCCTGTTTTAATGAATTATCCGACGGATCTGACCGGATATCCGAGCGGTTAAGTTTCTCATCCACGAAATAGGGGCCTTCTGTTTGTTGCGGTTTCACTACACAGGAAGCCGTCTGTTTTGCTGATGCGGACTGTCGGCGCAGGCATCCCAGCAGCGATACAGAAACAATTCCCCCGATAAAGCCCAGCATCTCTCGACGGTTTAGTAGGGAGATTTTTTTAATATGGTGTTTTTTCATCGCATTGTTGAACTAAAAATGGCGCTATTTTTCTGGTAGCGATCGCATCCCCTCAGATTCGATGTCCTCTTCCTCCTCTTCTTCTTGGCGAACAGGCGCGTCTTGGCGGTTCATTTAAAAGATGGATTCGATGTCAAACGTTCAGATGCATTCACCACGTACCCATCTTGAACCCGAATTATCCGTTTTGTTTGTTCTGCGATGTCGGGTTCGTGAGTAACCAAAACGATCGCAATCCCTTGTTGATTCAATTCGGCGAACAGATTCATCACCTCTTGCGAGGTTTGAGTATCCAATGCGCCTGTCGGTTCGTCGGCTAATACTAACGCCGGACGATTGACCAAGGCACGCGCGATCGCAACTCGTTGTTGTTGTCCCCCAGATAATTGACTCGGACGGTTATTCATCCTTTCCCCCAAACCAACTCGCATTAGCGCTTGCTTCGCCCGTTCTAAACGCACTGACTTGGGAACGTTGGCATACACCATCGGTACCATTACGTTTTCCAAGGCAGTGGCGCGGGGCAGTAAATTAAATTGTTGAAACACGAATCCAATCCTTTGATTGCGGACATAGGCAAGTTCGTCATCGTTAAATGTGGTGAGGTCGCTGCCTTCAAATACATAATGTCCGCTCGTCGCCCGATCGAGACAGCCGATAATATTCATCAGCGTGGATTTTCCCGAACCAGATGCGCCCATAATCGCCACGTATTCGCCTTCTTCAATTGATAAATTAATCCCTTTGAGAACCGGAACCGTAATTTCTCCCAGTTGGTAGGTTTTGGTAATGCCTTCGATCCAAATCATCGTTGCCATTATTATTAATCGCTCCTCAGTGCTGCAATCGGGTCGAGGTTGGCAGCGTTGCGGGCAGGAATTACCCCGGCGACGAGTCCGACTGCGGTTGATAATCCAAATCCCACAACAACTGACAACCCGGAAACCACAAACGGAAATTTGAAGATTAAAGACCCGCCAAAAGCGATCGCAATCCCCGTGCCTGCGCCAATGATGCCGCCCAGGGTGGAGATAGCGATCGCTTCAACTAAAAATTGCGTCAAAATCGCCGCTTTCGTCGCCCCCAAGGCTTTGCGAATCCCTATTTCCCTAGTGCGTTCGACTACGGAAACTAACATAATATTGGCAATGCCGATGCCGCCGACTACAAGCGAAATGCCTGCGATCTCTACCACCATAATCGTCAGGAATCCCACCGTATTAGAAAATGCGTTAATTAAATCCGCTTGGTTTGTGATGCGGAAATCATCGTTTGCCGGATTGTAAATGTTATGCCGCAATCGCAACAAATTTGTCACCTGAAACCGCGCGGCATTCAAGGCAGCTTGATTCTCTCCTTTGACCCAAATTGAATTCACTGAAACTCCAGTCAGCGCGTTATTTCCCACAATCCGCGACGACATGCTGGTCAGGGGAATAAAAATTGCATCATCCCGATCCATCGGCCCTTGACTGCCTTTGGGTTCCATAATCCCTATGACTCGGTAAACTTCGCCTCGGATGCGAATTTTCTCATCCAATCCGGTGTTGTTACCAAATATTTTCCTTTGCACCGTCGGTCCGAGAACGGCAACTTGAGCCGACTCGTTCAATTCTTCTTGGGTGAAATAGCGTCCGATTTGAGGATGAACGTTGCGCGCATCCGGATAGTTTAAGTCGGTACCGTAAATCGTCGTATTCGCATTCGTGCCGCCATAAACTACTTGCGCCTGACGCTGTAAAGTGGCGGAAACAATTTTGGCAGATGGAGCTTCTTTAGCAATTGCTTTTGCATCTTCCCAAGTCAAGGTACTAATCGATCCAGCACTTCCCACAATGTTGCCGCTGCGCGATGCACCGGGGGAAATTTGCAATACGTCGGTTCCCAAAGATTGGATTTGCCGCTCTACGCTTTTTTGAATTCCTTGTCCGATTGAAGTAATAGAAATTACCGAGCCGATGCCAATAATTACTCCTAACATCGTCAATCCCGTGCGCAGTTTATTACTCCACAATGCTTCTGTGGCAATTCCCACAACTTCCCCAAACGCCACCTGCTGAGTTAATTTTCCAGTTGACTTTTTCATCTTCTACCTCTTTCTTCCCTAAATTGCTACTTAGTGATATAATCACCCCTAACTATTATTTATAAGTTTTAGATATGCAAATAAAACTTTTAATTTAAACAACCAATCGTTGTGGTGCTTCACATTGTCAAAATTACATGACATATCAAAAACCGACCTACGAGTTGACAGTACTTTCAGAAGGTGGTAAATAAGAATGTTGGAGAGGTATGTGAATTAAAAACAGGAAGCTTGAAAGGCTTGCAATTGCGTTGTTGAAATTTTGGCAACTTAACAATAACCAAGGGGGCAATTTGTGTACGGTTGACGTTGGATGACGTTTGTGCGTGGGGAATATAGAAAAAAGTTGTTGCATGAAAGTAAATGTTAAGGTGTAGGAGGGGGGGGAGGATTATTTCCAGAATTTTGTCGTGATGAGTTGCGATCGCTGCGATTGATACCGGAGAATGGGGTGCGCGCGTCTGATTTTGGTTCCATGCCGGGTGGAAAGCTGATTAAGACTTGTTCGGTGCCGGTGAGACCAGATTTAACCTCAGTGCGATCGCCGACGGTAATGCCAATTTGAATCGGTTTGAAGGCAGGTTTATTATCGTCACCCATGACATAAACGCCTGTGGCGCCGTTTTGTTGGCGGACGATCGCGGCGGAAGGAGCGAGAATCGCATTATCGAGTTGTCCGACTTGAAATTGAGCTTCGACGCTCATACCGGATCTGAGTAATTGTTGGGCGGCTGGTTCTAAGGAAACTCGCACCTCAAAGCTAGTGACGTTTTGGGTTGTGGTTGCTTGTGCTGCAATTTGGGAGACAGTTCCGGAAAAGGTGCGATCGCCAAAAGCATCGGCGGTAATCTTCACCGACTGACCGACTTGAACGCGAGAAATTTTCGCTTCATCGAGATAAGCCACGACTTGATTGATTGAAGCCAGGGTCAAAATCGAGTTCGAGGCGGCACCTTCCGAGCTACTTCCCGCCGTGGTAGGCGTCACAAACGAACCTGGATCGGCATATTTTTTCGTGACCACGCCGTCAAAGGGTGCTTTAATCGTCGCGTCGTTAATTTGAGTTTGAATTGTTTGCAGCGCGCCTCGTGCCGACTCGACTTGGGCGCGAGCTTGGGCAATTTCTTCGGCACGAGTTCCGGCTTGCGCCAATTTGAGCGCTTGTTGGAATTGTTCGACTTGGGCGCGGGCTTGGGCAATTTCTTCGGGACGAGTTCCCGCTTGCGCCAATT
>DNGJ01000571.1 GCA_003486305.1 Cyanobacteria bacterium UBA11371
TCGCAAACTTCTAGTCCATCGGCGATTGAAACAACAGAAAAAGTATCTCCCACAGCCACATCGGATTCGTCGGCTATTCCTGCGGAAAGCAACGCTTTCGCCTCAGACTCTCCAACAAGAATCCAGCCAAAATCATCACCAACTTCATCAGATCAAGAAACAGATTTATTGTCTCCAACATTCACATCGCAAGAGGAAGCGATTCCTGGGGAAAGCAACGCTTTTGCACCACCATCTCCAACTACAATCCAGCCAAAAGAAGACTCTCCAACTTCTATTACAGAAGATATTCAACCCCGCTTGGAGAATCCCAATTTAAATATTATCAAACCTTTAGGAACTGCAAAACCTTTAGCTCAACAAGCAGACTTTATTACTTCCGAACTTATATCTGATTTTATAGATAAATCACCTTCCAATTCTCCAGAAACACCAACATCATCCAGTAGCGATCCAGATAACTTACCTAACATTTCCCGCTCACCCGATAACGACTCAAAATCAACTGCTATAAGTGTACCCGATGCCTGGTCAAATATCTCCGAATTACTGGGCGAAACTCACAACAATTCTCCAGAAAATATAGCAGATATCAAACCATTAGGTTTATCCAAACCTCTCACTAACGCCAACAATTTAATCTCACCCTCATTTTCTAACTTCAATGGGGAACAAAGTTTTTCATCTGCCGCTACTGAAAACGAAGCCTCGCCGTCTCAAGATATACCGAACTCATGGTCAAGCATATCCGAATTATTAGGTGAAAATCGTACATCTAAAAAAGAAGATGAATTTGCGCCTTTATCCTTAGTTGCACCGGAGACTTCTTCCCCATCTTATTCGCTTTCCTCCCCCATTATCTCCGACTCGTCCGCTGGTGAAATTTCCCATAGTTTTACATCACCCGCTAGCGAGGAAATTTCCCAACAACCCAGAGCAAATACTGCTGAGAAAGGCTCTAAAATAGAAGATGAGCAATTAGAAATGCTTGCCCAAAAAGTTTACACCTTATTGCGGCAACGTTTAGAAATAGATCTAGAACGTCAAGGTAAAGGCAGCGTAGGCTCTCCCATTTGGTTAAGCAATATTACAACCGCCTGCGGAACTTCCAACAAGGTCAAATCAGCGCCTAAAAAGTCAAATCCAGGACAAAAAACCGCAGATAACCCAGGTGAAGTTTCCCCAGCCGACGATAAATTGCAGAAACTCACAAGGGAAGTATATCACCAAATTAGACAGCGATTAGAAATCGATCGAGAACGGCAGGGACGCTACTACTCAGGTCGCGTAAATTGGTAAAATAAAACACCCAATTCAGGAGAATATATGCCACCGATGAGAACTGCACCTCCAATATCAGATAAATCTGGTAATTTAGTCAAAGCCGTATTGATATCCGATGATGGCGTACCCCCCATCGAATTTATGTTCAATCCCACCGAATTGGTGTTTGAGGGAGTTGTTGAAACATCGGAAAGTCCAGGCGCACGCACCCAGGATAAAGGACAACCAAAAGTCAGCTTTTCCCATACAAAAGCTTACAAAATTACCATCAATAAAATATTGTTTGATACCTACGAAGAAGGAGATGATGTCGTAAATAAATACATCAATAGCTTCAGAAAAGCGGTTGAATTCGTTTCTGGGAAAGAGCGTCCACCCATCTATCAATTCATGTGGGGAAAACAAGTTTACTTGCGACGTTGTTTTATCGAAAAACTCAACTACAAACTCACCATGTTTTTACCCGATGGAACGCCAGTACGCGCCATCATCGACAGCTTGACACTTAAAGAAGCAGATGAACCCAAAGAAAACGGCCCTTTAGGCGCTCCGAAGTCTAACAAAACAAACCGTCAAAAAGATAGTATGACCAACCGCAAAGCTGCTAGCAAAAAGGCTAATCAACGTTGAAGTAGTTAAACAAAAAATTTTGAGGTAGATATGACTTCAGTCCATTACCGCGCCCTCCCGACGTTAGAAATAGACGGTAAGCAAGCCCCTCCCAACTTGATGGAAGATATTCTGCAAATAATGGTAGAAGAAAGCTTGCACATGCCAGCAATGTTTACCTTGGTAATTCAAAACGATTACTTTCCTGGTAGAAGCCAAGATGAAAAGTGGCGTTACCAAGACTTATTGCAAATTGGTAAACCCGTCAAAATTGGCTTTACTTCCAGCACAACCGAATCTCAAGATTATAATGAAAGCAACAAAAATAACATCATAGAAGGCGAAATTACAGGCATTGAAACATTCTTTAGCGAGAGATCCCAAGCTCCAGTAATCGTGCGGGGGTATGATGTCGGACACCGCTTGCATCGAGGACGTTATAACCGTTCATTTCAAAACATGACCGATAGCGATATTGTCAAAAAAGTTGTGCAGGAAATCGGCATAGACATTGGCAAAATCGATGCAAGTGGAGTCGCCCACGACTACGTTTTTCAAGAAAATCAAACCAACATGGAATTCCTGCGGGAAAGAGCAGATAGGATTGGATTTGAACTATTTATTCAAGATGGAAAGCTCAACTTCCGCAAACCTAAAGCAGACAACAAGAAAATCACCCTAAAATGGTTGAAAAACCTGCACAGCTTCCGCGTGCGAGTCACCAGTTCAGAACAAGTTAAAGAAGTCGAAGTGCGGGCTTGGGATTATAAGCAAAAAAAAGCCGTTGTCTCGACCAAAAACCAAGAAAAAGTTATCACGAAAACCAATAATGGCAAAGGCAGCGATACCAGCAGTAAATTTAAAGGTCAGCCGCCGAAGCCTAAAATGATTGTGGTAGATAAACCTATCTTTAATCCCAAAGAAGTCGATACAATGGCGCAAGCATTGTGCGACGAATTAGGGGGACAATTTATCTACGCCGATGCCAAAGCTGAAGGAAATACCGAAATTCGACCGGGGCGCATCGTCAAATTAGAAGACATGGGACAGCACAGCGGCGAATACTACGTTACCGAAACTCGTCATACGTATCACGAGCGAGTATACGTCACCGAATTCAGCGTGCGGGGATTGCGGGGAGGAGATCTTTTAACCACCCTTTCTCCCGCAAATCACTTGCAACCTGGACAAACTTTACTGGTAGGAATTGTTACCGATAATCAAGACCCGGAAGGTTGGGGTCGAGTGAAAGTTAAGTTTCCTACGCTAACAGAAGAACACGCGAGTAATTGGGCTAGAGTAGTAGCAATCGGCGCTGGAAATCGGCGAGGATTTGATTGTTTGCCAGAAATCAATGACGAAGTGCTGGTGGCATTTGAACACGGCGATATTCATCGTCCCTATGTAATTGGTGGAGTTTGGAACGGCAAAGATGCAACGCCCAATCCGGTAACAGATGACGTTGCTGATGGCAAAGTGCGCTTGCGGACATTTAAAACCCGCGTCGGGCATAAAATTCAGTTTGTGGAGGAGGATAAAGGTAGTAGTAAGAAAGGCGCTTATATTGAGACAGCAGAGGGTCATAAATTACGCATTAATGACAGTCAAAAGTTTGTAGAAATTGAAACGAAGGGCGGTCATAAATTACGTTTGGATGACAGCAATGCCACTATAAGTTTGAGTTCCAAGGGCAATATTGATATCAATGCAAATGGCATCATTACCATCAAAGGTAGCATGATTAAACTGAACTAAAAGTTAAGAAATTTTGGCGAGCAAAAGAAAACCGGTTTCTCCAAAAATCTTCGGTTTAGCAATTAGATATATACGAAAAAACCGGGTTTCTGGAATGTGACTAAAAGTTAAGGAATTTTTGTATGAGTAGACCAGCAGCTAGAATTACAGATCCTGTAGCCCATCCTCTCCCACCTGTATTAACCGGAGGGCCTGGTAGCCCTAATGTATTGATAGGCAATTTACCAGCTTGGCGGGGAATTCCTTTAGCGTCAGCAGCTGCAATACAATCGGCGAA
>DNGJ01000136.1 GCA_003486305.1 Cyanobacteria bacterium UBA11371
TCTTTTGTGTCGTCAACGACGAGTATTCGGTAAGTTATTTGGTTGGGTTCTATGCCAATCACCCGTTGCAGGGGTTCGGTGATAATTTCAGCGGGTTTTGCTGGGTGGGCAAGGATATTAAATTTAAAAATTGTTCCCTGACCAAAAACGCTGCTGACTGTAATGTTTCCGCCCATTAGTTCCACGTAACTGCGGGTAATGGTTAAACCAAGCCCCGTGCCTTCAACGGCTTTTTTCCCGGCTTCTGCTTGTACGAAGGCATCAAATAAGCTATCGAGTTCTGCTTCTGCAATACCGCAGCCGGTGTCTTCTACTTCAAATGTTAATTGGTAATTGGTAATTGGTAATTGGTCATTGGTAATTGGTAGGTCTTGCTGAGCGGGTGACTGAGTACCTAATTCTGCTTGCACGCGCAAGGTGACGCTGCCATAGGAGGTAAATTTAATTGCGTTTCCTAGCAGGTTGGTTAAACAAACGCGCAATTTTTTTTCATCGGTTTTGATGAATTGGGGAACGTCTGGACTGACTAAAAAATTTAAAAGCAAGTTTTTTTGTTCGCATTTAATTTGAAACATTTCTTCCAAGGTATCGAGCAGGCGATACAGGTCAAAGCTAGTTTCGTAAAGACCGATGATCCCGGCTTCGATTTTGGAAAAATCCAAAACATCGTTAATTAAGTCGAGTAAATGTTCGCCGCTGCGGCTAATAATTCGGAGATTTTCTACTTGTTCGGAACTGAGGTGGCGATCGCGCAACAAAACTTGAGTAAATCCCAGGATAGCATTGAGCGGGGTTCTGAGTTCGTGGCTCATGTTGGCGACGAATTGACTTTTTGCTTTGGAAGCGGCTGCGGCGGCTTCTTCAGCTTTTCTGCGATCTACAATTTCTTGTTGCAGTTGTTCATTTTGGCTTAGGAGTTGTTTTTGCAGCCGTTTAATTGTGAGTTGATGTTCAACCCTTGCCAAAACTTCTTCTACTTGGAACGGTTTTGTGATATAATCTACACCCCCAATTTCAAAAGCTTTAACTTTATCCAAAACTTCATCTAAGGCGCTAATAAAAATGACTGGGATTTCCTTGGTTTGGGGGTCAATTTTTAATTGCTCGCAGACTTCATAGCCGGATAGGTCGGGCATTTTAATATCGAGTAAGATTAAATCGGGGGGAGCCGATTTGGCGGCGCGGATTGCCATTGTTCCTTTAATAACGCCTCGAACTTTATAGCCGCGATCGCTTAAAGTCGCCGATAACACTTGCAGGTTTTCTGGGGTGTCATCAACGATTAAAATATTGCCTTTGTTATCTTCGGTCATGGGGAATTGGTAATTGGTAATTGGTAATTGCTAATTGCAAGCTTGCTAATTGCTAATTGCAAGCTTGGGATTTGCCGTTTTATTGGCTTTGAAAAACATCAATTAAATCGATGATTTGATCGCAGCGGAAGTTATTTACTAAGTCGGCGATCGCATGTTTTAAAGCTGCGGACTCGCTCGGTATTTGCTCTAAAAGGGAGAAAATTTGCTCGTTATCGATCGAGCAAGCGGCGTCGTATAATTGTTGCACCCATTCAGGTGGCATTAATTGGAAAGATTCTGGTTGCAGAACGAAGGATGAATGGGTATCTCCCACTGGGGTAATGGAGGGGATTTCCCCATTGGACGGGGTGGATGAATGCTGGGATTCATAAACGTAACGCACTCCCAAGTATTGAGTCATCTTATCCAAGATAACCTGCTGGCGAAATGGCTTGGCGACGAAGTCATCGCACCCGGCGGATAAAATCACGGATCTTTCTTCATCAAAAGCACTGGCGGTGAGAGCAATAATAACAGTTGCTTGACCTTTTAAATGGGTTTTGATGCGTTTGGTGGCTTCGTAGCCATCCATGACGGGCATCCGCATATCCATCAAGATTAAATGCGGTTCCCACATCGACCAAATATCGACAGCTTGCAGGCCATTTTCGGCTTCGCAGACGGAAAAACCGAGGGATGTCAGCATTTTCACCAAAAAAAGGCGGCTTTCCATCCGGTCATCCACGACGAGGATGCGATATTCGGGTTGATTGGGTTCTAAACTGATGACTTGCTTGGTTTCTTGGGTGGCTTGAATTTCAGATGCAGTGGCGAGATCGACTGCGATATCAAATTTAAAAATGGTTCCTTCTCCGACTTTGCTGCTGACAGTAATATCCCCGTGCATTAGTTGGATAAATTGTCGGCTAATGGGTAATCCCAATCCGGTTCCTTCTTGACTCCGCCGTCCCGTTTCAGTTTGGGCAAAAGGTTTAAATAAATTCTCCATTTCTGCTTCTGCGATGCCGGGACCCGTGTCTTCAATTTCAAAACATAAGCGGTAATTGGTAATGGGTAATTGGTGATTGGTAATGGGTGATTCTTGCTGATTTTCCATTAGCAATGAACCATTAGCAAATTCGGCTTTTACGCGCAAGGTGACGCCGCCTTCTTTGGTAAATTTAATTGCGTTTCCCAACAGGTTAAGTAGAGTTTGGCGCAATTTGCTTTCGTCGGTTTTTACATAACGGGGTAGGTTTGGGTCTTGGTCAAAAATTAACTGCAAGCCTTTTTTTTGGGCTTGGAGTTGCAACATGTCTTCGAGGGTTTCTATTAGGTGGTGCAGGTCAAAGGGATTGGTTTCGAGGCTGACTCGTCCGACCTCGATTTTTGACATTTGCAGAATGCTGTTGATTAAGTTGAGTAAATGCTCGCCGCTTTTAGTAATAATGTTGATTTGTTCTTTTTGTTCGGTGTGGAGGGATGGATCGCGGGAGAGCAATTGGGTAAATCCTAAGATGGCGTTGAGTGGGGTTCTCAGTTCGTGGCTCATGTTAGCGAGAAATTCGCTTTTGGCACGATTGGCTTTATCGGCGGCTTCTTTGGCTTGTTTGAGGGCTATTTCGGCTTGTTTGCGGGTGGTAATATCGCTGGCGGTGCCGGTGGTGCCGATGATTTTTCCTTCTGGATCTTTGACAGCGATCGCATTGGTGAGAATATTAACTTCTCTGTTATCTTTGGTGATGATGGTGCTTTCTGCTTGAAAAATTGACTCGCCATTGAGCAGGCGTTGATGCCATTCGTTAGAAGCCGCAACGGCTTCTCTTGCGAGGAAATCAGCAAAATAACGCCCTAACATTTCGATCGGTTCGTAACCGTAGATTTGTTTGGCGGCTTGGTTGATAAAATTAATTCGTCCTGTGCGATCGCAAGCCCAAATAACATCCTGGGATGTTTCGACCAAACTGCGATATTTCTGTTCGCTTTCTGCCAGGTTTATTTCTGCCTGTTTGCGATAATTAATATCTGATTGTGAACCCAAAATTCGCACGGGTTTTCGGTTTTCATCCCACACGGCTTGTCCCCGGTCTTGAATCCATTTGTAGCTGCCGTCTTTGCACCGCAGGCGATATTCGGCAGCATAAAACGAGGTAATTCCATCTAGATGTTGTTGCATCGCTGCGGTTACCCGGTTTAAATCTTGGGGATGGATGCGGGTTTTCCATTCATCTTCGCTGGTGCCGATTTCGCTTTCTTCATACCCCAGCATTTCTTTCCAGCGCCGGGATCTGAACACTTCACCCGTAACTAAGTTTGCATCCCAAATCGCGTCGTTGTTGGCTTTTAATACTAACTGCCAGCGTTCTTCGCTCTTTCTTAATTCTTCGCTGGCGCGCTTGCGTTCCGTAATATCCTGACTCACAGAAATCAGACAATTTTCTCCGCCAATTTCTATCATTTCTGACGACAGTAGCGCTATTCTTACTTCCCCGGATTTGGTGCGAGATTCAAATTCATAGTTGCGGACAAATCCTTGGGAGGCTAATATATCAAATAGGCGCTGACGCTCTGATAAATTCACCCAAATATTCAATTCAACTGCGGTGCGCCCGATGATTTCTTCAGCCGCGTATCCCGTCATTTGGCAAAAGGCATCGTTAACTTCAATATGCCTACCATCGCTGAATCGGGTAATTGTAATTGCGTGAGGCGTAGACTGAAAAGCTTTGGCAAATTTTTCTTGTTCTTGGCGCAGTTGGGCGGTGCGTTTTTCCACTAACGCTTCTAGTTCTTCATTTAACTGCTGAAGTTTGGCATTTTTTTCTGCCAGTTCTTTTTCCAGTAAATAGCTGTTTATAGCTTCTTTTACCGTTAATTTTAAATCTTCTGGCTGCCAGGGTTTAGCGATATAACGATATAATTTTGCATATTTAATTGCATTTCCCACCGCTTTAACATCTGCTTGCCCGGTCAGCATTATTTTAATAGTTTTTGGCGAGATTTGATGGACTTGACGTAACAATTCATCTCCTTTGATATCGGGCATGAGATAATCGGAAATTACCAGGGGAATTTCACAACCATCTTCTAGCAATTCGATTAGCAAGTCTAAAGCATCTTCACCGCCTTCTGCGGTTTCGATCGCATAATCTTCGCCTAAAGTTGCCTTCAGCTCGATTTTCAAGCTGTCCAGGATTGTGGGGTGGTCGTCAACGCAAATAATAACTGGTTTTTTCATAACTATTGATTTAAACCTGATTTAATCGTTTCAATTAGTTCTTTTACATCCCAAGGTTTGGACAAACAGCTATGCAAGTTTGCTTCTTTTATAGCCCGCTCTATGGCAGAGCGATCTGCTTGTCCAGTCAACATTACTTTGACAATCTTTGGATACTTTTGGTGAACGCGGATTAAAAATTCATCTCCTTTAAGACCGGGCATTAACCAATCAGATACAATGACGAGAATCGGGATATCTGCTTCAATCTCTTCAATGATTTCCAGGGCTTCATCTGCGCTTTCTGCGACTTCATATAGATAAGCATCGCCAAACTCATTTTTTAATTGAATTTTCAAGCTATCCAAAACGACCGTTTCATCATCAACGCATAAAATTGCTGGTTTCGCCATAACACTTTCCTCAATTACAAAGGTAAAAATACTGTAAATGTTGTTTGACCGGGAACGGTTTTTACTTTGATTTCCCCGCCATGTTTTTCGACGATTTTTTTTACAATATCCAATCCCAAACCGCTGCCAACGCCAGCGGGTTTGGTGGTGAAAAATGGCTCGAATATTTTTGGCATAATTTCCTCTGGGATGCCTATGCCGCTATCGGTAAAGCTGACTAGGATTTGATTGTCTTGTTTTCCAATGTCTATTTTTAAAGTTCCTTTATAGTTCATGGCTTGTAGGGCGTTGTGAATCAGATTTGTCCAAACTTGGTTTAATTCATCAGCATAGCATAAAATATAAGGTAAATTGTTTTGATAATTTCTAATAATTTCCACGCTTTGTTTGATTTGGTTAGAATATAAAATTAAGACGGTTTCAATGCCTTCAGTAACATTGGCTAGCACCTTTTCACCGGCAGGGTTGTTATGGGTGTAGGTTTTTAAGGCAAATACTACTTTAGCCGCCCGTTCGGCGGCGGTGACGATGGTTTGGGCGCTAATTTGTAAGGTGGAAATTTGATAGGCGGTTCTTAAAATGTTTTTGTCTTGAAGTAAAGGCAAAAAAGGTTCAATTTGATCGTAAATGCCCATGTCAACTAAGGTATCGGCTACGGTGTCGGGATTTTCAATGGCGCGGTTTTCCAGTTGCTGGCTCAAGGCTTTTTTAAATTGACGCCTTTGTTTGGAAGAAAATAAAGTTGATTGTTGGGTTGATTTCTTCAAGAGGGCAAAGAATTCCTCGCCGCGTTCTTGGGAAAGGTTTTGAAAAAATTGGGGTAACTTTTCCAGATTGTGAGTCAAGAAATCAACAATATTCTGCACGGAGGAGCGAATTGCACCCAAGGGGGTATTAATTTCGTGAGCAACTCCGGCTACTAACTGTCCCAATACTGCCATTTTTTCCGAGTGGATTAGCTCTTGTTGGGCGAGTTGTAGCTTTTGCAGGGTGTGGGCTAATTCTTCATTTTTGTGACGCAGGGTGATTTCGGCAATTTTGCGATCGCTTATATCCCGCGCCACCCAAATCGCTGAATTGATCGACAGGGGCGAGATACTTGCAGTAAACCATATCTCGCCGTCTTCAACCGATATTTTGTAATCAAAATTAATCGTTTGTTGCGTGTCTAAAACATTTTCAACTTGTTGCCACCAAATTGAACCATTCCCATCTTGAAAAAGTTGCGCCATCGTCTCGGAAATGATATCCCACTCAAATGGGTAGGCGGAAGATGTATTTGTCGGCATCGCTTCGATATTTCTTTGCCTGTCGAGGATGAGGATAATATCGGTCATCCCAGCAAAGACGGCGCGCATTCTATTTTTAGAAGCTTCCAGGTGTTCGTTGAGGATTTGGCGATCGCGTATTTCTTGTAATAATTTTTGGTTCGTCTCCTTCAGTTGTGCGGTGCGTTCTTCCACTCGTTGTTCTAAGATAGCGTTGAGGCGGCGCACTTCGGTTTCAACAACGGTACGTTCTTCCAGCGCCTGCATCAATTGTGCGTTCGTTTCCATCAGTTCTTTTGTTCTCGCTTGCACTTGCGCTTCTAAATTCTCGTTAGCCCGCCGCAGTTGCGCTTCTGCTTGTTGCATTTGTTCGTTCATTTGTTGCAAGGTGCGGGTTTTTTCCGCGATCGTTTGCTGCAACAGTTCCACGGTAGCGTACATTTGGGCTGGGTCTAATGCTTGCAACAGGTTGGTTTGAGTGATAATCCCGGCTAAGTATCCCCCCTCATCAATCACCACCAAGCGCCGGATGCGGTGCTGTTGCATCTTTTGATTGGCTTCCCATAAGGTGGCATCGCTTCGCACTGGCAGCAAAGGGGAAGTCATAACGGCTTCTGCCTTTGTCTGGGCGAGGTCGATGTTTTGGGCGGCAAATTTAACGACATCTCGTTCGGTGATAATGCCTACGGGTATCTTTAGAAACCCGGTTTCTTGAGTGCAAATCGCTACGCAGCTTCTGCGTTGCGTTGCCATTAATTGGGCAACATCGAAGACTGAAGTTTCTGGCGTTGCAGTTGTTACCGTTTTGGTCATGATATCGGCAACGCGCCTCATTTGCAGCAAGTCGGTGGGTTTAAGCACGGCGCGTAAACTTTCTCCCGTCAGCACGCCGAGCAATTTACCATCAGCGTCTGTAATTGGGAGGTGACGAATTTGAGCCGAATGCAACAGTGTCAGCAAGTCAAAGATATTATTTGCGCGATCGCGCGAGCAAGTAATCAAATTCTGCGTCATCACTTCGGATACGGTCATTTCCTCTAGTGGTTTCTCGCTAACTGCCAGTCTAACCACATCGCGCTCAGTAATAATACCGATTAATTTTTCTTGTTGGGTAATTAAAGTATAGCTAGCGCCTTGTCTGCTCATGGTTGCGATCGCCTCGCTTAATGGAGTCGCAGGCGACATCATCAAAGGATGGCGCTCAAGCGCTTGCTCGATTAAGGTTTGGTTATCTGAAAGGTTGGGGAACATAAGTATATAGCAACCATTTGTAAACATTTTAAACTTTAAAACATTTTTTGAACCTGTAGGGGCGGGTTTTACCAGTAAGGATTGAT
>DNGJ01000155.1 GCA_003486305.1 Cyanobacteria bacterium UBA11371
TTTGAATTTACTTTACCTAAAGGATATCTTGATGCAGAGGGGAATTTACACCGCAAAGGCATAATGCGCTTAGCCAAAGCGATGGATGAAATTGTGCCTTTGCGCGATCCCCGCGTCAAGTCAAATCCTGCGTATTCTACGGTAATTATTTTATCCAGGGTGATTACTAGGTTAGGTGCATTAGATGAGGTAACTCCGGCGGTGATTGAGGGTTTGTTTGCGTGCGACCTCAATTATTTGTATCAATTTTATCGTCGGATTAATGAATTGGATGATGAAAGTGGAGAAAAGGCTAATGGCTAATGGCTAATGGTTATAATAAAAAATTAGCAATCAGCAATTAGCAATTAGCAATTAGCAATTAGCAATTATGGAGCGATCGCGGTGAGACTCACCGATTTAGTTAATTCAGTTGGAAGCAGCGTCAGGGAGGTAACAAATTTCATTCGCTACCCGTTGCAAAATATCTCCCGGATAGCGATGCGGCGCGCGCAAGATGAATATGAAAAGATTGAGGTTCCCTTTGGGAAAAAAAGTCCGGAAAAAGTACAGCCGGTGCGCGAGTCTAAAACGAGAACTTTAGAAGCTGCTGTAATACGCAGGGAGATAAAAGAAAAGGAAAAAGAAAAAGAAACAGCAACGGCGGTTAAGATAGTTGAAACCAAGCGATTAGTCAGGAGAAGATCGCGGGGTGCAGAAGATATTCCCATTTTACAGAAAGAGCAGGAACTGCGAGGCGGTCGTCGGGGGAGATATCGGATTGAAGGGTTGCTTAAAGATGGGGAAAGGGTACGTTTATATCAAGGGACTCACCTGATTAATAGCAAGCCAATTTTAATTAAAGAATATTTGCTACCGGAGCGGGATTTTAATAAGCAAGAGGCGAGGGAAAGGAAGGATAAGTTTGAGCGATTGGCGAGTTTGAATCTGAAAAATGGGGGGGGACAGGATTTTCGGTTGGTGAGTCCTTGGGATGCGATCGCGCCCCAAAATGAAAAACGCTGCTACCTAATTATAGAGCCGCCGATGCACAATTGCATCACCTTGCGCGAATATTTGCACGCAAATGGCGCGATGACTCAAGAGCAGGTACGGAAAGTTTTAGATCAAGTATTGCAAACGCTTTGGTTTCTACACACGCAGAAGCTGCGAATCTCCAGCGATGAGGTGCAGCAAGGCTTACCCCACGGTAATCTTAATTTAGATAGTCTGGGAATTGCCATCAATAACCAGCCGACTGCATTTGACGAACCGCAATTTTTTATCTACGTATCCGACCTAGCTTTGTGGGAAGATTTGTTTAAACCACCCACTGCCAAAATTATTAACTATTCACCAGAACAAGATTTAAAAGAACTGGGATATGTAAGTTTTTATTTGTTGTCGGGAACAGATATACACCCGATTTACAATCAGCCGCTTGACCCCAAGATTCAAGAACATTGGCCCGATATTAAAGATAATAGGCTGAAAAAGTTTATCTATCGTTTGTTAGGAATCGATCCGCCTTTTAAAACCGCTTTTGAAGCGCGTCAAGCACTAAAAGCACCGGCGCCAGAAGAGATAATGGAAGCGCCAGCAGATGTTTTTACAGAACCAGATGAAATAGAAAAAAATCAAAATTATGCCATCGTAAGGCTGTTATTAAAGGTTTTTACCTTGGGTTTAATTGCATGGTTATTGTGGCGAATTATTTTGGTTGTTTTAGGGAACGGGGGTGAGGTAAGATTGCCAAAAATTCCGGCGATTTCTCCGGAAAACTGCTGTTTAGCCGAAGTGGATAAAGTGCCAACAGAACGAGTCACATATACCACTGAAGCAGACGGAGTTTGGAGTTATGTTTTGAGTAATTTTAGCTTAGTTTCTTATGGAAAAACCTTAGATCAAGAATTAAAAGCACGGGATACAAGGCTAGCAAATTATACGTTCAATACTTCAACAGAAAATGTCATAGAAGAAGTTAGTTCTGGAAGGGCAAATTTTGCGCTGACCAGTTATATCGATAAGTTACCCGATAATTTGCAGCAAGAGGAAGTTGCTTACGATGGATTGGTGGTGTTCGTAGCATTTAGCGATAATAAAAGAGAGCAGAGTATTCCTAGTGCTTTGGATGGAAAAATTACTCTCAACCAATTGCGCGAACTTTACACAACGGGAACTCTGGAAAACTGGTCGTCTCCGGCGGGGATGAACAAAGACATCAAACTTTATATGCCCCTGGATAATTATAAGGCAATCAAACTTTTTGAACAGCTAGTTTTCAAGGGAGGAACGCCTAATGAGTTTATAGATTTAAAGCAAAAAGCCATTAGGGAAGCTATAGAAGAAAAACAAAAACTCGGCGAGGCTGTTGTTGCTAGAATTAACGAGCAATATGATTATAAACCTGGATGGCAGAGACAAGAGCTTATAGAAAAAGCGCGCCGAAGTATTTATGAAAGAAAGATAGATGAAAGTTATATTTTGGGAGAGATTTTAAAAGATTTCGAGCAGAATCAAACGGTGGGGATTGGGTTTGGTCTTCTCAGCCGAGTCTTTAATCAATGTGCGGTTTATCCTTTAGCAGTAGGAGAAAAAGGTCGAGAGGTTCAGACGTTAGTGCAGAAAGTTGATGGTCAAATTAAACCGATAGAACCGACGACGGATTTATGTAATGATAAAGGAAGTTATTGGCCTGATGTAGAGGCGTTTGATTCGGGTCGGTATCCCTTGAGGTATCGTTTGGTAGTAGTGTATCCAAAAGATGAGCAACGGGGAGAAGCTGGGAGAAAATTTGCCGAACTTTTGAAAACTGATGAAGGACAAAGGTTGCTTGGCGAGGCGGGATTGGTGACTTTGCGAAAAATATCGGAAAGGAATTAAGGAAGGGAGGGGATATGATGACCAAGAAGGATGAAGTGGGGAAGTTAATTGATAAAGTTATTCTCGATCCGATATGGTTGCGGAGGTTGAGCGATCGCGTCTATCAATTAATGCTAGAGGATGTGAGGAACCAATGCGATCGCACCGGAAATAGGAGGATGAGGTAATGTCTAAAAATGGCGTTGTCACCCAGGAATTAAACTACGTAACCGCTAACCGTTTCTACGTAGAAATGGAAAGTAATATTACTGCTTCGTTCAGCGAATGTTCTGGGTTAGGGGTCAAAATTAAGAAAGAAACTTATTATGAAGGCGGCGTCAACGATCAGCAGCGGATTATTTTAGGTCAAGCCGAGTTTTCAGACGTCACCCTCAAGCGCGGAATTACCGATGATTTTGTCTTTTGGGATTGGGTAAGCAACACCCTCAGCGGTGGTAAAAAAGAACGCCGAAACGTCAATATTTTACTGTTTAATCAAGCAGGAGAAACCATGCAGTGTTGGACATTAATGGCGGCGGTGCCAATCGGGTGGAAAGCACCAGCACTCCAAGCCAATTCTAACACAGTCGCGATAGAAGAATTGACATTAGCTTATGAAGGATTGAAAGTAGTTAAAGCCGACGGCGGCGGCGCGATCAAACTTCAATCGGGACGCCATGCATCGGGGTTTTTCCTATAATAAATTACCAGAAAAATCCTATCGGAGGCGCTCGTTATGTCTTTAAAGCCTCTTGGTTTCAAAGATTCTTTAATTCCACCCATTTTTGCGGGACAAAACTTTAAGCCTCCTTTGGGTCACTTACAGCCATTGGGTGACTCTTTGCGCGAACCATTGGTACAGGAAACTGGAGACTGGGGATTTGATGCGGGGAGTTGGGAAGACGCGGGAATGCTTTCACTTTCTGCATCAAATGAAACCGCGTCTTCCCCATTACCAATTACCAATGACCAATTACCCGAATCGAGTTCAAATCCTCCAGCAACGACGGAAAATATAGTTCGTCTCAAACCTTTGGGACAATCGAAACCTCTCGCTGAATCATCTGATTTTCAGCTTTCTGAGTTATCAGATTTACCTGCAATTGTACAAAGCCAATCTAGTAGTGAAAACAGGCTTTTTTCCTCAGACGCGGAAGTCCCTAATTCAACTCAGGGTGACAGGATTGATATATCCACAAATGTATCGCCAATAGTTTCCGCCACACCAGCGAATACTACTGACTCATCAGAATCGCTAAACCTGCCTAAATTAGGTAGAGTTGAATCGGATAGTTTGGGTTTTAACCAGCAGCTAATTTCTCCATTTATAACTGAGTCACAAGAGAAATCGCAGGCGAGTTTTCAGGAAATACCTGGTTCAGATACGGTAAGAGCAAGTTGGGAAAAACCAGCGGCGGAAGAAGCATCTTTAAAAGATACACAAAAATCGGATAACTTATCTACAGAAACGATTTCCGAGCAAGTAGCGCTTCCTGCGGAAAGCACCGCTTTTGCATCACCATCCCCAACAACAATCCAGTCAAAACAAGAGTCGCAAACTTCTTCTCCAGCAGCGATTGAAGCAAGAGATCTAGTATCTCCCACAGCCACATCTGATCCGCAAGCGATCGCACTCAATACCCCAACAACAATCCAACCAAAATCATCGCCAACTTTACCAGCAGAAGCAAGAGATCTAGTATCTGCCACAGCGACATCGGAAGAGGATGCGATCGCCTCACAATCCGCAACAACAA
>DNGJ01000303.1 GCA_003486305.1 Cyanobacteria bacterium UBA11371
ATATCGTGTCCGTTAGCATCGGACTTGTACGGTTAATTGTGTTGTAGGGGCGGGTTTTACCAATCAATTAAAGGAACCACGAGATATCTTGTTAAACCCGCCCCCCATGCGATGCCGATGCAACCGGACATGATATAAATTCATAAAAGCCGATGGTGGGATTTGAACCCACGACCAACTGATTACGAATCAATCAACGGGCTTGGTATTGTCTATCAAGTGTTTTCAGCGTTTGGTGACTTCCTTTCACCAAGGATTCACCAAAATAAACATAGTGGATTGTCGGCTTCGATCGGAGACTTCGCCGCCACCAACCTAAGCAACGACGAATGAGTAACCGATAGAGCGGCAGCGCTTCTGTCAAGGGTAGGTCGGATTGGCGGATTTCGTTGGCACAGGACAAAGCTACTGCATTCCAGGAAGCGGCATTAAAACTCCACGTGCGTGACAGACTGCCTGGTTTATAAAATTTGCAGCAAAGTTGTTCGGGAACGCGCACAAATGGACCTAAAAGGGCAAGGTGCAGTAACCAGGGCCAGTCTGCCGAAAATTCACCGGCAAGATTGCGCTTTAAGCCACCTACCCGTTCAACGGCGATCGCCCGAAACATCCCTCGGTATGGCACCCACCAATGGCCTTTCTGCAAAATCACCGCTTTTGCTCGTTCAATCCGGCTATCCAATCCTTGGAGAGCATCGTAAATCAAATTTTCTCGATCTTGATTGACGTGGGTGAGTTCCAAATCAGAATAGGCGAGAATTGCTTCAGGATTGGCTTCGAGCGCTTCTACTAGACGACGGAGATAGTCGGGTTTGATCAAGTCATCATGAAAGGCAAAGAGAAAATAATCTCCTCGAGCAGCTTTTAGCAGGGCGTTGACGTTCCCTACCCATCCGAGTCGGCGAGATTGGCGAATAACTTGAAAACGCGAGTCTTTTGCAGCAAACTTTTCGCATAGGGCAGCAGTTTGATCGCTGGAGGCATCATCAGAGATCAGGACTTTGAAATTAGTGTAGGTTTGGGCAGCGATCGCTTCCAATGTTGGCTCAATAAATGTTGCCGCATTCCAGCTAGGCACACAAACGGCTACGAGGGGAATATTTTTCACAGGATCGATCATATTTCACCAGATAAGCTGTTACTTTTTTAAGTCAGGCTTAAAAGCCTTGCATGATTCGTTCTGCGGCAGATACAGCAAAAAGGGGTGCCGTGGTTAACTTGCCCGAATCGACACTGTGGTAACCTTCGACAGAGGTGACTCCAATCCGAGTGCGATCGTGCAATCGACTCGCAGCATCGTCCACATCTGTGTGTCCGTAGGCAAAGATCGCTCCAGCATCGACTAACAAAACCTCACCATCACCAATGCCAGGGAACCATCGATCGATCTCCGCTATGACGCTACTGGCTAACTGCTGCGCTTTCACCGGATCTGTTTCGCCACGACAAGGAGCATTCCAAGATTCCGGTGGCGACAAGTCCTCAGTCCAACCCTGTAGTGCCAAAGGATACCAGGACAAGTAGGCAGTGCCATCTTTCCGAATCACCACATCCCCATAGCGACCGATAATCATTGTGGCAGAAGGGGCTAGGCGTAGTGCTTCCGGCACTCGCACAATTACCCGATATTTGAGTCGATGCAGCCAACCTGGGGCAGACTCCAATCCAATAGTTCGGTCAATTGCTAGCCGATTTTCCCAGGTTGCGTTCGCGACTTGTGAGGCATCAATTCGCCAGGTTTCTTCACCGCTGGTTCCTTCAATTCGCAGTAAACCGTTGGTGCGCTCTACCGTTTTGACTCTACGGTTAGGCAGAAATTGGATGTTGGGGTGATGGGCGATCGCATCTCGAATTACGCGAGCGAGTCGATCCGTATCAATGGCTAGCTCTGCGGTTTCAAAGCCTGCTAAAAATTGGTCTGGCTGAAAATGAGCCGCCATTCGATCCTGCGTCAGCGGTCGATACAAACAATCGGGTGTTTGACCCAGGTAGTCTAGGTCTGGATTCTCCTGGAGCAATTTTTTGTAGCAAGATTCCACCGAGTCATAGTGGGTCGCTAGCTCAGCCGGGGTCATGATCGAATCTTTTGCCACCAGGTAGTAAAAGGGAGTTGAATAGCGCAATTGCTCGATGGCTGCACCTAACCACCGCTTTAAGAGTGGGTGAAAGTGCAATGCTCCTTTCAGCATCAGCGATCCAGTTGCGGTCGTGCGATCGTTAGCGTAGATCAAACCCAAGTGAATCTTGCCTTCGTTGCGTAGACTAGCTCGATTCATCGGGGTTTCATCCCGATCCAGCAGAGTCACCTCAACCCCTTGTTGTGCCAGTTCTAGCGCAATACAACAACCTTGAATACCAGCCCCTAAAATTACTACCGCTGCTTGCTGATTTTTCATCAGATTTTTCACATTTAATAATATGTTCCTGTCTCCGCAAGCAGCGAAAAGCCGCAATCGGTTATCTTTTTCTGTTTTGATACAATTTTGTTCCGCTAGCTTTATAATGTCAAGGTTAAGGTTATGCGATCGCTAACTCTTCACATAAATTTTAAGTAAAATTCATCTGATTACCCTAGACCTTGAGTGCGGTGGTATCAGCGTAATAAATGTGGGCGAGGCGATCGCGATCGCGCCATCCCGTCGCTTGGAGATAAGCTTCTACTTTTTGGGTTTCTAAACTGATGTCATTAAACAATCTCCCTCGGAAAATTGCCCCACATTTCTTTCCGCGCTTCGGCAATATCTGCTTCGGTTATGTCTACTTTCAAATCAGCACACAATCCTCTAACGCTGCGTAAGGGAGACTTAACCATCATTTTTTGATACAAAAATTCGACAAAATCCAATAATTCTTGCTGCTTATCTACAGGTAACTGCCGCAACTTTTCTAAGACAGCTTGCTCGATGTTCATATATTTTTCTCCTGGGTTAGCGAGCGATGCGATGAAATCGGTTAGTTATTCCAGTATTCATCTAAACCAAAATAGCGAATATTTTTCAACATAAAATCTTTATTTTCTTTGATTAAATCACCAGCAACAACTACTGATAGACGCTCTTGGTACGCTTTAATAGCGAGAATATAATCATGGTTAAATAACTCAATTTTAATTTGACGCAATTTGTCTACAACCACACCCATTATGGTTATTTATCCGCTTAATTTATCTGCATCAGGGGTTTGGATTTGGATGACAATTCCTTGAATTCGACTATTGGGTGTTGCGATCGATTTTCCGCTTTTTCCAAAGTTGCCATAATCTCGTACATCCGGCGGGCATAGTCGTCAAAATCTTGGTCTACTGGTAACTGAATTTTGAGTTTATCTTCAGAGAAACTATCCCGCGTCCAAATAGAAACTTTGTCAGGAATGCGATCGCGTTCGTGCCATCCCGTCGCTTGCAAATAAGCTTCTATTTTTTGTGGTTCTAAATGGCTAAGAATATCAACATCGCAAACAATAGCTTTCATAAGGTTCCTCCACTTTGTATTTGCTGCATCAAGGTTTTTAAAGTATTGACTGTAAATAATTGTAGGCGAGGTAAATAAACAGTAACGCTTTCAGTATTAGATGTTTGGGGTTGTCCGCGTAGCGATATCCAGTAAGCACAACGCCTCATACTAAATCCGCTTTAATTACCCCCGTGCAAGCCTAACGACTGAAGTCGCGGCTATACAAACAAAGACCGCCTGCGCGGTCTATAAGAATAAAGGGGGTCGTTAACCCGGATTTGGTATCATACAGAGTTCGGTTTCGGATTGATTTATCCATTGATCTAAATTTTCAGGAATTAAAACGATTACTAGAATTCGGGGGGCAACGGTTCTTTCTTTTCTTAATTCATTGTAGTTTTTGAGTTTGAGTGGGTATCTAATAGAATTATCGCTCAAGACATCGAGGGAGGTAGACTTTACCTGTAAGTCAAGTTGAGGTTCGTAGAGTGATTCGTCTGAAGTTGTGCCAGTAATCGTTACATCTATGCCGCCAATGTCTGCGGGTCTAGAAGATTTCTGAAAGCAGTAACCTGCTGCTGAGGTAATCGCATATAAATAAGCATAGCTAAATTCTTCTTTCTGGATATTGATATCCACGCTTACCAATCTCTCGCTAGGAATTTAAAGGCTGATTTTACCCTAATTTTGCCACAATGGATGAGATGATAGCTGGCAATGAAAGCGATCGCACTCTACCCTCTACCCCGCTAACTCGCTTACCAACGTTTGATGCATCGCAGGCTGGATTTTAACAGGCGATCTCCCCCACTGACTCTACACTTATTAAAAAAGCCGATGGTGGGATTTGAACCCACGACCAATTGATTACGAATCAACTACTCTACCACTGAGCTACACCGGCACTGCCGATTTACTATCATAGCAGACTTCCCAGAAAAATTTACATCGATAAACTGATTTGAGATCCATTTTGGGTTTTGACGACTTCGATCCTGGCTTGGAAGGCTTCTTTGAAGTATGGCATGTGGGTGACGGTGAGGATGCAGGCGAAGTCAGAAGCGATCGCATTGATCGCCGCGATCAAGCGATCGCATCCTTCCTGATCTTGCGTCCCAAATCCTTCATCTACTATCAACATTTGCAGCGCCGTCCCCGCCCGCTGCGCCAACAAGCGCGCCAACGCGAGGCGAATCGCGAAGTTAATCCGAAATGCTTCCCCGCCGGAATATGTCTCGTAAGGACGAGTACCCCGCGCATCGGCGATTAAAATATCGAGGGTATCGATTAATTTTGTGGTTCTTTTCGTTTTCCCGGCTTTTTGGGTGACAAATTGCACGTGTAATTGGTTACCGCTCAGCCTAGATAGAATCGAATTCGTTTCGGCTTCTAATTGCGGCAAAACGTTTTCAATCATTAATGTTTGGATACCGTTCTTGCCAAATGCTTTACCTAATTCCTCGTATATTTTATGTTTCTTTTTACACTCCGCAAGCTGGATACTGAGTTCCCCGTACTTTGCGTTGAGGGTTTCTAATTGCTGCTGTTGTTGTTGCAGGCGTCCGAGTTGTGCCAATTGTTCGTCGAGTTCGATGCGCCTGCGCGAGATTTGCTGTTCTAATGCTTGTATTTCCCCGGTTGGATCGGGGATGGTTTGTAATTGCTTGACAATTGCGTCAATTTGTGTTGCAAGCGATTGGAGATCTTGCGATCGCACCTCCAGCGCCAGCGCCAATTCCTGAATGCGCCGAGATACTAGCGGATATTGCTGCTGCGCTTGTTGCAATTCCTGATACCGCAACTGCCAAGATTGAGCTTGACGCAAGGATGCTTTGAGGGTGTTGTATTGTTTGGCGTCGTATCCAATTTCGGCAATTTGACGATCGAGGGCGGCAATTTGGCGGGAAAATTCGGAATCGGTGTGCAATACCTCAATTTGACGTTGAATTGATTCGATTTTGGCGGCTAATTCCGGTTGTCTTGCTGCTAATTGCGCTTGTCGCCGCTGGGCATCTTTGATTTGCGCTTGTTTAATTTCTGCCCACCGCCACCTGTCTGCTTCATTGCGCGCCAGGGCGTGATTTTTCTCATCGTAGTTGAGTTGTTGCAGATATCGATCTAACTGCCATAATTCTTGCTGTACATCGGTGGCGTATTCGCCGGTAGCAAGGGCGCGTTGAATTTGTTCTGCTTCTTGCGCCATTTGTTGCANNAATTTGACGATCGAGGGCGGCAAGTTGGCGGGAGAATTCGGAATTTGTGCGCAATTGCGCACTTTCCCGTTGAAGAGTTTCGATTTTGGCGACTAATTCGGGTTGCCTTGCTGCTAATTGCGCTTGTCG
>DNGJ01000525.1:0-1034 GCA_003486305.1 Cyanobacteria bacterium UBA11371
GTCAGTCGTTCCGATTCCACCCTGCGGGGACATTATCCCATTGAAACCGACGTTATCGCCCAAGAACTTGGCCCATTTGATGCCCATTTTCTCGTTCCGGCATTTTTCGAGGGCGGACGCCTCACCAAAGATAGCGTACATTATCTCATAGTTAACGGCGTCGAAACACCAGTACACGAAACCGAATTTGCTCGCGATTCTGTTTTCGGATATCGTCACAGTTACTTACCCGACTATGTAGAAGAAAAAACCGGGGGTAAGATTAAAGCCGATGCCGTAGAGCGATTTTTACTCGCAGATATTCGCGCCGGAAGTTTGTCACGATTGATGCAATTAACTAACAATACTTGTGGCGTTGTAGATGGAGAAACTCAAGCAGATTTAAATCAATTCGCCGCCGATATTCTAGCCGCAGCAAGTCAAGGAAAGCGCTTTCTATTCCGCAGTGCTGCTAGCATTTTAACTTCCCTGGCTAATTTAGGCCCTCAACCTGTCGCCCCAGAGGATATGGCGCAGTACGTGCGCGAGGGAAAACCGGGCGCGGTTATTGTCGGTTCCCATGTAAAAAAGACGACCGAACAATTGGAACGCTTGCTGCAAGAATCCGGTATCGTTGGCGTCGAAATTGATGTATCTCACTTGTTGGATGACTCGCAACAACAACGCGACCAACTTTTACATCAAATTCTCGAGCAAGTTCGAGATGTTCATAATGCGGGGAAAACGCCGGTAGTATATACTAGCCGTCAAGAACTAACATTTAACGACGTAGAAACTCGTCTAGCATTTGGGGCTGCGGTTTCGGCTTTGTTAATGGACGTAGTGCGCGGTTTACCCGCCGATATTGGGTTTTTGATTAGTAAAGGNNTACGTGCGCGAGGGAAAACCGGGTGCGGTAATTGTTGGTTCCCACGTCAAAAAAACAACCGAACAATTAGGAAGATTGCTGCAAGAATCTGGCATCGTTGGCGTTGAAATTGATGTATCTCATTTACTCGATGATTCTCCCGCACAACGCGACCAACTTTTGCATC
>DNGJ01000525.1:1205-4766 GCA_003486305.1 Cyanobacteria bacterium UBA11371
ATTGGGTTTTTGATTAGTAAAGGGGGAATTACTTCCAACGATGTTTTAAGCACGGGTTTGGCTTTAACTGGGGCGCGACTGCTGGGACAAATTTTAGCCGGATGTTCGATGGTACGTACCCCTGCTGACCATGCTTTGTTTCCGAATTTACCCGTAGTTTTGTTTCCGGGAAATGTGGGAGATTCAGATGCATTGGCTACAATTTATCGGCGACTAACTCGGTAATGTGATAGCGATCGCCTACATCAGGCGCTCCTACAAACCGGGTTTCTGCGTCGATCTCTGAAACCCGGTTTCTTTGCAGGCGGTTTTATACCCATAAGCCAGTCTTTTCACCTGTGTGTCAAACTAAAAAAGCTAACAGATCAAGCGGAACGATTGAGGGATATTTATGAATCTGATAAACCTGAAAAAAAACCTCAATTTTTTTGATAAAAACACCAGAGAAGTTAAAACATTATTATTTTTATCGTTGGCTATAATTATTTCTAGCCTTTATCGAGCGAATCGAGGATTAAACTGGTCAGATTTTGGTCAAATATTTCACTTTGGTAATCGCATTTTAAATGGCGATTTTCCCTATCGAGATTTTTCTTATCAAACTGGCTTTATCGCCATCTTCGTCAATGCTTTTTTCCAAAGGTTGCTCGGAGAGTATTACTTTTCAAGTCTAGTAGTTGGATTGTTAGTAAAACTATTTACCTTACTGGCTTTATATTTTACACTGAGACAATTCACCTCTAGATTTATATCGATTAACATTTGCATTGCACTTTCCCTGCTCTCTCCCGAATTGATTAGTTCGGGACATGAGTACTGGGTGAATCTGTTTTTAACGATTGCAGGACTATTTATAGTTATAGGCTGCAAAAATATAGAATCGCAAAATGCATACTTATACATTTTGCTAGCGGGAATTTATCTAGGTTTAACTGTAGGATTGCGCCAAAGTAATGGCATTCTTTGTATATTAGTTACCTCAGTGGTTATTGTCTGTCATTCTCTCAAATATGGGAAAGCATATATTCAAAAAGTCACCCTTCCCTTACTCGCAGGTGCGGGTGTAGGATTGGTAGCGATCGCTTGCTTTCTCCTGTTTAATCAAGCAATGTCAGCAGCGATTTATGAACTCTTTATCGCCGCAGGCGAAAAAAAGAATTTTAGCGCCTTTTCTAGTGCATTAGATGCTTTATCAGGAGGTGCATTTTTTGGCTCTTCTTTTACCAACGTCATCATCAAAACTATATTATATAACGTTATTCCCTTGGTGCTAATCGGCTATTTAATTAAATTAAATTCACTAAATAAGAAGATTTGCTTGGTTTTAATCCCTATTTTAGCAATCCTGGGCATAGCTATCCAAGAAATTGCTAGGTTTGGTTCAACTGGAAATCATAGTATAGGTCAAATAATTTCGGAAATACTGACTTATGATATTCCTAGAGTTTCTTTGAGTATAGCTTTGTTAATGTTTTGTGTGTTGCCAACAAAAACCGAAGCTTTTTTAGGCTTATCAGCGCCAATATTTTCAATTTTGGTAGCGTTGACCTTGGGAACAGTTTGGTCGATGCAAATGTCGTGGGTGGGTCGCAGCTATGTCACCATAAGGATGTTGATTGCCCTAGTCATGCTAGTAGCGATCGCATCTACTCAAATTCCTCATGGCTGGAAAAAACGACTAGCAACCGCATTTTTATTAGTAGCGATCGCTGTATTTTCCAGCCAAATTATTACTCATTCTCTAGGACAAGAAGAGATTTATCTCGGGTTTTACAAACAAGCTAACTATAGCTTGAATCACCCGATGACAAAATTTATTACAGTTACCAAGGAAAAAGCAACTGCTTTCAGTATGCTGCGGCAATATATTAAGCCTGGTGACTCTTGCTTTATCTACGGTTCAGCCCCGATTTTATATACTTTATTAGACTGCAAAAATCCCACAAAAATTGATGTAGCATATGCCGATGCCGTGACGCTAATTGATGCTCGCGAAGCAGTTGCTGAGTTAAAAGCAAACCCACCAGAGTGGATAATAGAAACACCTCTAGCTCCACCAATTGAAAAGGAATTAAAAAATCCACCGTCTTTTTATGACTTTTCTGGGCAACCGGGGCCGATTGAACTTCGCGCGGGATTAAAAGATATGATAAAAAATTATCGATTAGTCGCTACTGTGAAAGATCTGTTTCCAAAAGGAGAAAAATTAGAAACAAGAGATTTCGATCGAGTGATTCAATATCGTTTGTACAAGCTGGAAACTACCCCCCATCAATGACAGGGGATTACGGGGCGCGAGATGCGCGCAAACAGAGGGTGCGATGCGGGTGCCCCCCAAAGTATGTTGTTAATTTTTCAGCCAAAATATTAATTGCAGCGTTCCAGGTTCTGTGGGAAGCAGTTGGGCATGGAAAAACATGGGGTCTGACCGATCGAGATTTGTTCACATTTGCACGGGGTCGTAATATAGTAAATTTGTCCGTAGCCGAAGAGGCAGATCGTTCATGACTGTTGATTCTTCAGTGCCGTCAAGGGTGGAGACGGTTACCACTACCCAAGAGGAAGTAGACCCACGCCTCTCTGTCCAGCTCAAAAGCGAGGAAGGACGCTTGGTGTTGATATTGCCACCCGACACCTATCCAAAAGATGCGGCTCACGCTTGGTCAGAAATTTGGCAACAACTAAAACAGCGTCTCGGCGGTGGCGATCGCTTTTGGCAAGCAAACACCCCCGTGGATCTAATGGCGCAAAATCGCTTATTGGACGGACGGCAATTGCAAGAAGTTGCCGACGCCTTGGGGGAATACCAACTGAATCTGGCAAAAATTCATACCAGTCGCCGCCAAACAGCCGTAGCAGCAGCAACTGCGGGGTACTGCGTCGAACAACACTCGGCGATCGCATCTCTGCATCAGCCCATTGCTACCCCCGGACAAGCAATGGCAGAACCGCTATACTTAGAAACTACCCTCCGCTCTGGCATGGAAATTCGCCATCCCGGCACCGTAGTCATCTTGGGCGACCTCAACCCCGGTAGTATGGTCGTCGCCGATGGGGATATTCTAGTCTGGGGCAGGCTGCGGGGCGTCGCCCACGCCGGTGCTAAAGGCAATACCGGATGTTTAATTATGGCGCTGCAAATGGAACCTACCCAACTGCGAATAGCAGATTACCTAGCAAGGGCACCCGAAAAACCACCCGCCCAATTTTTCCCAGAAGTCGCTTACGTCACCCCAACAGGCATTCGCATCGCCAAAGCAGCAGGTTTTACCAGACCGCAATAATTGGCAAGTGGGCAGGTGAGAATTAGCAATTAGCAATTAGCAATTAGCAAATCCAAAATCCGTTATGGGTCGTATTATAGTCATCGCATCTGGCAAAGGAGGAGTGGGTAAGACCACCTGTACTGCCAATATTGGCATGGCGCTGGCTCAACAAGGTCGTAGCGTCGTTGTTGTAGATGCCGATTTTGGTCTAAGAAATTTAGACTTACTGCTAGGTTTGGAAAACCGCATCGTATACACCGCAGTCGAAGTAATAACCGGCGAGTGCAAGCTAGAC
>DNGJ01000352.1 GCA_003486305.1 Cyanobacteria bacterium UBA11371
GATGCTCTGCATCCAGTCATTTTATCTAGCTAAAGGGAAGGTAATTATGACGGCAATTGACTTAACAATCCTTGAGGAAAGGGCAAATTTATTTAGTTTATTGCGAGACTTTGAAAGGATTTGTTTGGGGCAAAGTGGGGAAAGCGATCGCTCGTTCAAATTCCTGTATCAAGTCTGGGAAAAAGCCAGCGGTAAGTTGTGGTTTTTAGGATATTGGAATGACTATTTCCGATGTGGAAATATCGTACTTAGAGCGGCTAAAGCGGTAGATAACATTGCCATTCAAGCGCAGCTTTTAAGCGAACTGGGATGGGTTTGCATGGAATGGGAAGATTTTATCACATCCGAAAAATACTTTAATGAAGCGCTACAAAAATATGAATTAATCGAACATGCCCCAGGACAGTGTCGGTTGATGCGATATTTGGGAGTGCTGTCCCATCGTCAGAGGAATCTAGACTCTGCCCTGAAAAACTATCGCAAAGCTCTAGATATTGTAACAGCTAATCGCACTCAAGCATCTGTCAACGAAAACTGGGCTTTTCACGAAGCAGAATTGCCCAATGCTCTGGGAGCGCTTTATCTTGAATTGCAGGATTTTTCTGCAAGTTACCGCGAGTTGAATCTATCTGTACAACGATATAATGCTTTAATCAATCGGTATCGTTACTATCTAGCTAACCCATTGCTTAATTTGGGGCGATGGCACTTTCTACAAGGAGAATACGAGCAAGCCAGACAACATTATCAAGAATGTCTTCAACTGTGCAAAGAAATCAGTCGTCCCGATACGATGGCTAGCGTGCTGCTGTGTTTGGCTGAGCTAGCTGAGGTAGAGAACAACCTGGAAGAAGCGATAAGATTGGCAAGCGAAGCAGAGCGCGTTGCTGGTACTGAAATTCCCTCAATTCGCGAGCAAGCTGCTCATTTCAAAGAGCGAGTCATGGCGAAAAAGTCCGTTGCTGATTAATGGGAAAAGCTTCGCAGATGCTAATGCGATCGCGCTTGCAAACCGCTGTAATTCTGTTATTCAATCGGGTTAAGGCGTGTCGCCGTTAAGCCCATTGCTGTTGGTCATAGTCGTTCCTTACTAATTTACGGAAGAAACTGGCGATCGCGTAGCTAGCCGCAAGGCAATATCGCTTCCGATGCAGCTAAAACTATCGCCAGCATTGCTACAAAGTTGTTACCAAAGTTTCGCTTGGCTACCGATTAAGTGATGCGATTGAGCGGGATGCGCTTGGTAACGATGCTCATGTATTCCCCATTAGGAGCAGGCATGAGAAAGCTCCACTCGTTGACCAAAGCCCCTTCGGGGCAGGGTGTGGGGTGTAGGGTGTGGGGTGTAGGGAAAAAACCTGCCCCGAAGATTGGTCACAAGCCTCCTCTTTTAAGGGGAAAAAAGAAGAAAATGTATTTCGATACGCAAAGCGCAAGAAATACGTCGTTCTTAGAAGAAACTCCTTCTTTCAAGGAGGAGTCCCCACACCCCACACCCTATCCCCTACACCCTGTTCATAAAAGCGAACCTGAGCGCGTACAGCCAGCGAATGGTGTAGCTGACTCCGTATGGTGAGCCATAAATCACCACCCTCACAGATTCATAGTCGCCCGTCGAACCAGGTAGACTATCCGCAGCCGAAATGAACGACGGTAAAGTGTCACCTCCTCCAGGCACAAGCGAGCGAGTTTGCGAGTACACCAACTGCGGCGGGGAACTTAGCAACGTTCCCCACCCGATACCAAAGTTTGCCATGATAATTTAGCCTCCTAGTCCAATTAGGGGGAAGTCGTCGTGTAGGGGATGTTCGAGATCCTCTACGCGGCGCGATTACTTGTATGCTGCATAATAGCAAATGTTCGGCAATTCAACAATAGACATTGGTGAAAATTAGGATTGTTATATTTTTGTTAATTCACCTTTTTGCATTGGTGAAAATTTATATTGGGTGAATCTCCGACAATTCGCAAATAGACATTGGCAACAATTCAGGTTACAGTGCTGGTACAGCATAAGCGAATCCCGATGCTAGTAACCTGCACTTCTGCCAAAGGCGGTGTCGGTAAAACTACCAGTGCCGTCCATATTGGAATTTGAATTGCTGGGCAAAGAGATTCTGTTATGAAAGAGAATCCATTGAAAAAAGCGATCGCTAGCAGAATGCAAGAAAACGTTCCATCTGAAGAAGGCGAAGCTAAGGTAGAGGAATCAAAACCTGAAACAGTGCCAACAACTAAAAGCGAACCCAAGAAGAGGGGCAGACCTGCAATTGGGAAGCGTTCCGACCAAGCGTGGATCGGTCGAACTTTCTACGTTAAGCGAGAAACTGACTTGGACGTGGAGGAAGCCTTGCTGCAACTTCAAAGGCGGGGTATTGAAATCGATAAATCCGAACTGGTAAATTTGCTAATGAGCGCGTGGGTGAAATGGCAAAAAGGCGAAGATATGGAAACTTATATTTCCGAAGTTACTCCAAGACTAAAATCTAAATAAAAACCTGGCGATCGCTCACCGCCCACAAGATATCATTCAAATTCCTCTGGATTAATCCCCATTGCTCTTAACTGCAAGAGCCAAAAGCTCAGCGCGAAACCAGGTTTTTGACCTCGCGTGCGTAAGTCCTGTGCATATTTTTCTCACTCGATCCCAATCCTAGATTAGATACGGGACAATTCTTGTGTCAGGAAAGGGGGATTAATGACAAATACTAACTTTGAACCACAGATATTACGCGATCGCTATCGCATCCAACGTCAATTGGGACGCAACGCCTCTAGGCGTACCTTGCTGGCTCAAGATTTACATACCCAGGAACTTGTTGTACTTAAAATTCTGATTTTTAACAGCGACTTCCGTTGGGACGATCTGAAATTATTTGAACGAGAAGCCGAAACCCTCAAATCTCTATGTCATGCCGCAATTCCTCGCTATCAAGATTACTTTGAATTAAACTTGCCCAAATGTCGAGGATTTGTACTCGTGCAAACTTATATTGATGCCACCTCGCTACAAGATTGGATTAAACAAGGGCGAACATTTAGTGAATTAGAGGTGAAACAAATCGCTAAAGCGTTACTGAATGTATTGACGTACTTGCACTCGCGCAATCCGCCCGCGATTCATCGCGATATCAAGCCCAGCAATATTTTATTAACAAGCGATCGCACTGCCCATCAAGTGGGAAACTTATACTTGGTTGATTTTGGTTCAGTTCAAACCACTGTAAAGAAAACAGGTACGATAACGATTGTCGGCACCTATGGTTACATGCCACCCGAACAATTTAGCGGACGTGCCTTTGAGGCTTCGGATCTTTATAGTTTGGGAGCCACTTTAATTTACTTGGTGACGGGGACACATCCCGCCGATTTGTTGCAAGAAGATCTGCAAATTCAGTTTGAAGATGTGACGCATCTTTCTGCTAGTTTTATCCAATGGCTCAAGCAAATAACACATCCAAATCGCTTGCAGCGGTTTAGTTCTGCTCAACTTGCTCTGCAAGCGCTGGA
>DNGJ01000046.1 GCA_003486305.1 Cyanobacteria bacterium UBA11371
GTAGCTATGGCGGTGCGGTGAAGCGATCGCTCGCCGTGCTGAAATACGATAATCAACCCCAAATCGCCCAACCCTTGGGACAGTGGCTCGGTAAAGCATGGCTCAATTCTGGTCTGGCTGGGGATACTAAACTAATCGTAGTTCCGATTCCCCTCCACGCCAGCAAGCAACGCCAGCGCGGATATAATCAAGCCGAATTGCTGGCAGAAAGTTTTTGTCAAGTAACGGGATTACCCTTACAGCGACACGGCTTGGAACGAGTCCGGGAAACAGAAGCTCAGTTTACACTAAAGGCAGCAGAACGGGAGAAAAACCTTCAAAGCGCTTTTGCTGTGGGGAAAAGGTTACAAAAGTCACGTTCTGCTGCAAGCGTGCTGCTATTAGATGATATTTACACAACTGGGGCGACGGCGCGGGCGGCGGCTGATGTGTTGCGCCGACAAGGGATAAGGGTGTATGGTTTGGTAGCGATCGCTGCTTCAGGGCAGAATGTTTCTCCCCGATAATTTTTAGATAAATTTAAGCTGCGGCTGCTGCCAATCAAAGAAAGTCTAAACACCGACCTTTATAATTGACACGCTTACGCTTTTTTTGCCGAAATACTGCGGTTTATCATGATTCAAGCTTTCGCTACTCGGTTTAGATCTTTCCCGATCGTTCCAGCCACCTTGCTGGCGCTCAGTCTGTGTGCTGGCTCTGTGCGCGCTCAACAATGTCAGGCGTATAATCCACAGCCTTTACCCCCTGGTGGCGAGGTGAGCGGTAACCTCTCAGATAAAGATATTCCCACCGGACAAGGCGGATTTGCCCGCGACTATACGGTAACGCTGACTGCGGGAGACAATGTAGCGATCGATCTAACTTCTGAGGGCTTTGATACGATTGTGACGCTGCTATCAAAAGACGGCGCAACGGTAGCGGAAAATGATGATGGCCCAGATGGCAGCACCAATTCGCTTTTATTCACCCGCATTAAAGATGGGGGAACTTATATTGTCCGGGTACGAGCCTTCGGCGAAACCGCAGGGGGTGAATTTAAGCTGAAGGTAACGCGATTGCGGCCCGTTCAGTAATAACGCAAGTTGCTAGTTACATCAAGCGGTAATGGCTAATGGCTACTGTTCAAGACGGCAAAAGCTATCCCTTGATGTAACTAACTCAAGTTGCTAGTTACAACCATAATGGCTTGCTCGCATCGCTAATTGCTCGTTGCTCATGCGAATATTTTTCGGTTAGACAATTAGCCATTAGCAATTAGCCATTAGCTCTCCTCGTCTTCTCCACAAATTTAGAGTCCAGTTAGCAGACAGAGTAAAAAAGCTTCTGTCCACTCGACGACAGCGCCGTAGGTATCGCCGGTATGACCGCCTAATTTACGATCGAACCAAGCACCTGTGAGAACTGCGATCGCTCCGCCACCAAAGGTCATGCCAGCGCCTAAAATCCAATTACGTCGATCGAGGAAGATTTGTAAGGCGCTTAGTGCCAACAATAGCACCAGCCCAGGCAACAAATCGTTGGGGGAATGAATCGATTCCTTATGAATCGCGCCTTTGCCCTCTGCTTTGAGGTAGGGATAAGAAATAATTGCTACGAGTTGTCCCCACCTGCCCCAGCCCGCTGCTGCCATTAAAACCAGCCAGCGATAGGATTCTAGATCGCTGAGGGCGGTGGTTTTGAGGAGTAATAGTGCGATCGCTGCCATCGCCCCAAACGCCCCCGTCAAGCTATCTGACATTACCTCTAAGCGACGTTCGGGATCTTGAACTGCCAGTCCATCTGCTGTATCCATCGCTCCATCGAGATGCAGTCCGCCAGTCAAAGCGATCCACGCCACAACTACGAGGGCAGATCGGGTGAGGACAGGCATTCCCAGCTGTTGCAAGCCAAAATCCAACAATCCCAACAATCCCCCAATCATCAATCCGATCAGAGGGGCGAGGCGCGCCATTCCTCGGAAGGCTAGCGTCCAACTCGTGGGCACGGGGAGACAGGTGTAGAATGCGATCGCGGCGGCGAGTGCCGCCCCCTGTCTTTGCCAAAATGGGCTTTTCGATTGTTCCAAGCGTCGATGATTCACCGTCACACTCCTACCGCCTACCGTATCGCTACGCCAGTGCGTGTATCACAATAGCTAAATTCGAGGCCGTCAAGTAGGTAAATTCCATCACGAAGCGGTGATAAATTCTCCAAATAACATAGTGATTATTTCGGACATACCAGCTATTCTGGAATTAAAGCCGATTCTACAAGTCTTCGCCAAACCCATACCCTAAATTTGAGACATCCTTGTTTAGGTTGCTCGATGTTTTTAATCTTAAGGCAAGCCTGTAGGGTCTGACCCTGTTGTTGTATCTACCAATTCCCTGCCAATATCAAGGCGCGTTAAGGCCAAAGGTCTTTATCTTTATGCGACACGATCCATCCCCTACTCAGCTGCCTGCTCCGTGTATTATCGATACGGGCATTGTTGTTAATAAGCTGGACATGCATCGACTGCTAGCCGATTTGCACCACGTCCGTTATCTCCACATCCAGGACGAACGCTTGCAGAGTCAGGGAGAAGGATACGTGCTAGAAGTCTTTGCCGATCCAAAGCGCGCTACCTTAGTTGCTAACCGTGCGCTTTATTTGAATCTCTATAGTTTTGATTATCTGGAATTAAAACAATCCTCAGATTGCGAAAGCTATTTCGATCTAGTTCAAGATAGTCGTCGCTTGCGCTTGATTCCTCTCTCAAATTCCCTGCAAGAGCGATGCACCGCCAAATTTAATGCCGCCGCCTTAGATGCAGTCGTCGATCAAGTCCTCTCCGGTAAGTGGGATCTGCAAATTGACGAAGATGATGAGCCTTTTTAATCTAGAACAGGTGTGCGGGTGAGAATTACAAATGCCCGCTCCCATATTTTGCCAAATATCAGCCGGTTTGAATTAATTTGATCGACAAATTTTCTTTTCAATGTCAGGCTCGCTGTAGCCATACTAAGGCGCGTGTAGGTGTTTTTACTACGCCACATGGAATTGTAGAAACACCGCGCTTTATGCCCGTGGGAACCCTCGCTACCGTCAAAACCGTGACCCCGGCGCAATTACGGGATACGGGAGCGCAGATGGTATTAGCGAATACCTATCACCTCCACCTGCGACCAGGAGAAAATATTGTAGCCAGTGGGGGTGGAATCCATAAGTTTATGGGATGGGATGGCCCGATGCTCACCGATTCGGGCGGATTCCAGGTTTTCAGTTTAAGCGAGATGCGTAAAATTACTGAAGAAGGTGCAAAATTTAAGTCACCGTATGATGGACGGGTAATCGAATTAACCCCAGAGCGCTCGATTCAGATTCAAAACGCGCTGGGGGCGGATGTAATTATGGCATTTGACGAATGTCCGCCTTACCCAGCGAGTCGAGAAGAGGTGGAAGCGGCAACTGGGCGGACTTACCGCTGGCTAGAGCGATGTATCAAGGCACACGGGCGTGCGGATCAGGCATTGTTTGGAATTGTGCAAGGCGGGGTGTACGGGGATTTAAGGCAAGAAGCTGCAAAAGCTTTGGTAGACTTGGATTTACCAGGTTATGCGATAGGTGGCGTCAGTGTAGGAGAACCAGCGGCACTGATAGAAAAGATTGTAAAAGTTACTACACCGATTTTGCCGTTCGAGAAGCCGCGATATTTGATGGGGGTGGGGACATATCGGGAAATGGCGCAAGCGATCGCTGCTGGTGTCGATCTATTCGATTGCGTGATTCCCACCCGTTGGGCGAGACACGGCACGGCGATGGTAAGTGGGGAAAGGTGGAACCTCAAAAACGCTCAATTTAAGGAAGATTTTACACCTTTAGATGAGAGTTGCCCTTGTTATACATGCCAAAACTTTAGCCGTGCTTATTTGTGCCACTTGGTGAAGTCACGGGAAATTTTGGCATACACGTTACTATCGATACACAACATTACCGAACTAATCCGTTTTACGCAGAGGATTAGGGAAGCGATAATGAGCGATCGCTTTGCGGAAGAATTTGGTCATTGGCTTACGCCTGAACCCGATTCATAAGCCGCATAGCATGTTAAGATATACGACAATTATGAAAAAAGCTGTGTTGGAGAGGAAACATAATTCATGGAAGCAGCGCTGTTGTTGGCAAAACTGCCTGAAGCTTATTCGATTTTCGACCCCCTGGTAGATGTTCTACCTGTAATTCCCGTGTTTTTCTTGCTGTTGGCTTTCGTATGGCAAGCAGCAGTTGGTTTCAGATAAACCGATAACAGGATTATCTAAAAGAAAAATAGGTGGCTACTCTGGAGACGGGGTAGCTGCTTTTTTTGGACGCCAGAAACCCGGTTTTTTAGACAATACCTTCGCCAATTTTGTCAAACGCCCCCACCCTTAAGGGTGGGGCTACACAAACAAAGCCCGCCTTCGCGGGCTGTGAAATCCAAGTCACTTGATTTGTAGGGTGTGAAGCGCGATCGCGTAACGCACCAGTTCACGATATTTGTAGGGTGCGAAGCGCGATCGCGTAACGCACCAGTTCACGATATTTAGTATCTATGCGTTCTTAAGCTTATAGAGGATGCGATCGCGCGGGGGGCGGGTTTATCAATACAATTCGCTTTTGATCGAAGGAAACTTGTAAAAGTAGCCCCTACAACACCATTAACCGTAGTAGAGACGTTACATGTAACGTCTCTACTACCGGACTGAATATAAAGATGCGATCGCACCGTTCGTAGTAGGCGCTTCAGCGCCGTCAGCAGCTTCACCATACTACGCAGTTGAATAGTAAAAAACTCTATTTACCAGCGCTGTCGTCAAGATTTAGGTCTTGTATTGACAGTTCTGAAATTTTTGATGTTGGTATTCTTAGGTTAATCAGAAATACTATTTGATTATTATCAATAGTTATATTAGTTATATTAACTACACTATTTCCAGGTAGCAAGCTATTAACTGGCACTTGAGCATTTGGCTGAGATTTATATCCAGCATCCTCAAGCCATTCAGTAATATTTCTCCAATTTCCTATCTTCTCATGACATTTATCCAGCAGACTTTTAACATACCTGTAAATAGTGGCACATAGATCGGTTTCAACTCCCTTAACATCCTTACCAAGCCTTTCAGCTATTTCAGCTGGACTGTAGCCACAAAGCAACCCCCGTAGGTGCAGCTTCTCCACAGGTGTCAAACGCTTCCCCTTAGCAGATGCCAAATCTGCGTATAGCGTTTCCAAGTCCCAGTGGTTCACCGCCTGGGTAAACTGCTCATTAGCCGATGCCATAGCTAGAAGTACGGAAAATTACTGATGTAATTCTAACACAGTTACTAATACTTATCAGGAGACAGCTAGTTTTAGCCAGTTTAGGCTGAGTAAAGAATAAGCGAGATTGAAGGTGCAGTAAGCGGAAGGAAGACGGTAAAGCAGAGAGAAAGCCACTAGAAGAAGGCGAAGTATCGGTTTTACGACTATTCGCTAGGTAAGAGCAGGCATTATTTCAAGGTAAGTCACGTCTAGAATAACGTTCCCTATTAGGAGTCAGGAGCATGTCAGTTTTCGACCAGCGTGGTCAAAAAGTAAGTTATCAGTATAACGCTGCTGGTGACATCAATCTTAGTGCTGTCCACAACCGAGCAGATCTTGTTAGTGAATTGGAGAAGCTCAAAACGGAGGTAAAAAAAGCTAGAGATGCTCAGGTTATTGATACTGAAGTAGCCACAGATGTAGATTACGAAATCACGAAGGCTGTTCAGCAAGCTAGCAAGCCTGAGCCAAGCAAGAACACTATATTGGATCACATTAACAAAGCAAAAGATTACCTAAAGGGAGTAGCTGAAGCTGGCGGTATTTTAACAGCTTTAATACAGGTTGCTGAGCTAGTTCAAAAGTTCTTATAAGGATTAATATATCTTCCTTCCCGCTATATTGCGACTAAAAGTTATGGCAAGCTACGACCAGCGAGGTCAGCGTGTTGATCGGCAACTCAACATAAATTTTCAAAATTACGATCAGCCAGACCCTACTGTCCTGTTGTATCAGGGAATTCAGTTGCTGGAAGCAAAATCTTATCAGCAAGCAATAAGTGTATTTAAGGATGTTATTGAAATAGAGGCTTCAATGAGTGATGCCTACTATTACTTGGCACTAGCGCTACTCAAAGGTAGACGACCAAAGATATTAATTCGCCGTGAAATTGAAGCCGTAGATGAGTTACTCAATTCAGCCACCGTTATGGGTGAATCAGACGGTACTGTTCAGTTGTTTCGTGCGCTTGTTCGAGACGATTATTACAACGGTAATGGAATAAAAAATTATCCTCCACCATTTGTCATAGATCTGATTAAGAATGCCTTTGGTTGTAACATTAATATCGATAAATTACGAGCATTACTGTCAAAATTACCAATGCCTGATAACCAATTGTACGCAGCGCTTGTCGCGCAAATTTCATAAATGGAGAAATTTACGATGGCAGAACCTTATAGTGCCTCACTGACTACGAGTATTTCAGAAAATGATAAGCGAAATAAAATTCGGAAATATTTTGCAAGGCCAAAGCTAAAGGGGCCAATCATACTAATCGTACTTGGACTACTGATCTTATTGTCGCAATCTGCAATAGGCTTAATTTTTTTGATTGCAGGAGGAGTATGGTTGTTCCTTGAGTTTAAGCCTTTGATAGATGCTCCTGGCGATCAGACGATAGATGCTTGGCTGATTGATGATATTCAACAACTCAAGAAGCGATCGCTAGAACGTCTCAATATAGATAAATCTGAACTGATCAGGGATTCTATTGTAATTCGTGGTCCCATCCTGTGGCAGATCAACGGCATTCCAAGTGATGAGCTTGCTTGGAAGAAGGGCAAGGATGAGCGCATTCGATTCAGCATTAATTCTGTAACGGTAGTCCATTTAACAGACCATAAGCTTAGCTCCTATCAGTGTGACTACAACTTCATAAGAGGTGTACCTCTTAATGAACAAGATGATGAGTTTCACTATAGAGATGTAGTAGCCGTCTCGACCCGTGAAGCATCAACTAACTACACTTTGCCAAACAATGAACTGATGAAGCACGCACAACTTTTCAAGCTGGCTGTATCAAGTGGCGATAGTATTGAGGTTATCGTAAATTCTACAGAGCTGGTTAAGTTTACGGGTGGAACTATGATGGAAACAGGACTTGATAATGCTGTCAAGGCTCTACGTAAAGTGGTGAGTGAAAAGAAAATAGATTGATGAATTTGCTTATAAAAGCCTTTTAAGTCTTTATCAGTAGGGAGAAATAGATGAAAGTAGCAGGAATTATCATAAATATATTCTTTCCGGGTGTAGGTACTTTAATTGTTGGGAAAATAGTACAGGGAATAATTCAGATCATACTCATATTCGTTGCAATACTGCTAACTATAACAGGCATTGGAGCTATTATTGGCCTTCCTATTTATTTTATTGTATGGATATGGGGGATTATAAGCGCAGCAACAGCTATAGATAGATCATCACGGCGTTAACCCAGCTTTCCTTTACTTACTTAAGGTTACAATCCCTTGTAAATGCGATCGCACCCCCATCAGCCAATCAAATTGAGTAGCGATCGCACTCTTCCATCCCCCCAAATTCCACCAGAAACAGCGCATCGGCGACAACAGGAATACTAGCCAGATTGGTTGGCGATATCAACAGCATTGAGCTTAATTACAAGCGAAAACCCCATAAAACTCGAACAACGGGGAAGAGTAAAATAAGGGTTGTAGGGGCACGGCATCAATAAGCTTTGCTCTTAACGATAAGGTTTTCTCCCGCCGTGCCCCTACCAGGATCGTTGACAATCAGCCTCCGAAGACTGGCTGAAATTAAGCGATACTCCAATCTTCAAACACCAAACCGGGAACTCGTTCAAAATCCCGTCGATTTGGCGTTACCATAATACCGTTTCTACAGATTGCGATCGCAGCAATGCGTAAATCTTGCGTACCAATACGAATTCTTTGTCTAAGCAAATCTGCGTAACAATTATGGACATGGATTCGCTAATCACGCAGAAACCCGGTTTTTCTAAAAAACCGGGTTTCTTTCCTAGCCGCTACAGATTACTTTTTGGTAGTAACAAACGTAGGATTAGAATGGGTTTCTAGTATTCCCTCTAATGGATTTCCTTCTAAAATAGAACCATCGGGTGCTTCTAAAACAAACCCAGCATCGCGAATCATTTCTAAGTCCATTTTGGCAGCTTGTCCGGCTGTGGTTAAGTAATCGCCAATAAAGATCGAATTGGCTGGATAAAGTCCCAGGGGTTGGAGCGATCGCAGATGCACTTCCCTTCCCCCCGCTATCCGAATTTCTTGAGATGGCAGTATAAACCGGAACAAACACAAAATCCGCAAGCATTGACGCGGATTTAGTTTTTCCAACGCTTCAAATGGCGTACCGGGAATCGGAATTAAAAAGTTAATCGGCACGCTGGTAACATCTAATTTCCGCAAGGACAATGCTAAATCAATTACATCGTCATCCGATTCGCCCATGCCGAGAATTCCCCCAGAACAAGTGGTGATTCCGGCTGCTTTTACATTTTCGACGGTTTGAGTGCGATCGCTAAAATTATGCGTCGTACAAATTTCCCCATGATAATCTTCTGAAGTATTGAGGTTGTGATTAACTCGATCTACACCTGCTGCTGCTAATCTGTGCGTTTGCTCTTCACTCAATAAACCCAAACAAGCGCAAATTTTGAGGTCGTAATTGGCTTTAATTTCCCTTACCGCTTCTAAAACTTTGCCAAAAACTTTCTCTCCCGGCGATCGCCCAGAGATAACCATGCAGAAAGTGCCCGCTTTTAATTGTGCCGCACGTCCGGCAGCTTCCAGAATATTTTCTTTTGCTAAAAGCGGGTATTTCTCAATCTCTGCTGTCGAAATTTTAGACTGAGAGCAGTAATGACAATCTTCCGGACACAAACCGCTCTGTGCGTTAAGTAGAAAGTGCAACCGGACTTTATTTCCCCAATAATGACGCCGTACTCGATACGCCGCCGCTAATTGCTCCAAAATTACTTCATCAGGGGCGCGCAGGACTGCAAGTGCTTCATCCCTCGTAAGTAATTCACCAGCAAGCGAACGTTCGGCGAGGGCGTTCCAGTTAGGAAGATGCGTTAACAATTCTGTCATGATTCTTTAAACGATTCTGTTGCGAACAATTGGATTAAACGAAAAGCTTGCACCAGGTTTAATATGAGGCGTAAGCCTCAGTCTCTTCGTTCTCCTTAGCGTAAGCTAATGAGTTCGAGCATGTAGGTTGAATTTTCCAGTCCGCGCAGGCGGACTTTGTCTGTATAGCCCCACCCTTAAGGGTGGAACTACTGATGCAGGATGTCAGTTAAACATAAAAGTACGCAGAGAGAAAGCCCCTCTGCGTACTTTTGCCAATTTTTTTACGTTTATAGGACAATCGCGTTTAAGCCGCAGTTCTTGCTCCGATCGCTTTCTGGTAAGCGGGACGATCGGTCATGCGCTTAATATAGTCTAAAACAGCGGGATAGGCGCTCAAATCAAGCTTGAGCATGATCGGGATGTAAGCTAAAATCGACCCGACTGCTACATCTGCAACGCTGAATTCTTCGCCTAACACAAAAGGTTGTTTTTCAAACAGTTCGTTTAGGGGAGTCAGCAGGCGGGGTGTTTCGCGATCGCGACTTGCTTCCACAAATATCCCAGGCCCTAATGTCGCATTCCCAAACAGCACCCACTGGTAAATCTCGGCTTGCTTCTCTAACGAGTCGTTCATTTTACCATACTTTTGCGCCAAATACAACAAAATGGCTCCGGATTCCCAAAGTTTAACATCCCCATCGACAATAGCGGGGACTTTCCCCATCGGATTAATCGCCAGAAATTCGGGTTGCCGATGTTCTCCATTTTGCATGTCCAACAGCACAAACTCGTAAGGAACGCCGATTTCTTCTAGATACCACTGCACAATTGAAGCCCGACTGCGGGCACCGCCGTATAGTTTTAACATGTTTAACTTGGGTAATTGGTAATTGGTAATTGGTAATTGGGCATCGGGGGCGGGGCGGGTTTAACGAAATATCTCCTGGTTCCCCAGATTGGGCAGGTATTACCCGCCCCTACATTGCTCACCTGCTCTATAGCTCACCTGCTCTATAGCACCTTGTGGGTGTACTCGTGCTGTTTGACGTTGTCCTCGGTTTTGACGATGCGCTGGGAGTTTAGCACGCGCTTGCGGTCTATCGAGTAGTTGAAGTCATTTTTTATAGACCCTGGGGGAATAATATTTTTGGCAGCGGGAAAGCGCTTGTAGGTGCGGACGCAGGCGATCGCTCGTTCCACAAACTCCGCCCCAAACTGCGCCTGGGCGGGAAACTCTGCTGGAACAAGCAGTCTATCGTCTGCTAAAACCGCGCCCAAGGTTGTCCCGATAGCCATTTGATACGAAGTTGGGATTCCCTTAACAATTGCTTCCAAAGCTGCTGAGGGAATCGGTTCTACAATGGGAACCTGATGTACTTCTCCGTCTTCTTTAATGAAACAGGTCGCCAAACCAACAACCAGATAGTCATCTGCGGATACATCTGGGGCATTGGTATAGGATGTTGCCGTTGTCATGGGAATCTTTTTAAGTGTTTAACGGATGGATTACAGATAGTGTCTATCCGTTGGATTTTACCTCTGTTTTAGGTGCATCAGCGATTGTTTATTACATATGCGATCGCTAGGAAAGATTACCTATAGGCACAAAAACTTAGATCTGTTTCAGAAATCTTGAAGTAAGAGACTGTAGTTGATATTGGGTAAATCAAACCCTTCTCCGTTTCACTTGCATCATCTGTCTTTTTACAGATTCTCTACCAAACAGAGGTTTCTACCCTAAGACACATCAGCAAGTGACACATTGGCAGAGTAATAAAACTCTGAACATTCATAAATTGAACTAATAAACCACCGCTAAAAAAGGATCGCATGAACGCTCGCTTTTCTCTCAACAATCAAGACAGTGGTACACACCAGCGTCGCTTGACTGTTCCTCTAGCAGCAGCGGCGTCTCATCACGTTCAGCAAAAGCAGCAGCATAGTCAAGGGTTTAGTCCGCAAGCAATTTATGCCGCATCTATCCAAAGAGAGGTTTCTTCGGCAAGTCGATTAGAAAAAGAAAACCACTTGCGTCAGGTTGCCCTGGAGAAAGCACAACAAGGGGAATATAGCAATACAATTGAGATTCTGACTCAATTGATCGATCGCAAAGCAGGGAATGCAAACGACTATAACAATCGCGGTTTAGCATATTTCCAGAGCGGTCAATTAGAAAGGGCGATCGCTGATTATAACCAAGCTATCCACCTCAATCCCCATCTGGCGGGTGCTTATAACAATCGGGCGAATTACTATGCTTCTCAAGGAAGATTACAAGAAGCGATCGAAGACTACGACAAAACCATTGACCTTAATCCCGTCCATGTCCGCGCTTGGATCAACCAAGGAATTACATTTCGCGACATGGGAGAATACGAACAGGCAATTGATAATTTTGACTTTGCCCTGCGCTTGGGATGCTTAAAAGGTCACGTCTATGCCGAACGGGGTAGGACTTACCACCTGCTGGGGGATTGGAACTGCGCGATCGCCGATTACCGACGCGCAAGAGAACACTTATCTCCATCGAACCCTTCAAGCGCTAGCGCAGCAGGACGTCTGCGCCAGCAAGTAGAAAATTGGTTAAACGAGCTACTGAGTCCGTTTCAATCTTGAGGTTCGGTTAGTTGCTCAAGATTGTTGTCCAACACTACGTTAATCCGCGTCGGATCGACGAGGTAGCTATTGTTTTGCATCACAGTTTTCGCTTGTTGCGGATCGAAGGCGCGTTTAAATTCGTTTTGCAAGCCATTGACACGCGCTTGCGTTTGCTTGACTTCCTCGCGAATTTCCCGCAACTTGGCTTGGGTAGAGAAGTGATACGGTAGCAGTTGCACTAAAGCAGTCACAGCAGCGATAGAAAGGGTAACGTTGACCGCTAACTTAGCAAATGTTTCTAGAGCGATCGCTCTATAAGGCTGACTGCGCCGCGGCTGGTGAGTTCGGCGATGGCGGCGAGGTTCTGGTGCTTGAAGGGTGCGTCTTGACTGTTGAGTTGCGTTCATGGTCGGGTAGTCGTAAAGTACAACCTTTGGGGTAAATGCCCAACAATAGCCACTTACGCGCTTGGCTTTGGCAAGGGATTGTGACGAAACATTGCGAGAACGAACTACACACTCCCCGCCGTCAGCAAGCTAGCAGCGTCAACATCCTAACAGTTGAACGGTACTTCTGCCAGATAGTACATCCCCACACAGAAAGATCTCCCACGCTACACAGGGAGAGCAAAGGGGAGCAAGCGAGCAGGTGAGCAGTAGGGAGCAGGTGAGCAGATAATAATTGCCAAACCATTGCCCGCTTGCTCGCAAGCTCGCTTGCCCCATGCCCTCAAGAGGGGTTATTTATAAAGTTCCGTTGACAAACGGAAGGCGAGGATAGCGGGAATCAAGGCTACAACCAGCGCCACGTAAACTTGGGTATCGCTTAGAGACATAGTGAGATAACTCCCGATCAATGGGTTAATCGTTCACCAATTTCAACTAAATAGGCGCTCAGGTGGAAGTTTTTGTTACAACTTGCAACAATAGTAGGGCGATCGCTACTCGCCTGGGGAGGATGTTTGGGATTAAGCTTAGGTAAAATAGCTGGGTCTGCCCAAATTGAAACCCCGCTCGCGGCTGTTAATTTACAACTCTGGTAAGAAAAA